>NZ_JBJZOH010000004.1:0-292193 GCF_047200595.1 Streptomyces sp. MS19 | reverse complement strand
CTGTGCGGTGCCGCGCGGCGGACCAGGGGGGCGGCCCGTGCGGGGGTTCACAGAAGGAACTGATCGTGCACCCCCGCGATGAGCAGCAGGACGCCGATGACGGTCAGGAAGAGCATCAGCGGCGGCTGCGACAGGGCGAACAGGCAGCCGCGCGGCTGCGCGGGATCGGCGGGGGGCGGGTCCGGCGGCGCGAGGGGCGGGACGGTCGTGTCGGGAGCGTGCTGCTCCCCGGTGATGTACGGCATGACGCGGCGATCATGACCCAGCGCCGTCACCAGCAGCGATCAACAAGCCCTCTATACGGGGGTTTCCGCCCGATTCCGGGATTCTCCGGGAGTGGGCGTGCTAGAGCCTCCGTGGGTCAGATGCCGTGCTTCTTGAGGATGGCCTCGATGTCCGAGAAGTCGTCCCCCGTCCCGGCCGCCCCTCCCCCCGTGGCACCGCCCACGGCCTTGCGGCCCGACGTGCGGCGGCCCCTGGGCAGCCCCGCCGGCGCTGCCGACCCGGCGGACGCGGGGGCCGCGTCGCGGCCCCGGCCCTTGCCCTCGGCCAGGCGGCCGGAGAGGAACAGGACCACGGCGAGGCCGAGGACGCCGAAGCCCGCCCAGGCGACCGGGTTGAAGGTCATGTTGACCACGAAGCGGACCACGCCCGTCATGGCGAGCCCCACGGGAAGCAGGGAGATCGCGGCCAGGCGCAGCGCGGCGGCGTAGCGGCGGCGGCGCGCCACGAGGACCGATATGCCGAGCCCTGCGGCGGTCAGAAGGGTACAAGCGGTGCCGATCAGCATCTATCCATCCTGCCGCGTCGGCGGCCGTGAGGCCATCGTCCTGACGCGGGATGGGGGAGATTTCCGGGTGGACCCGGACGCGGACCGGGGTCGCGGGGGGTCTGGGAGACTGGGCGGCATGAGTGAGAGCAGCCCCCGCCCCGTCGTGCTGGACATGTGGTGCGACCTCCAGTGTCCCGACTGCCACCGCGCCGAGTCCGACGTACGGGCGCTGCGGGAACGGTTCGGCGAAGCCCTGGAGATCCGCAGGCGCCACTTCCCCCTCGCGAAGAACCAGCACGCGCTGGCCGCCGCCCAGGCGGCGGAGGAGGCGTACGCGCAGGGGCGCGGCGAGGAGTACTGGACGGCGCTGCTCGCACGCACCCCGGAGCTGGGCGAGCGGGGACCGGGGCTGCTGACCGCCCTCGCGTCCGAGCTGGGGCTGGACGCGGAGGAGGTGGGCACCGCGCTGATCGACGGCCGCCACCTGCTCGCCGTCGACACCGACCAGGCGGAGGGCCAGGCACTCGGCGTGACGGGCACGCCGACGTATGTGATCGACGGGCAGCGGCTGGACGGCGGGCGCAGCCAGGAGGGCCTGCGCGAGCGGATCACGGAGATCGCGGAGTCGCTGCTGGCTCAGCGGAGCGATTTGTAGACATGGTGGGCGGCGGGCAGGTAGCCGAGCGTGCGGAGCAGGCGGTCGGCGCGTACGAGGTCGAGTTCCCCGGCGTGCAGGGTGAGGCCGATGCGCCCGCTGCCCGCGTCGCGCGCGGTGTCCTCCGCGAGGAGCAGGAGCGCGCGGGCGTTCCCCTGTGCCCGGAACCTTTCGGGAACGTCGATCCGGTGGACGAACGCGCCGGTGCCGTCCGGCAGTCCGTGCGCCAGGGACACGCGGACCGCGCCGGTGGCCTCGCCGGTGTCCGCGTGCCGCAGTTCCCGTACGAGCGGGGCCGCGTCCAGCGGGCCGCCCGGCGGGCCGCCGGGCAGGGGCTTGGTGAGGGTGCGGGCGCGTTCGGTCCAGCCGAGCGCGGCGGCCAGCCGCAGGGCCGTCGCGGCGCCGGAGGGGACGACGGCGCCCGCGTCGGCGCATCCCCAGTCGCGCAGGATCTCCTCGGCGGCCAGCGCGGCGACGGTCCCCCGGCCGCGCCCACGGTCGGGCGGGTGCACCGCGAGGCGGACGACCCGCCCGGTCGCGGGCCGCGGGCCGTCCGCCGCGAGCACGAGCCCGCCCGCGTCACGGCCGTTGACACGGATGCGGTAGGCGCGGGTCCGCCCGCCGCCCGCGGTGCGTTCTTCCGGCCCGTCGGGGCGGAGCGTCGTCGTCATCGGGGGATGTCTACCCGGGGACGGGGCCCGTCACGGGTCGATGTCGGCGGCGGACCTCGCGGCGAAGACGCGCATGGCCTCGGCGGTCACCGGCCCGGGGGCGCCCGGGAGTTCGCGGCGGTCCACGCGGCGCACCGCCTGGACGTCGCGCGTGGAGGAGGTGAGGAAGATCTCCTCGGCCCGCTCCAGGCAGTCCATGGGCAGCTCGGTCTCGCGCGCGCCGCTCCACTCGACGACCAGGGCGCGGGTGACGCCGGCCAGGCAGCCGGAGGAGAGCGGCGGGGTGTGCAGTTCGCCGTCGAGGACGACGAAGACGTTGGTGCCCGTGCCCTCGCACAGGTGGCCCGCCGTGTTGGGGAACAGCGCCTCGGACGCGGCCTGCTGGCGGGCGCGGGCGAGCGCGATGACGTTCTCGGCGTACGAGGTGGTCTTCAGCCCGGCGAGGGCGCCGCGCTCGTTCCGCGTCCACGGGACGGTGACGACGGCCGTGGTGTCGGGGCGGCGGGGTGTCTCGGCGTGGGCGACGACGAGGGTGGGGCGGCCCTCGCCCCGGTCGGAGCCGAGCGGGGCGAGCCCGCCGGTGTAGGTGACGCGCAGGCGGCCGAGCGGCAGGGGCACGGCGTCGAGCACCGCGGCGCAGGCGCGCGCGACCTCGTCGCGGTCGGGCTCCGGCAGGCCGAGCCCGGCGGCGGACACGGCGAGCCGGTCCAGGTGGCGGCGCATCGCGAAGGGGTGTCCCGCCACGGTCTTCATCGTCTCGAACACCCCGTCGCCGACCGTCAGTCCGTGGTCGAAGACGGAGACGCGCGCGCTGTCGGCGTCGCGCAGCGCGCCGTCCAGCCAGATCAGCCCCATGAGGGTTCCCTTCCTCGCTTCTCGTCACGGTGGCCGCCGGGGCGGTCACCGGGGCCCGTGGCGCCCGGTCGAGACGCTATCGCGAGCAGCCGCGCGGCCTTCAGTTCGGTCTCGGCCCACTCCCCCGCCGGGTCGGAGTCCCAGGTGATGCCGGCCCCGGCGCCGAAGCGCAGGACGGGCGGACCGGCGGCGGTGCGGTCGATCCAGAACGTGCGGATGGCGACGGCCAGCTCGGCGGTGCCCCGGTCCGCGTCCACCCAGCCCACCGCACCGCAGTACGGGCCGCGCGGCGCCGTCTCCAGCTCCTGGATGACGCGCAGCGCGCTGGACTTGGGGGCGCCGGTGACCGAGCCCGGCGGGAACGCGGCGTCCATGAGGGCGGGCCAGTCCGAGCCCGGCGCGAGGCGGCCCGCGACCGTGGAGACGAGGTGCACGAGCCCTGGGTAGGGCTCGGGGACGCACAGGCCGGGGACCGTGACGGAGCCAGGTGCGCAGACGCGGCCGAGGTCGTTGCGGACGAGGTCGGCGATCATCACGTTCTCCGCGCGGTCCTTGGGGAGGAACGCGTCGGCGGTGCGAGCGGTGCCCTTGATGGGCCCTGACCCGACCAGGGCGCCCCGGCGGCTGAGGAAGAGCTCGGGTGAGGCGGTGGCGATCTCGACGCCGTGCGCGGGCAGTCGCACGGTTCCCGCGTAACGGGCGGGGTGGGCCCGCGCGAGGAGCGCGGTGAGGGCGTCGATGTCCGGGTCGTCCCCGGCGGGCAGCGGCGCGGAGAGCACCCGGCAGAGGTTGACCTGGTAGACCGTGCCCGCCGCGATGTGCTCCCGGACGCGGGCGACTCCGGCGGTGTACGCGGCGCGGTCCAGGGAGCTTGTCCAGGCGTCGCGGCGCGGGCCGCGCCACCGGCCGGGGACGGCGGCGGGGGACGGCGCGGGGCGGACGTCGGCGAACCGGGCGCACAGCGGCGGGCCGTCGTCCCCGGCGACGACCGCCCACCATCCCGAGGAGTCGAGGGCCGCCGGGTCGCGCGTCACGTCGCGCAGTCCGGTGGCGAGGAATCCGCCGAGGCGGGCCATCGGGGGGAAGTCGGGCACGCGTGCGAGTGTAGGGGGCCGCCGGGTACCGAGTTTGAGCTGGCCGGTGAATCCGCTAGAGTTCATGACGTCCCCGGAACACGGAAGTGACCCGGGGGAAGCACCAAGTGCGGACGTAGCTCAGTTGGTAGAGCACCACCTTGCCAAGGTGGGGGTCGCGAGTTCGAGTCTCGTCGTCCGCTCGATGGGGGTCACGGCCCCTGTGCGGTGGAGTGGCCGAGAGGCGAGGCAACGGCCTGCAAAGCCGTCTACACGGGTTCAAATCCCGTCTCCACCTCGGAGGACGATTAGCTCAGCGGGAGAGCGCTTCCCTGACACGGAAGAGGTCACTGGTTCAATCCCAGTATCGTCCACGGGACCCCCTGGGGTCCGCCCGCGCGATTAGCTCAGCGGGAGAGCGCTTCCCTGACACGGAAGAGGTCACTGGTTCAATCCCAGTATCGCGCACCGGAAAGAGGCCGGAGAGCATCGCTCTCCGGCCTCTCGCGTTCTCCGCGTACCGCGGGTCCCACGACGGGGAACCGCCCACTCCCCGGACGCGCGTACGGAATGTGGCGACCGGAATGTGGCGGCGCCGCGGGCTTTTCGGGCATACGCTGTGCCCGGGACAGCTCCCCAGCTGTCCCGGGCACACATGCCGTCCGCCGTACCCCCGTCCCCACGGGGTTTCGCCGGTGTCCCCGGCCCGAGCCGCTCTCTCGGGCCCGGGGCGCCGCTCAGCGCCCCAGCAAGCCGGCCACGGACGACGCCTGTGTGACGACGGCATCGATGCCGCCGGTCATGACGGCCAGGGCGAGGGCCAGCGGCAGCACCATGGCGGTGGCCACCAGCGGATGACGCCTGGCGCTCGTACGGCTCTGCGGCCTGAGTGCCGTCTGGGCCATCTCACCTCTCCTGTCGTCAGGTTGGGGGCGGCGGGCGGGTGACCTCGGGGGACGAGTGCTGCGCCCGCCGCTTGATCACCACAGTAGGCCGCGCGGGGCGTCCCGGGCGTCAGCCCGGCGTACTGACCTGGGGGCCTCCCGCAGGAGGATGCAGGGGGGCCGGGGCTACTCCCCTGGGTGGACGAGGCGTCGCGGGACCCCGGGTTTCCCCCCAGGGGACGGCTTCCCGGGCCGCGTCCGCGCCGTTCAGGGGCTCCTTCGCACCGGCCTGCGACATCGCCGAGCGCGGCCTTCTCCCTGCTCGGCCCGCACAGTCCGTAAGCTGAGGCCCATCACAAGGACGGGGCAGCGAGGTGGACATGGCGATGATGCGGCTCCGGCGCGAGGACCCGCGAGTCATCGGCGCGTTCCGGCTCCACCGGCGGCTGGGCGCGGGTGGCATGGGGGTGGTGTACCTCGGCTCGGACCGGCGCGGACAGCGCGTGGCGCTGAAGGTCATCCGGCCGGATCTCGCCGAGGACCAGGAGTTCCGCTCACGGTTCGCACGGGAGGTGTCGGCCGCGCGGCGCATCAGGGGCGGCTGCACGGCCCGGCTGGTGGCCGCCGATCTGGACGCGCCGAAGCCGTGGTTCGCGACGCAGTACGTGCCCGGCCCCTCGCTGCACGACAAGGTGGCCGAGGACGGGCCGCTGTCGGCCGCCGAGACGGCCTCGATCGGCGCGGCCCTGGCGGAGGGGCTGGTGGCCGTGCACGAGGCCGGGGTCGTCCACCGGGACCTGAAGCCGTCGAACATCCTGCTCTCGCCCAAGGGGCCCAGGATCATCGACTTCGGCATCGCCTGGTCCACGGGGGCGAGCACGCTGACCCACGTCGGCACGGCGGTGGGCTCCCCCGGCTTCCTCGCGCCCGAGCAGGTCAGGGGGCAGGGGGTCACCCCGGCGTCCGACGTGTTCTCGCTCGGGGCGACGCTGGCGTACGCGGCGCTGGGCGACTCGCCGTTCGGGCAGGGCAGTTCCGAGGTCATGCTCTACCGGGTGGTGCACGAGGAGCCGCAACTCGACGGCGTGCCGGCCGCGCTGGCGCCGCTGCTGCGGTCCTGCCTGTCCAAGTCGCCGAAGGAGCGGCCCAGTACGCTCCAGCTGTCGCTGCGGCTGAAGGAGATCGCGACGCGGGAGGCGCGCGGGGTGGGGCAGCGCGTGCCCGCGGCGGCGCGGGCGCGCCCCGACCGGCCCGCCCCGGCCCCCGGCCCGCGCCGGCCGGAACGGCCGCAGCCGAGGCCGCGCCCCGGGGCGCGCAGGCGGGTGGTGGACAAGCGGCTGCTGCGGCAGCGGCTGGTGGTGTTCGTGACCGTGACGCTGTTCGTGGCCCTCGGCATCGCCGCCGCACAGGGCTGCCAGGGGCCCGTGTAGGCGGCCCGCGGGGGCACCGGTGGCGTTCGCGGGGTGGAGCAGCGCTCCGGCGGCGTCTGTCGCGCCGCCGCACCCGGCGGTCCCTTCGTTCCTCCGGGGAACGCCCGGCGATGTCGCACCGGGGCCGGCACCGGGCGGTTCCGCCGTGGGGCGGACCTCGCGGCGCGGGTCGGGGAGTCCGGTGTCCCCGCCGGGGCGTGGTCGCGGTTCGGCCTGGCTCGGCCTGACCGCGGGGGTCGGCGGTCCTGCGGTCCTCGGGGTACGGGCGTTGCCCGGAGACGCTGACGTGGGGCCCTGTGCACGGCGTCCCGGCGCCGGAGCGCTTCCGGCCCGATCCCGGCACCGGCCGGCGCAGTCTCCTCGTCCGGGGCGCGCGGTCCCTGGTCCGTGCCCATCCGGCCTGGGCGCGCTCCCCCGTCGGTGTCCGCTGCCGCGCCGGGCGGGGTCAGGAGGTGTGGGTGACGGCGTAGAACGCGACGGCTGCTGCCGCGGCGACGTTGAGTGAGTCGATGCCGTGCGACATCGGGATGCGCACCCGGGTGTCGGCGGCGGCGAGGGCGCGGGGGGTGAGGCCGTCACCTTCCGCGCCCAGCATGAGCGCGACGCGTTCCGTACGGATCTCGGCGGCGGCCTCGGCAATGTCGCGGGCATGTGCGTCCGGGGTGAGGGCGAGCAGGCGGAAGCCGGCGTCCGTCACGTCGCGGAGGCTGTGGGGCCAGTGGTCGAGGCGCGCGTACGGCAGGGAGAAGACGGCGCCCATCGACACCTTGACCGAGCGGCGGTAGAGCGGGTCGGCGCAGTCCGGGGACAGCAGGACGCCGTCCAGGCCGAGCGCGGCGGCGCCCCGGAAGACGGCGCCGACGTTCGTGTGGTCGTTGACGGCTTCCAGGACGGCCAGGCAGCGGGAGGACGCCAGCAGATCGGCGGCGGACGGGAGGGGCGTGCGGCCCATGGCGGCGAGGGCGCCGCGGTGGACGTGGTAGCCCGTGACGCGTTCGGCGGTCTCCGGCTCGACGAGGTAGACGGGGGCGGCGGACGCGTCGGTCACGTCGCGCATGGCGTCGGCCCAGCGGGGGGTGAGCAGCATGGAGCGCATCGGGTAGCCGGCCTGGAGGGCGCGGCGGATGACCTTCTCGCCCTCGGCCATGAACAGACCCTCGGCCGGTTCCTTGCGGCGGCGCAGAGCGACGTCCGTCAGCGCCGTGTAGTCGGCGAGGCGCGGGTCGGCCGCGTCGGTGACGTGGAGGGCCGTGCTCACGCGGTCACCCCCACGACGTCGCCGATGACGACGATCGCCGGGGGCCGTATGCCCTCCTCGGCGACGCGGCGCGCGATGTCGGACAGGGGCGCGTCCACGCGGCGCTCGGCGGGCGTGGTGCCCTCCTGGACGACGGCGGCCGGAGTGGCGGCGGGGCGGCCGTGGCGGATCAGGGTGTCGGCGATGACGCCGAGCCGTTCGACCGCCATGAGGAGGACGAGCGTGCCGCGCAGGGCGGCGAGGGCGGGCCAGTCCACGAGGGAGCGCGGGTCGTCGGGCGCCACGTGGCCGCTGACGACGGTGAACTCGTGGGCCACGCCCCGGTGGGTGACCGGGATGCCCGCGACGGCGGGGACGGCGATCGCGCTGGTGACGCCGGGCACGACGGTGACCGGGATGCCCGCGGCGGCGAGCGCGGACGCCTCCTCCATGCCGCGCCCGAAGACGAACGGGTCGCCGCCCTTGAGACGGACGACGCGGCGCCCGGCGCGGGCGTGCTCGATCAGCGCGGCGTTGATGGCGTCCTGCGCCATGGCGCGGCCGTACGGGATCTTCGCCGCGTCGACGACCTCGGTGTGCGGCGGCAGTTCGCCGAGGAGGTCGCGAGGGCCGAGGCGGTCGGCGATCACCACGTCCGCCTCGGCGAGCAGGCGCCGTCCGCGCACGGTGATGAGGTCGGGGTCGCCGGGGCCGCCGCCGACGAGCGCGACGCCGGGGAGCCGGTCGCGGTGCCTGGGGGCGCCGAGGGAGCCGTCGCGCAGCCCTTCGACGACGGCGTCGCGGACGGCGGCGGAGCGGCGGGGGTCGCGGCCGGTGAGGACGGCGACGGTCACGCCGTCGCTGTGGCCGGTGGCCGGGGTCCAGGCCGTGGCCGCCTCGGCGTTGTCGCTGCGGACGCACCAGACGCGGCGTTCGTCGGCCTCGGCGGAGGCGGCGGCGTTCACGGCGGGGTCGTCGGTGGCCACGAGGGCGTACCAGGCGTCCGTGAGGTCGCCCGGCCGGTAGCCGCGGCGTTCCCAGCGCAGCTCGCCCGCCTCGGCCATCGCCTGGACGGACGGAGTGACGGCGGGGGCGATCAGCAGGACGTCGGCGCCCGCGGCGAGCAGCGACGGCAGGCGCCGCTGGGCGACGGTGCCGCCGCCGAGGACGACGACGCGGCGGCCGGCCAGGCGCAGTCCCACGGGGTAGGCGGGGTGGTCGGACATCGGTGGTGCGGCTCCTCGGGGCGGTGCCCCGGGGGCGTCCCCCGGGGCGGCCGGACGCCGCTGCGGCGTCGGAGCGGCTCGGTGCCCCCACCCTACGGCGGGGGTCCTGGTCAGTTCTTGTCGGTGACGCCCGCCGAGTCGAAGGTGGCGACCTCGCGCATCGCGCGGGCCGCGCTCTGGACGACGGGGAGGGCGAGCAGGGCGCCGGTGCCCTCGCCGAGCCGCAGGTCGAGATCGACGAGCGGGCGCAGGCCGAGCGCGGTGAGGGCGGCGAGGTGGCCGGGTTCGGCGCTGCGGTGGCCCGCGATGCAGACCGAGACGGCCTCGGGCGAGACGACGCGGGCGGCGAGGGCGGCGGCACCGGCCGTCACGCCGTCCAGGATCACCGGGACGCGCAGTGAGGCGCCGCCGAGGATGAAGCCCGTCAGCGCGGCGTGTTCGAGACCGCCGACTGCGGCGAGGGTGCCGATCGGGTCGGCCGGGTCGGGCTGGTGGAGCTGGAGCGCGCGGCGGACGACGTCCACCTTGCGGGCGTGCGTCTCGTCGTCGATGCCGGTGCCGCGGCCGGTGACCTCGGCGGGGTCCGCGCCGGTGAAGGCGGCGACGAGCGCGGCCGAGACGGTCGTGTTGGCGACGCCCATCTCGCCGGTGAGCAGCGCCTTGTTGCCCGCGGCGACGAGGTCGCGTGCCGTCTCGATGCCGACCTCGACGGCGCGGAGGGCCTCCTCGCGGGTCATGGCGGGACCGGTGGTGAAGTCGGCGGTGCCCGCCCTGACCCGGCGGGGCATCAGGCCCGCCCCGGGGACGAGTTCGCCGCGTACGCCGACGTCCACGACGCATACCTCGGCGCCGACCTGGCTCGCGAAGGCGTTGCACACCGCGCCGCCCGAGAGGAAGTTGGCCACCATCTGGGTGGTCACCTCCTGGGGCCAGGCGGTGACGCCCTGGGCGTGCACGCCGTGGTCGCCCGCGAAGACGGCGACGGCGGCGGGCTCGGGCACGGGCGGCGGGCAGCTGCGGGAGAGGCCGCACAGCTGGGCGGAGATGATCTCCAGGGCACCGAGGGCCCCGGCGGGCTTGGTCATGCGCTTCTGGCGCTCCCACGCCTCGCCGAGCGCCTGCGCGTCGAGCGGGCGGATCTCGGCGAGGGTCTCGCCGAGCAGGTCGTGCGGCTCGGCGCCGGGGAGGGCGCGGCGGCCGTACGACTCCTCGTGCACGACCCAGGAGAGGGGGCGGCGGGCGGGCGCGTCCGGAGTGCGGTCGTCGTCGCCGGGGAACGCGTCCACGTAGCCGACGCACAGGTAGGCGACGATCTCCAGGTGGCCGGGGAGGTCGAGGGCGCGGACGAGTTCGCGTTCGTCGAAGAAGCCGACCCAGCCGACGCCGAGGCCCTCGGCGCGCGCGGCGAGCCAGAGGTTCTCGACGGCGAGGGCGGACGAGTGGGGCGCGAGCTGCGGCTGGACGCCGCGGCCGAGGGTGTGGCGCCCGCCCCGGGTGGGGTCGGCGGTGACGACGATGTTGACCGGGGTGTGGAGGATCGCGTCGACGCTCAGTTCCTTGAACTGCTTGGCGCGCGCCTTCGGGAGGGACTTGGCGTACGCGTCGCGCTGCTGCCCGGCCAGCGCGTGGACCGCCTGGCGTGTCTCCGGCGAGCGGATGATGACGAAGTCCCAGGGCTGGGCGACGCCCGCGCTCGGTGCGGTGTGGGCGGCTTCGAGGACGCGCAGGAGCACGTCGTTCGGGATGGGCTCGGAGCGGAAGCCGTGGGGGATGTCGCGGCGTTCGCGCATGAGGCGGTGGACGGCGTCCCGTTCCGACTCGGGGTAGCCGGGGGCCGGGGGGGACGCGGCGGGGGGCTCGGGGGCGCGGGGACCGGGCAGTTGGATGGTCTGCGCGGCGGGCTCGGTGGCCGGGGCCGGCTCGTCCTCGGCGGGCGCGGGCGCCTCCTGCCCGGGTGCTGCCTGCTCGGGTGCTGCCTGCTCGGGAACCACCTGCTCCGGCAGGGCCTGCCGGGGCTCCTCCGGGGCGGGCTGGAGCGGGGTGGCCTGGTCGGGGACGGGCTGCTCCTGGACCGGCGGTTCGGGAACGGGCTGCTCGGCGGGGTGCTCCTGAACGGGGCCGACGGGGGTGGCCTCTTCGGGTGCGGGCGGCGCCGGGAGCACGATCGGCTGCGGCGGCTCCGGCGCGGTGGCGTCCTCGGGCATGACGGCCTGGTGGGCGACCGCGTCGTGTGCGGGCTGCTCCTGGTCCACCGGTGCCACGGGGGCGGGTTCGAGGGCGACGGGCTCCTGCACGGGCGCGGGCACCGGGACTTCGGCGGGTGTCCCGGGGGCGACCGGCGCGGCCGCCTCGGCGACGGGGGTCGCGGGCAGCGGTTCGGGCGAAGTGGCCACCGGCGCCTCGGGGATGGCGGGTGCGACGGCTTCGGCGGGCTGGCCCTCCTGGGCGGGGACCGCGGGCGCGGGCGTCTCCGGTGCCACCACAGCCGGGGCCGGGGCCGGGGCCGGGGCGGGCTGGGCGACGGGCTCGGGGCGGGGAACCGATTCCTCCGCCGTGGCCTGCTGCCATGCCGCCGGGGCCTGCTGCGCCGCCGCCTCGGCGGCGGCCACGTCCAGGTACTCGGGACCGGTCGGCGTGGCCGGGGTCCTGGCGGCGGCCGGATGCGGGACCGCCTGGGTCACCGGACGCGGCGCCACCGTGTCGCCCCACGCGCCGATGGCGCCGGGCATCAGCAGGTCCTCGTCCTCCTCGTCGTCGGGGTCCCCGTCCCCGACGACCGCGCCCACCGCCTCGTCGGCGTGGGCGGGGAAGGAGAAGGGTGCCGGGGGCAGCACGGGCTGCTGCTCCACCTGTCCGGGCACACCGCCCGCTTGCTCCTGGGCCTCCCCGTCGGGAAGCCGGCCGGGCTCCGTCACGCGTCCACCTCGCCCATCGCACGTGCTCCTTCCCACCCCGGACATGACGGACGAATGCGTCAGGTCCGGCCGACGGCACAACGGTCCATCAGCCTACCCGGGATGGGAGCGCCCCCTGGTCACGGGTGCGCGTGCGGGCTGCGCGGATCGGCGGGCCGGGCGCCCGACAGCAGGAAGACGACGGCGCGTTCGCGTTCGGCCCAGTCGTCCGCCGCGAGTTCGACAGATTGCAGCAGCGTGCACTCGACGGTGTACCCGGCGGAGGAGAGGACACGTCCCGCGGCCTCCGCCTCGTCGCGGGTGACGGCGTGCGTGACGATGCGCTGCGCCCGGCGATCCGCACACGTGACCAGGGTGCGGTGTCCGCCGCCGCCGACGCGGATGATGTCCGGCTCGGGAAGGTCCTGGAGGACCTGGGGCGCGGCGCCGTGCACGACGTGGATGCCGACGCCGAGGTGACGGGCGGTCGCCTCGGTGCGGGCGCAGGCGCGGCCGTCGCGGTCGATCGCGACGACGGCGGCGCCGAGGCGCGCGGCGTCGGCGGCGGCGAGTCCGTCGCCCGTTCCCACGTCCCACATCAGGTCGCCCATGCGCGGGCCCAGCACGGCGAGTTGGAGGGCGCGCAGGCGGGGGCCGCGGCCGGGGTGCTCCTGTTCCGGCACGCCGGGCGGCGCGGGGTGCGGCAGGCGGGTGCCCGTCTCGACGGTCGGCGCCGCGTTGCCCGTCCGGACGAGCCCCGCGCCCGGCAGGGGCGGGAGGTAGGCGGCGGGTGGCAGGCCCCAGCCGCGCGGCTCGGCCCGTATCCCGGGGTCCTCGCCCGCGAGCCAGCTCTCGCCGCCGCGCCCCGTGATCCCTCCCCCGCCTATGACGATGACGACGTTGGGGTCCGTCCACTGGCGCTGGGGCACGGTGTCCGAGGTGAGGACGGAGACGCGTTCGCGGTCGGTGCCGAGCGCCTCGCAGATGACGAACGTGCGGTGCACCGGGCCGAGCAGCAGGGCGATCTCGGCGGGTCCCGCGCCGGGCGCGGTGAGGACGGCGACCTTCGGGTGGGCGCGGCAGACGTTGACGGCGCGGCGGAGCGTGCGGTGGCTCGCGACGACGACGCGGGCGTCGTCCCAGGGCATGCCCGCGCGGGCGAAGGCGGTGGCGACGGCGGAGACGGCGGGAACGACCTCGACCTCCAGGCCGTGCGCCGGGTCGCGCAGGGCGCGGACGACGCCGAAGAACCCGGGGTCGCCGTCGGCGAGGACGACGGCCGTGCCCCGATGGGCGGCCACGCGGCGGGCGGCGACGGCGACGCTGCCGAGCTGGACGCGTTCCGCGTGCGGCGGCACGTCGGGCAGGGCGAGATGGCGTGGCGCGCCGGCCACCAGGGTCGCGGCGCGGAGGGCCGCGCGCGCTGCCGGGGCCAGCGGGGTGCCGTCCCATCCGATCACGGTGACGCGGTCGGCCATGGTCGGGTAGCTCCCGGACTCGTCGCGGGCGGGGTGGGGGGAACGGGGGAGAGCCTACCGCGCGGTGTCAGGCGCCCGGGGCGTCCTCCAGGTCTTCGGGCAGCAGGCCCCAGACGATGATGTCGGTGCGGATGTCGGTCCAGCCGCCGTCCTCGGTGCGGGAGCGGACTATGTCGGCGTTGCGGAGGATGCCCTCGCTGATGCAGCCGGCCTTCTGGGCGACCTGCTGGGAGGCGGTGTTGCCGGCGGCGGTGCGCAGTTCGAGGCGCTCGAAGTGCTGGTCGTGGAAGAGCCACTGGCCGACGGCGAGCACGGCCTCGGCCGCGTAGCCCTCGCCGCGTGCCCAGGGGGCGATGATGTAGCCGATCTCGCTCGACCTGGCACGCCAGTTGGTGTGGGAGAGGTGGACGGTGCCGACGAGGCGGTGGGTCAGGTGCTCGGTGACGGCGAGGACGATGCCGTGGCCCTGGGTGCGTTCGGCGGGGGCGACGCGGGTGGCCCACGCGCGTCCCTCGTCGAGGGTGTAGGGGTGGGGGACGGGGGTCCAGGCGACGGTCAGCTCGTCGTTCATCATGTCGACGAGTTCGCGCAGGTCCGCTTCCTCGAACGGGCGCAGCACGAGGCGTTCCGTGCTGATGGAGATGTCGGGGAAGGTGGGAGTCATGCGTCTCTCTCCGTGGCCTGGGGTTCTGAGGGGACAGCATGCAGCATGGGCGGGGCGGGCACGGCGCCGGGCCCCGGCATGTGCCGGGGCCCGGTCGGGGTGGTGCTGCGGTGTGCCGTGGCGTGCTGTGGCGTGCCGGTGTCAGGCGGCGGGGGCGCCGAAGGCCGGGACGACCGAGCCCTGGTAGGTGTCCTCGATGAACTGCCTGACCTCGTCGGAGTTCAGCAGCTCGGCGAGGATCTCGATGCGGGGGTCGTCCTCGTTGCCGCTCTTGACGGCGAGGAAGTTGGCGTACGGGTTGCCCTCGGCCTCCTCCAGGACCAGCGCGTCGTCGGCGGGCGAGAGGTCGGCCTCCAGCGCGTAGTTGCCGTTGATGACGGCGGCGTCGAGGTCGTCGAGGGCGCGCGGCAGGGTGGCGGCCTCCAGCTCCTCGAACTCCAGGCCGCGGTCGTCGGCGATGTCGGCGAGGGTCGCGTCGGCGCCGACGCCCTCGTTCAGCTCGATGACGCCGTTGTCGGCGAGGAGCTTGAGGGCGCGGCCCTCGTTGGTGGTGTCGTTGGGGATGCCGACGGTGGCGCCCTCGGCGAGGTCCGCCGCGTCGGTGAGCGAGTGGGAGTAGAGGCCGAGGGGTTCGAGGTGCACGTTGACGACCGGGACGATGTCGGTGCCCTGGTTGGCGTTGAAGTCGTCCAGGTAGGGCTTGTGCTGGAAGAAGTTGGCGTCGACCTCGCCGCTCTCCACGGCGGTGTTCGGGAGGACGTAGTCCGTGAACTCCTGGACGTCCAGGTCGAGTCCGGCGTCCTCCGCCAGGTTGTCCCGGACGAATTCGAGGATCTCGGCCTGGGGCACGGGGGTGGCCGCGACGGTCAGGGGCTGGGAGACGTCCTGCCCGCCGCCGTCCGCGTCGCCGCCGGTGTCCGGGTCGGAGTCGGTACCGCAGGCGGTGAGGGCCAGCGCGAGGGCGGCGGCGGAGGCGACGAGGGTGGTGGTCCTGATGGAGGTACGCACGAAAAGTGCCTTTCGGTGTGGTGCGCCCGCGCGGTTCGCGGGCCGTTCTGGGGTGGTGGGGTCGGTGGGGTGCGGGGCGGCGGTCACGAGGAGGCGCGTTCCCGGCGGGTGAGGAGGCGTACGGCGCCGTCGCCGAGCAGCTGCACGGCCGTGACGATCACGACGAGGACGGCGACCGTGACGAGGGTGAAGCCCTCCTCGAAGCGCTGGTAGCCGTAGACGAGCGCCAGGTTGCCGAGGCCGCCGCCGCCCACCGCGCCGGCCATGGCCGAGTAGCCGATGACGGCGACGAAGGTGGTGGTGAGGCCGGCGACCAGGGAGGGCAGCGACTGCGGCAGCATCACCTTGAGGACGACCGTCCAGGTGCCGCCGCCCATCGCGTGCGCCGCCTCGACCAGCCCGTGGTCCACCTCGCGCACCGCCGTCTCGACGAGGCGCGCGTAGAAGGGGATGGCGCCGATGGCGAGCGGCACGATGGCGGCGGTGGGGCCGATGGCGGTGCCCACGACGGAGCGGGTCAGCGGAATCAGCGCGACGACCAGGATGATGAACGGCAGCGAACGGCCGACGTTCACGACGACGCCGATCACCTTGTTGACCACCACGTTGCGCAGCGGGCCGCCCCGGTCGGTGAGGACCAGCAGGACGCCGAGCGGCAGGCCGCCGGCGAGGGCGATCAGCGTGGACCAGAAGGTCATGTAGAGGGTGTCGACGATGCCCTGTTCGAGCAGCGGACGCATCTGTTCCCAGGTCATCGGACGGCTCCTTCCCCGGCGGCGGTGCCGGTGGCCCGGGGGGCGGCGGGCAGTTCGACGGTGAGGCCGCGTTCGCGCAGGAACGCGACGGCCGCGGCGGTGTCCTCGCCGCTGCCGGGGAGCGCGATGCGCATCCGGCCGACCTGGCGGCCGCCGACCGTGTCCATGGCCGCGCCGAGTATGGAGACGTCGAGGTCGAACGTGCGGGACAGCTGCGAGACGACCGGCCTGCCCGTGGAGTCGCCGTCGAAGGTGATGTCCACGAGCGTGCCGCCGGGGTCCGCGGCGCCGGAGAGCGGGAACAGCTCGTGCGCGAGACGGGAGCCTGGGGTCGCCAGCAGGTCGGCGACGCGTCCCGACTCGGTGACCCGGCCCGCCTCCATCAGGGCGGCGGAGTCGCAGACGGCCTTGACGACGTCCATCTCGTGCGTGATGAGCAGGACGGTGAGGCCGAGCTGCCGGTTGAGGTCGCGCAGGAGGCGGAGGACGGAGCGGGTCGTCTCGGGGTCGAGCGCGGACGTCGCCTCGTCGGAGAGCAGCACCTTGGGGTCGCCCGCGAGGGCGCGGGCGATGCCGACGCGCTGCTTCTGGCCGCCGGAGAGCTGGCTGGGGTAGGCGCGTGCCTTGTCGGCGAGGCCGACGAGGTCGAGCAGTTCGAGCGCCCTGCGGGCGCGTTCGCGGCGGCCGAGGCCGAGGATCTCCAGCGGCAGTTCCACGTTGCCGCGCACGGTACGCGAGGTGAGGAGGTTGAAGTGCTGGAAGATCATGCCGATGTGGGTGCGGGCCTCGCGCAGGGGGCGGCCCGCGCGGTGCGAGCGGCGGCGGTCGAGCGCGGTGAGGTCCTGCCCGTCCACGGTCACCGTGCCGGAGGTGGGGCGTTCCAGCAGGTTGAGGCAGCGGATGAGCGTGGACTTGCCCGCGCCGCTGCGGCCGATGACGCCGAACACCTCGCCGGGGCGTACGTGGATGTCCACGCCGTCGAGCGCGGTGACCTCGCGGTCGCGCGAGCGGTAGACCTTGGTGAGGTCCGTGGTGGTGATCACTGGATTCCGTCACTGTCGGGACCCCGGCGGGCGTGCGGGTGCGCACCGGGGCACGGCGGGGCCGTGCGTACGGGGGCAGGTGTGAGGGCGGGCGCGGAAGCGGTCACGCGCCGGCGGGGCCGGACGGTGACGGTCGGCGGAGCCGGGCCGGAAGGCGGTCCCTCAGCGGTCGCACATTCGACACATACAACGAGCACCGGGCATCATCGCTGCCTCGGTCGTCTGCTGACGCGTGCTCGTCGTGGTCATGCCCCAAGTAAAACAGACGTTCCGGCCGGGTTACGGCCCAGGTGAGGGCGCTGTGGCCAATGCCACGTCGGGCGCGGGCGCGGGCGGGACCCGGGGCGGGGCGGCGCGGGGGCGCGTCGTAGAGTCGGCCGCATGATTGCCCCGCTGACGGTCGCGGTCGCCGTGGCCGCGCTGCTGCTGACCGCCTGGTGCGGGTACGCGGCCTTCCGGAACCAGGCCGTCAAGGACTGGCACTACCTGGGCATGGGCGTCGTCCTGCTGCTCACACTGGTGCAGCTGGCGGTGGGGCTCGTGCAGCTCGCGCGCGGTGAGCGGCCCGCGGGGGACGGGACGGCGGTGTTCGTCTCGTACCTCGTCGCGGTGGCGCTGTGCCTGCCGGTGGTGGCGATCGTCTCGCTGAGCGAGCGGACGCGCTGGGGGTCGGCGACGGTGGCGGCGGGCGCGCTGGTGCTCGCGGCGCTCCAGATCCGGGTGGCGGACGTGTGGGCGGGGGGTGTCGGCGGTGGCTGACACCGACGGGCGGACGGCGCCGGAGCGCGCCGGGCTGCGGACCGGCCCGGGGCGGCTGCTGGTGACGGTCTACGGGATCTTCACGGTCGCGGCGGCGTCCCGGTCGGCGTACCAGCTGTCGGCGCGCTTCGACGAGGCGCCGGTGGCGTACCTGCTGTCGGCGGTGGCGGCCGTGGTGTACGGGTTCATCACCGTCTCGCTCGTGCGCGGCGGGGAGCGGGCGCGGCGGCTGGCGTTCGGCTGCTGCGCGGCGGAGCTGGCGGGCGTGCTGGCGGTGGGGACGTGGACGCTGCTCGACTCGTCGGACTTCCCCGACACCACGGTGTGGTCGGGGTACGGGTACGGCTACCTGTTCCTGCCGCTGGTGCTGCCGGTGGCGGGGCTGGTGTGGCTGCGCCGGGCGCGGCCGCGGGCGTGAGGCGGTCCGCCGCGGGCGGGAGGGCATGACCGAGGGCCCGCCGTTCGCGGTCGGCGGGCCCTCGGCACAGTGGCGATGCTACGCGGTGGCCAGGCCGTGTCGTTCGGATCATGCCTGGCGCGCGCCGCCGGCCACCGCACCTCGCTGCGTTACCGCATCGCCCGGGTACGCCCGGTACGCGTGGCGATCCGGCGCCTTGCGATGCACGGCGTCCGACGACGCGGACCGATCCGCCACGATCCGAACGACACGACCTAGGCGGTCACCGCGAGCGCGACCTCCTTCTCCAGCGTCACCCGGCCCAGCTGGCGCGCGACCTCCTCCGTGGCGACCGGCACGTAGCCGAGCCTGCGGTAGAGCCGCAGGTTCTCCACCCCGCGGCGGCCGGTGCGCAACCGGTAGCGCGCGGCGGCCCGTTCACCCGCGAGGCGCGCCTCGACGGCGACGAGGAGCCGTCCGCCGAGGCCGTGCCGCTGCATCCGGGGGTGGACGATGATGCGGCTGATCGCGGCCGTGCCGTCGGCGTCGACGGTGCCGCGTACCGAGCCGACGACCTCGGAGCCGAGCCGGGCGACGAGGACGCACGTCTCGCGCAGCTCCGCCTCCAGCTCGGCCAGGGTCTGGGTCAGTGGAGCGATGGTGTAGTCCCCCTGGAGCTCCGCCTCCGGCTGGTAGCAGAGGTACTGGAGTTTGAGGATCTGCTCGGCGTCGGCCTCGGTCGCCGTGTCGATCGTGACGCTCATGCCCATGGTGTGTGCACGCCTCCCAAGCGAGGTGTTTGGGCCGGCCGGGCCTGGAGTTGAGGGTCGCGCATCCGGCCGGCGACAGCCCTGACGGCGCGGGGTGTCACCCGCGCCGTCAGCATTCTGCTTGAGCGCGCGGGCGGGGGGAATGGCGAGTGGCCAACTCGCCTGTGAGATTCATGACTCGGCGGCGCGCCGGAAGTCGCCCGCGGCGAGCAGCGCGGTGTCCGGGTGGTCGGCGAAGACGGCGTCGATACCGGTGCGGAAGTAGGCGCGGGCGGCGCCGAACACGTCGCCGTGGACGTTCGGGTCGTCGCCGCGGCGGAAGTCGGCGGGGAGGAAGGCGTTCTCGTTGCGGAGGGTGTAGCCGTAGACGCCGAGCCCGGCGTCGTGGGCGTCGTCCACCAGGGAGGACGGGCGGCCGAGGCGGTCGTCGTCGTCGCGCGGGACGACGAGGTCGAGCGTCGGGCCGATGCCGTGGGCGTAACGGGCGATGCGGCGCAGGCCCTCGGGGGTGATGAGGTCGGCGGTGGTGCGCGGGTCGTCCTCCGCCGCGAGGTCCGCCGGGCGGCTGTCGGCCTCGGCGAGCAGGAGGATGCGGGGGTTGTCCACGAGCCGGGCGAGGCGGCGGACGCTGCCCGGCTCGAAGGACTGGAGGACGACGCGCGATCCGGCGTGGTCCAGGCCCCGGCCGCGGAGGAGGTCGGCGAGCAGTTCCTCGACGCCGAGGTCGAGGGAGCGGAAGTAGGTGGCGTGCTTGGTCTCGGTGCACAGGCGGACGGGCTGTCCGCGCCGGCTGCCCTGCTCGGCGGCCCAGTCGAGGACCTCGTCGTAGGTGAGCAGGGGCCAGCGGCCGTCGTAGAGCGTGTTGTCCGGCCGCCGGCCGGGGAGACGTTCGGTGGCGCGGAGTGTCTTCAGCTCGGCGAGGGTGAAGTCTTCGGTGAACCAGCCCGTGACGCGCTCGCCGTCCACGGACTTGGTGGTGCGCCGGTCCGCGAACTCGGGGTGGTCGGCGACATCCGTGGTGCCGCCGATCTCGTTCTCGTGGCGGCAGACGAGGCGGCCGTCCTTGGTGGGGACGACGTCCTGCTCGATCATGTCGGCGCCGAGGTCGAGGCCGAGCCGGTACGCGCCGATGGTGTGCTCGGGCCGGTGGCCGCTGGCGCCGCGGTGGGCGACGACGGCGGGGGTGCGTAGACCGGGCAGGCCGCCGCCCCGCCGGGCGCGGGTGCGGGTGCGCGGCTCGGGGGCTCCGGCGGCGGGCGCGGCGGTGAGGGACACGGCGGTCCCGGCCAGCGCGGCGCCCAGCAGGGACCGGCGGCGGGGGCCGGCCGGGGCGGTCCTGTCTGCTGTCATGGCGCCTCCGTGCGGCTCCTCCGGGTGGCGTGCTCCGGCGGCGCGCGGACGGGTCACACGGAACCGGGCGTACCGGACACGACAGATCAAATCTGAGTATCCGGTGTGTGAACCCCGTGCGCGAGGCGGCCCGAAGCGCGAGTATCGTCCTGGTGGCACGCCGTGCCGCGCGGCGCACAGAAAGACCCGGAGGGGAAGTTGTCCCGATTCGTCCTGCTGAAGATGCTGGCCGGACCGCTCCTGAAGCTGTTCTTCCGCCCCCGGGTCGAGGGCCTTGAGCGCGTCCCCGGCGACGGGCCGGTGATCCTCGCGGGCAACCACCTCACGTTCATCGACTCGGTGGTCCTCCCGCTGATCAGCAAGCGCCAGGTGTTCTTCATCGGCAAGGAGGAGTACGTCAGGGGGCGCGGCCTGAAGGGCCGGGTCATGGCGTGGTTCTTCACGGCCGTCGGCATGGTCCCGGTGGACCGCGACGGCGGGCACGGCGGTGTCGCGGCGCTGATGACCGGCCGCCGCATCCTGGAGCAGGGCAACATGTTCGGGATCTACCCGGAGGGCACCCGCTCCCCCGACGGGCGGCTGTACCGGGGCCGTACGGGCATCGCGCGCCTCACGCTGATGACCGGCGCGCCCGTCGTGCCGTTCGCGATGATCGGGACCGACCGCGTGCAGCCCGGCGGCAAGGGGCTGCCGAAGATCGGCCGGGGGCGCATCACCGTCCGCTTCGGGCAGCCGCTGGACTTCTCCCGCTACGAGGGCATGGACCGCGACCGCTATGTGCTGCGCGCCGTGACGGACGAGGTCATGACCGAGGTGATGCGGCTGTCCGGCCAGGAGTACGTGGACATGTACGCCACCAAGGCGAAGGCCGCCTGAGCCGGGGCACGGCCGCGGCTCAGTGCCAGGGCAGTTCGGCGCGGGCGCGCCAGTAGGCGGCGGGCGACTGGGCCGGTCGGGTGAGCGTGTTCTGCTGCTCGTCGTCCAGGCGGACGCGGGCCGCCGCGAGGTTGGCGGCGAGCTGGTCCGTGGTCGCCGCGCCCGACAGGACGATCCCCGCCCACGGCTGGTGCAGGGCCGCGGCGAGAGCGACGGCGTCCGGTGTGGTGCCGGTCTGCTCGGCCACGAAGTGCAGTTCGCGGGGGGCGGCGTCACCGGCCAGGCGGCCGTTGGCCAGCGCTTCCTTGACGATCACGGTGAGACCCGCCTCGTGCGCCTCGGCCAGCGCGGCGGCGGCGGAGGTCTCCAGCACGTTCCAGGTGGACTGGACCGTGCTGAACAGGGGGCGCCCGTCCACCGTCACGCCGAGGGCGGCCCGGATGGCGTCGGCCTGGTCGGGGCCGCTCGTGGACAGGCCGACCGTCACTCCCCCGGCGGCGAGCCGGGCCAGCCTGCCGAGCAGCCCGGGGTCGTGGAGCGCCGGGCTGTCGGGCGTGACGGAGTGGATCTGGTAGAGGTCGAGGTACCCGTCGAGCAGCTGTTCGCTCTCCGCCCACTGCCGGTCGAACGTGGCGGCGGAGTGGTCCTTGACCTCGTGGACCGCCGCGTCGGCGCGCCAGTCGGCCGTGTAGGTATAGCCCCACTTGCTGCCGACCGTCATGGCGCGGGCGGCGTCGGGGCGGGACGCCAGCCAGGCGGCGAGGAACTCCTCGGCGCGGCCGTAGGAGCGTGCGGCGTCCACGTAGCGGACGCCGTGGGCGTGGGCGGCGTCGAGCAGGTCGTGGGCGCGGGCCCGCAGCGCCTCGGGTGAGCGGTCGGCGGGGAGGTCGCGGTCCCGTCCGAGGTTGATGTAGCCGGGGCGGCCGACGGCGGCGAGGCCGAGGCCGATGCGGGCGGCGGGGGTGGCATCGGGGCGGAAGCTGGAGAACGCCATGGCGGGACCTCTGCGCTGCTCGGGGTGCCGGTGGGGCCGGGCGGCTCGGGGCCGCGCGGGGGTGGCTCGGGAGACTCACCGTACCCGGCGGGGGCCCGGGGGCGTGCCGGCCGTCGGGTGGTGTCGGGTGGTGCGGCGCGCGAGCGGCGCCGTGGTCACCGCCGCGTCAGGTGAGAGGCCCCCGTTGTGCGTGCTGAGGGCGCGGAGCAGCTTCTTGTCGGGCTCGCACACGGCGCCCCTGCCGTCCCGCACCTGGGCGCGGATGTCGTCCGCGGTGACGGCCGCGCCGGGGCCTCCCCCTCGTCCGCCTGGGGCGCCGGACGCCCGGTGGTGCGGCCGTGGAGGACGGGGTGGGGCCGCGGTGGATCAGGCGGGCCGGCCGTCGGCGGCCTCCTCCCTGTGGGGGGCCGCGGCCTGCCAGGCGGCGGCGCAGAGTGTCCGTGCGGCACTGTCCGCGTAGAGCGCCGCCGCGAGCCAGGCGCGGGCGAAGCGGTCGGCGTCGGCGGGCAGGAGGCGCCCGAAGACGTCGCGGCCGCGGTCGGCGGCGGCCCGGTGCAGCTCGCCGAGGAGGGCCGCGCCGGTGCGCAGGCCCGCCGAGCGCAGGCGGTGGGCGTCGGCGCCGTCCCGTCCCGGCAGGGCGAGGGTGCGGCGGCCCGCGGCGGCGGCCTGGTCCGTGCGGCGGCGCAGGATGTGCAGCGGTGCCTCCGCGGCCTCGGCCACGGCCGTTCCGCCCGGGAGCGGGCGGGCCGGCGGGAGGTCGCTGCGCTGGAGCCGGTCGTGGCCGATGTCGGTGTGGCCGGAGCCGGGAGGGGTGCGCAGGACGTTGTCCCGGCCGGGTGGGCGGCCCGCGGCCAGGAGGCGCAGGCGGGGGTGGGCGGCGGGGACGAGCCGGCCCACGATCCGCAGGGCGAGGCCGGGGGCGGCGGCGAGCAGGCGCAGGTTGTCCCGGTGGGCGAGGGACGGGTGGTCGTCGGCCGCGACGAGCCGCACGGGCAGGCCGCCGCAGTCCGCCACCAGCACCTCGCCGCCGGTCTCCCGGAGGGCGCCGAGGACCGTGACGTCGAGGAACAGCAGGTCCGCGCCCGGCGGGCGCTGCGGTTCGGGGAGCGCGAGGGCGTCGAGGGCGCGGGCCGCCTGGGCGGCGGGGGGCGTCGACCAGAGCCGGTCGAGCGGCGCCTCGTCCCAGGCGGCTCCCGTGGCCCGTACGGCGCGGACGGCCGCCCCGGCACCGAGCCTGCCGTCCGGGGTGACGGTCGCGCCGGACAGGGCGAGGCCCGCGCGGGACAGCTCGCGGTGGGTGAGCGCGGTGTCGCCGAGGCGCACGGTCCGGGTGACGGCGCCGGCGGCCCGTTCCGGCCCGCCCGGCATGACGTCGGGGACGGTGTAGAGGCGGCCTTCGGCGTCCGCCGTCCAGGTGACGGCGCCGGCGTGGCCGCTGTCGGCGAGGACCGGCTCGGTGAACAGGCCGTACAGGCGGAGCGAGCCGCCGGGGCGGTACGTCCTGCGGGCGGTGCCGCGCAGGGCCGCGGTGTCGTGGGGGGCTGCGCGGGTGAGCGCGTGGGTGGTGTGCAGCAGTTCGGACAGGGCCGTGGTCAGGTCGGCGAGACGGTAGGCGGGGTCGGCCGCCCTGGCGGCGCGCAGGCGTCCGACGACGGTGAGGGCCGCGGTCGCGGGGCGTGGCAGTCCGGTGAGGCGTGCGGTGTGTGCGGCGCCGAGAAGTTCGGCCTGGAGGACGGCGCCCGCGCCGTCGATGCCCGCTTCCAGCGCGGACGCGGCGGCGTTCCACAGGCTGCGGGCGGCGGCGAGCTGATCGGGGGTGAGCGGCTGCTCCTGGGGGGTGGCGGGTACCTCGGGGACGGTGGTCGTCGCGGGGGCCGGGTCCGGGGCGTCGGCGTCGTCCGCGACGGGTGCGGCGGTGGCGATGGCGGCGCGGTGCACGCAGGCGGGTGCGAGGAGGCATGCACAGCGAATGTCGTCGGGTGAGGTGATCCGGCCGGTGGGGGCGTGCAGTTCGAGCGCCGTCCCGTCGTCGATCTGCACGCGTACGGTGTCCCTCTCGCCGGTGCGCGGGAGGCCGGCGAGCTTGGCCGTGGCGGCGTCGAGGCGCTTGCGCAGGCGCGGGCTGAGGGCGGCGACCAGTCCGGCGGTCACGGCCGGGGCGACGGGGGGCAGCGGCGGTGTGCCGGTCATCGGATCTTCTCCCCTACCCAGCGGGCGAGTTCGAGGGGGCTGAGGGCCGCGACGGGCATGCCCGCCGTGACCAGCTGCCCCGCGACGGCGGTGGAGTAGCGCGGTCTGCCGGAGTCGTCGAGCCCGGCGACGCCCAGCAGGTGGCCGCCGCTGTCGGCCAGGGCCCTGACCTCGGCGAGCAGGCCGCCGAGCGGGTAGCCCTCCTCGAAGTCGCTGATCACGACGGTGAGGGTGCGGGACGGCGTGGTGACGAGGGTGCGGGCGTGGCGGAGCGCGGCGGCGATGTGCGTGCCGCCGCCGACCCTGATCTCCAGGAGCAGCGAGAGGGGGTCGTGGACGTGGCCGGTGAGGTCCATGACCTCGGTCGAGAAGGCCAGGAAGTGGGTGCTCAGGGCGGGGACGCCCGCCAGCACGGAGGCGGTCAGCGCCGACCAGATGGTGGACGGCTCCATGGAG
Source organism: Streptomyces sp. MS19 (assembly GCF_047200595.1). NCBI lineage: Bacteria > Bacillati > Actinomycetota > Actinomycetes > Kitasatosporales > Streptomycetaceae > Streptomyces > Streptomyces sp. MS19. The sequence goes on along the minus strand of NZ_JBJZOH010000004.1, from coordinate 267,756 downwards.
CCGGAGACGTCGGTGAGGATGAGCAGCCGCCAGTCCGCCGACTTCCTGGCGCGGGTGCGGAACACCGGGTGTTCGGGGACGATCCGGACCGTCCCGTCCCGCTCGCGGCGGGCGGTGGGGAGGTTGGCCCGGAGGGTGGCGGCGAGGTCGAGCGCGCCGCCGGGGCGGCGGCTGGGGCGGGGCAGTGTGGTGCCCGTCAGGGCGGGGCGCAGGTGGGTGGCCAGCTCGCGGGAGAGTTCGTCCACGAGGCGGCGGACCAGGGGGCGCAGCGCGGCGAGCCGGGCCTCCGGGAGGCCGCCCGCGTGGCGGAGCACGGTGTGGAGCAGTTCGACGGAGGGGCGGACGTGCTGGGGGTCGAGGGCCAGCGCCGCGTCGGGGCGTCCCGCGTCGGCTGCGGCGGCGAGGACCTCCTCGCGGACGCCGGGGCCGAAGAGGGCGGCCAGTTCCTCCGACCACGCGCGGACGCCCGGGAACGGGGCCTCCCGTCCCCCGCCGCGGCCAGGGACGAGGTCGCCGCGCGCGCCCTCGCCGCGGCCCGCGCCGTACAGTTCGTCGAGGGCGGTCGCGAGGCGTGCGGCGCCGGGTGAGAGGCGGTCGGAGCGGCGGCCGAGGACGAGCCGCCAGCGGTCGGCGGGCGGCAGGGCGTCGTCGGGGGAAGGGGTGGGGCCGGGCGGGGAGCCCGGTGCGGGGTCCTGGGCGGATGTCTGTCCGGCCGGGGCGGCCGGGGCGCCCGGGGCGGGGAGCAGGCCGAGGGCGGCGAGGGTGTCACGGGCCGTCAGGTCGGCGCGGGTCCACTGCTCGGCCGTGGCCGCGCCGATGTCGGCGAGCGGCGCGATCCGGTCCCCGAGCCGTTCCTCCACGACGCCCAGCAGCCGGTCGCGGGCGGCGGGGCTGAGGGTGTCGAAGCCGCCGCGCAGGGCGGGCAGCCGGTCGAGGAACGCCCGTTCCGGCAGGCCGGTGACCCGGTCGAGCAGCGGCGCCAGCGCGGATGGCGCGGCTTCGAGGAGCGGACCGGCGGCGGTGAGCAGGCCGGTGAGACGGGCGGTGAGCGCGTCGCGGGCGGCCGGGGTGGTGGCCGCGTCCACCCAGGAGGCGACGCGGTCGCCCAGCTCCTCGGGTGTGGCGTGCCCGAGGAGGACGCGTACGGCTCCCGCCGCGCCGCGCATCAGCGGGGAGCCGTCCGCGGCGAGGGCGGCCAGCTCGGCGGTGAGGCGGAGGCCGCCGGACGCGTCGGCGCGGTGGGCCAGTTCGACGAGGGCGCGGGCGTCGGCAGGTTCGGTGGAGCCGGTCAGGCCCGCGATCTGGCGGATGGCGGCCGTGGTGAGGAGGTCGGCGACGCCGTGGGGGCCCGTGGTGTCGGCGGGTACGCGTCCGGCGGCGGTGAGGCGGTCGAGGAGGGCGAGGGCGGTGAGGAGTTCGGGGAGGGTGCCGGAGGCGGGGAGGACGGCGCGCAGTTCGGTGAGCCGTTCGGCCGCCAGGGGTTCGAGAGCGCAGCCCGCGGCCTGGTCGAGGCCGGTGAGGACCTGGGCCGCCGTGGGGCCGCCCGCGTCGCGCTCGGCGCGGTGGCGTTCCCTGAGGGTGCCCTCCGCCGCCTGGGCGGCGCTCACGCCTCTGACGGTGGCGGCGGCGAGCATGGCCGCGGTCGCCGGGGTCCAGCGGACCTGCCAGCGGGTGGTGAGGGCCTCGGTGCCGCCGGGGCCGGTGACGGTCTGCTCCTCGGCGTACGGGATGCCGCAGACGCCCAGGCGGCGCAGCAGGATGTCGCGGCGGCGGTCCAGCGGGCTGCGCGCCGGATCGAGGCGCAGGTCGCGTGCCGCCGCCGGGGTGTCCGGTGGGGCGGGCAGGCCGAGTCCGGCCAGCTCGGCCTCGACGGCGGGGGCGAGGCCGCCCCGGGGGGCGCCGGGGGCGGGGCCGCCCGTGCGGGAGCCGACCAGGATCTCTTCGAGGGCGCGGGAGACGGCGCGTCCGCGTCCCAGGGGTTCGCCCTGGGCGAGGGTGGTCTGCACGGCCTCGATCAGCTCGCCGCGGCCGGGGGCGGGCAGGCCGCGGAGGGCGGCCAGGTCGGTGGCGAGGCGGGTGATCTCGGTGGCGTCGGCGGGGCCCGACGGGTGGTCCTGGGCCCGCAGCCGGGCGCAGATCCGTACGGCGGTGCGGGTCAGGGCGTCGTGCAGGGCCGCCGGGTCCCCGGCGGCGTCGAGGACCTGCTGCTGCCACTCGGGGTCACGGATGCCCGCCGGGTAGCCGGAGCGTTCGTCGAGGAGCGCGTAGGTGTAGGGGATGAGGGAGACCGTGCACGGTCTGGGGGGTACGGGTTCGGGCGGGGTGTCGCCGGTCAGCGCGCGCCGGGTGAGGGCGGGGGTGTGGAAGGCGCCGACGACCGCCGCGACGCGCTGTCCCTCCGCCATGGCCTGGCCGATGCGGTGGCGCATCCAGTGTTCGCGGCGCAGGTCGAGCGCGTCGACGCCGCGGGAGTGCGCGGTGTCGTGGCGCAGGGCCCAGCCGGTGAGGAGGGCGGCGCGGCGCAGGCCTTCGGGGGACGAGCCGGGGGCGCCGACCTCGACCAGCCGGTCCCACAGGTCGTCGCCCGCGCGGCCGGTGAGGCGGGCACGCAGGGCGTGCCGCAGTCCGGGGCGTGCGGGGGTGTCGGTACCAGGGGCGTCGGCGGGGGGTGTGCCGGGTGGGAGGCGCCATGCCGGGTCGGCGAGCGGCAGGTCGGCCGCGACGGCGGGGACCCCCCGGCGGGCCGCCCAGCGGAGGGCGGCCAGCTCGGGAGAGAAGTCGGCGAACGGGTAGAACGCCGGGTCGGGGTTCGCCTCGCCCTGGGGCACCGCCGCCAGGGCGACGGGGGCGCGGGTGTCCTCGTGGGCGAGCCAGCCCGTCAGGTCCTGGAGTTCGGCGGGCAGTTCGACGAGCAGGACGTCGGGCGCGGCGGCGTCGAGCAGGTGCGGGACGGCCGCCGCGAGCGACGGGGCGTGGTGGCGGACGCCGATCAGGTACGGCCCCGCGGGATCGGTGAGATCCCGCAGGGCGTCCTCCGGCACCGCCGCGCCGTCGGCGGGCAGGTGCTGCGGGGGTACGGGCATGGGCGGTCAGTCCTCCAGTGCCGGGCGCAGGTCCCACAGGGTGCGCCAGGTGGCGGCGCCCTGTTCGGCGCGGCGGCGCACGACGGCGTCCCAGTAGCCGCGCAGGCGGGCGGCGTCGGCGGGTTCGTCCTTGCGGACGACGCCGAGCAGGTGCCCCGGCAGCAGGCCGAGGATGTCGCGTTCCGACGGGAAGTACGCGGCGGCCAGGGCGAGCGAGCCGGCCACCGAGACGGCCTCGGCCGTGCTCATGACGCTGCTGGGCCGTTCGACCTCCCAGCCTTCGGCGGAGCGGCCCTCGCGCAGGTCGCGGAAGGCCGTGACGAGGGCTTCGAGGACGGCGTCGTCCACCTGGTAGGGGGCGCCGGAGCGTGCCACGGCCGCGCGGGACTGGCGGCGTACGAGGGCGGTCTCCGCGTCCGGGTCGGCGATCGGGCCGATCGTCTCGAAGTTGAAGCGGCGCTTGAGGGCGGCGGACATCTCGGAAACGCCCTTGTCGCGGAGATTGGCCGTGGCGATGAGGGTGAAGCCGTTCGCCGCGTGCAGCTGGGCGGCGTCCGTCCCGGCCAGTTCGGGGACGGCGACGCGGCGTTCGGACAGCAGGGAGACCAGGGCGTCCTGCACCTCGGGCAGGCAGCGGGTGATCTCCTCGACGCGGGCGACCGCGCCGGTGGTCATGGCCGTGAGGACCGGGGACGGGACGAGGGCGGCGGGTGTGGGGCCCTGGGCGAGGAGGAGGGCGTAGTTCCAGCCGTACTTGAGCTGGTCCTCGGTGGTGCCGGCGGTGCCCTGGACGGTGAGCGCGCTGGTGCCGCAGACGGCGGCGGCGAGCAGTTCGGAGAGCATCGACTTGGCGGTGCCGGGCTCGCCGACGAGGAGCAGGCCGCGTTCTCCGGCCAGGGTGACGACGCAGCGTTCGACGAGGGCGCGCTCGCCCACGAACTTGGCGCTGATCTCCTTGCGGGCCGGTATGCCCTCGGGGGCGCCCGCCGTGTCGGGCAGGGTGAGCGGGCGGCCTTCGCTGCCCATGACGAAGGTGACGGCGGCGCGGGGCGTGAGCCGCCAGCCGGGCGGGCGGGCGCCGGTGTCGTATGCGGCGAGGAAGGCCAGTTCGTCGGCGAACCGCTCCTCCGGCGGGGTGATCTGCCGGTCCGCCGCGGGGGCGGAGGGCTGGGCGGGGTGGGGCGCGGTGGTCATCGGCGGGCCTTCCGGGTGGCGCGGGTGACGAGTTCTTCGTAGGCGGGCGCGTCGCCGTCCGTGACGCGCCGCCAGGCGCGGCGGAACAGCTCGGCGACGGGGACGAGCGGGACGGCGCGGGCGGCGGTGGGCAGCGGGTGGAGGCCGCTCTTCCAGGTCTCCACGGGGAGGGCGGGCGCCTTGAGGTCCGCCCAGCCGCCGGGGAGGAACAGCGTGCGTCCGGCGCGGGAGCGCTGGGCCGTCACGACCAGGGGGGTGCCGGCGAGTTCGGCCGCCGCGCGTCTGGCCCTGGCGGGGCGCCAGCCGGTCCAGCGGGCGCGGTTGCGGTCGGTGGGGTCGGGCAGGGCGAGGAGCTGGAGGTAGAGGACGGCGGCGTCCTCGCCGAGGCCGTGCGCGGCGGCGACCTCGGCGACCAGGTCGGGGACGCTGCGGGCGGGGTCCTGGGCGTGTCCTGGCGTCCCGGCGCCGGTCGCGCGTACGGCGCCTGCCAGGTCGTCGCCGAGGAGGGCGCGCAGGGCGAGGAGGGAGTCGTGGCAACGGGGGCCGACGAGTCCTTCGATCAGGCCGAGCGCCGGGTCGTCCGGGCCCTTGACGCCCGCCGGGCGCAGCCAGGTCGCCTCGGTGGAGCCGTACCAGGGGAAGGCGACGAAGGCGTCGCCGATCCTGGTCAGGCCGTCGGGGCCGGCTCCGCCGGTCTCGGGCAGGCCGTGGACGCGGCGCAGTTCCTTCGCCGTGGCGGCGCCCTTGTCGGTCCACTCGATGTCCACGTCGAGGACGAGGCCGGGATCGGCGAAGCGGTCGCGCAGCGCGTCGAGGGCCGCGGGGAGCGCGGCGCGCAGGGGGTGCTCGTCGGGGAGCGCGTAGGCGAGTGCGGCGAGGGAGCCGACGGCGCGGGGCAGGACGCCGTGGCCGGGTACCGCCTCGGGGTCGTCGGGGGTGGGGCGGTTGTGGGCGTCGAGCGACTGGCGGGTGGTGCGGCTGAGCCAGGGGGTGGTGGTGGGGTTGAGGACGGCGGCGGCCACGCTGTCGAGCCGCATGTCGAGGGCGATGTCCTCGGGCACGAGGTGGCGTCCGCCGAGGTGACGTGCCCAGGTACGGGCGGCGGCGGCCGTGTCGGCGCCGGTCTCCCAGCGGGCCTCGGCGCGTTCGGGCAGGAGCGCGGCCACCACCTCGTGGCGGGCGTCGCGGGGAAGGCCGTCGAGGAGTCCGGCCGCCACGCCGGTCTGCCCTGCCTTGGTGCCGAGGACGGCGAGGACCCCGGCCGGCTTCTCGGCGGGGAGGGCGGCGAGCAGCAGCGCCGACTGCGCGGGGCCGAGCCCGGTGGCCTCGGCGAGGCGTGTGACGGCGTCCGGGTCCCAGGGGGCGGGGCCGTTCTCCCGTACGAGGCGGACGATCCCGGTGAGCCGGTCGGCGGGGAGCCGGGCGGGGATGACCCGGTCGGCGCCGACCGTGAAGTGGGCGACGGGGCCGAACGCCCCGGACGGGTCGTGGTCGAGCGCGTACCAGGTGGACCTGTCGCCGGTGCGGTCGAGGTTCCGGGCGCCGAGGACGACCACGGTGCGCTCGCCCTTGCGCAGGACCTGGCCGCCGCGCGACAGGCCGCTGCCCTTCTCGGTGAGGTCCACCGCGCGCAGCGGGCTCTCCCCCGCCAGCGGGCCCGCCGCGACGGCGGAGAGGAACAGCAGCAGGGCCTCCCGCTCGTCGTCGGGCAGGACCGGGGTGGTGGCGCGGTAGGCCAGGGCGGGGAGGGCGGGGAGCGCGCCGTGCCATTCGTGCGCCGCGGCGGGGCCGGTGGCGGCGTCGGTGGTCCAGCCGCCGGGCAGGGTCTCGTTGCGGTGGCGGGCGGGCAGCGGCTTCCCGGTGGCCGGTCCGCCCGCCAGGAGGTGGCCGGTGGCGAGGACCTGCTGGAGGACGGACCAGGACCCGCGGGTCCAGTGCCCGGCGAGGCCCGGCCCTTCGAGGCCGCTCAGGGCGTCGCGGAGGGTGCCGTTGGTGCCGTGCGGCGGCCTGTGGTCCTCGAACATGGCGGCGGTGGCCTGCCGCGCGGTGGCCGTGACGGGGTCGGTGAGCCGTTTGACGGCCGCGGCCAGGCGCTGGGTGAACAGGGCGATCCCGGCGACGCCCCTGCGGAGGCGGGGGTCGGCCACTCCGGTCAGGACGGATGCCACGGCGGTGTCGAGCGCCGCGTTGCGGGAGGCGATGCGCTCGGCGGCGGCCGGTTCGCGTCCGGCGTCCTTGGCTTCGCGGGCCAGGCGGTCCTGCTCGTCGCTCGCGGCGGACACGGCGGCGACGAGCCGGGCGGCGGCCGCGTCGTCCGTGGCGCGCAGGGCGTGGGAGCCCGCCTCGTCCCGTGGCCTGAGGGCGTGCCAGAAGGGCAGAGGCGGGACCAGCGGCGTGCCGGCGGTGAACTCGCCGCCCGGCGTGCCCGGTTCGAAGGTGGCGGCGGCGTCCCGCGTGAGGTCGGCGCCGTCCGGGGCGAGCCCGCATGCCGGGCCCGCGACGAGCACGGGGGACGCGCCGCCCGGCAGGCGCAGGCGGCCGACGGGCAGGGCCGGGGCGGCGGTGGAGCGTGTCCCGACGAGCCGTCCGGCGACCGTGGCGGTCCTGCCGTCCGTGCCGCCGGCCGTGTGGGTGCGGCCCTCCTCGTCCATGCGCACCCAGGCGCCGAGCAGACGGCCGTCCGTGCCCAGCGGGGTGCCCTCGTAGCCCGGGAGCAGCGGCATCAGGGAGCAGCGGTCGGGGTGGAGCCGACCGCCGTCCGCGACGGCGCGGCTGAAGAACGCGGGCAGCGAGGCGCGGCCGGTCTCGCCGGTGGCGGGGTCGAACTCGTGCCAGGCCGCCCGTCCGTCGCCGTACTCCAGGCGCCAGTGGCCGGTGCCGTCGCCGACGATCCGGCGGTGCGCGGCCACGGCGGTGTCGCCCGCGCGGAGCGGGCGGCCGCCGCTGGTGCGTCCGCCGTCCGGGAGGGGGAGGGAGACGGTCGTGCCGCCGTTGCGCGTACGCCGGGCGCCGTCGCCGGTCAGCTCGAAGATGTCGGCGGGACGGGCCGACCAGTAGGCGCGCTGGCTGCCCTGGTGCCACCAGGTGACGAGCAGTTCGCCGTCGGTCCAGTGGAAGGACGGCTGCTCCCAGCTCAGTTGGTCGGGTATGCGGACGTCGTGCTCGTACAGGATGCGGTCGGGGCCGACGACGACGGCCTTGACGGCGTTCCCGACGACGAGGGCCGGCCATGCCTCGCACAGGACCAGGCTCTTGTGGCCCCTGCCGAAGTGGACCTCGGGGAAGAGGCCGAGCGCCTTCTCCAGGGCGGGCCAGCCCAGTTCGTCGGCGATGCCGGTCCGCAGGGTGGTGGCGACCAGGGGCGCGAGGTCGTGGGCGGCCAGGGCGGCCGTGGCCTCCGGCGCGACGTCGGCGGCGACCGGGGCGAACGGGAGCAGGGCGTCCACGGCGGCGCGCGCCGGGGGAAGGCCGCGTGCCGCGAGGAATGTCCCGGTCCTGGCGGTCAGCCATTCCCGCAGGACGCCCCGCAGGACGGGGTGGGCGGCGACGGTCTTGAGCCGCGCCGTGTTGTGTCGGTCCCCGACCGCGCCGACGGCGTCGTGGAGCAGTGGGCCGAAGCGGGCGTCGGCGGCGACGGCGGCGAGGTCGCGGCGCTCGGTCTCCGGGGCGTCGAACCAGGTGTCGAGGGAGACCGTGAGGTCGTCGCCGGGATCGGCGACGGGTATGCCCGCCGCGAGGCAGACGTCCAGGAGTTCGAGGTCCACGCCGCCGCGCCAGCCGCGCCCGTGGCAGATGGCGGTGGGTGTGCCGTCGGCGCGCAGGCGGGGCGCCATGCGGGCGACGAGGTCGTACGTGCGGGGCGAGCGGCGGGAGCCGCGCCAGCCGGAGCCGAGGTGCCTGGACCAGCGGGTGAGCCAGTCGGCGGGAGCCGTCACGGTGTCACCGGTCCCGGGGTCCGTGTGCGCGGGACCTTCGGTCAGCAGCGTGTCGGCGCCCGTGTCGGCGAGGAGCGGAAGCCAGACGTCGTCGCCGGTGTCCTCGCCTGACGCGAGGCCGGAGGGCGTGATGGCGAGCAGCCGGGCGCGGGTCCCCGGCTGTTCGGCGGCGAGCCTGACCAGCTGGTCGTGGTAGCCGGTCCAGAAGGTGCGCGGCGCCCAGTCGACGGCGGGGGACGCGAGCAGTTCGGTGAGCAGGCCGCGCTCCTCTGCGGCGGTGTCGAGACCGGTGGCGCGCAGGAGCTTGCGCGCGTCGCCGGGGAGCGAGGAGTACGGCGGAAGACCGGCGGCGCAGCGCTCGACGGTCAGGCGGCGGAACTGCTCCCAGGCCGTGGCCGGGTCGAGGCGGCGGACGAGGTCGCGGACGTGGTCCTTGAGCGCGGTGACGGTGAGGGCGCCCGCGTAGGCGAATTCGAGGAAGACGGCCCGCTGGCGTTCCTCGTCCACGGTGAGGCCGTGGACGCGCTCGGCGGCGCGCGCCTTGCCGAAAAAGGTGGCGGCGTACCGGGTGTTGTCGTGGCCGAGGAAGACGCGGGCCGCCTGCTCGTAGAAGGTGGGCAGGAAGTGCGGGGCGGAGCGGCCGAGCTGCTCGCCGAGTGCCTCGAAGGCGTCCTTGGCGGCGCCCGCGCGGGCGGCGGCCATGCGGGAGAGCCGCTCGATGTCCTGGACGAGGGCGAGGGCGTGGTGCCCGTTGGCCGGGTCGTTGACCAGGGCCCAGGCGGGGAAGCCGAGCGTCTCGCGGCGGACACGGCCGACGACGGGCGTCCGGGGCGCGCGGGCGAGCCCGAGGTAGTCGAGCGCCAGGTCCTCGGCCTCGCCGAGCGTGCGGGGCACGAGGCGGACCACGGCCCGGTCCCCGAGTGCGGGATGGAGGTAGGTGCGGGCGGTGAGGTCGTCGGCGGTGTCCGCGGCGGCGGTACCGGTGGTGCCGCCGGCGGGCCCGGCGGGCAGGATCGCCCCGGCGTCGAGGGCGTGGTCGGTGCTCATCGGGCGTCCTCCGTGGTGTCCGTGTCGCGGCCGGCGTACAGGGCGGCGGCCATCCGCATGCCCTCCGACCAGGCGACGGGGCCGGTGTCGGCGGGGCGGACCCGCTTGCCGTCGGGGGTGTTCCAGGTCAGGGGGCCGGTCTCGGTCTCGGACCAGCCGTCGAAGTCGCCGAGCCAGACGCGGGCTTCGAGGGCGCGCCCGTCCTCGTGGACGGAGCAGACGGCCTGGCCGCCACGGACGCGGTAGCCGAGCGAGACGGCGCGGCCGGTGAGGAAACGCAGCTGCTTGTACCGGCCGCCCGCGTAGGTGCTGACGGCGGTGAGGGCGGGGTCGGTGTCCTCGCGGCGCCACACCTCGCGGTGGAGCTGGCCGATGCCCTGCCCGAGGTCGAGTTCGGTGGCGAACTCCCGCAGCTCGTCGAGGTCTTCCAGGAGGACGGGGTGGGGTATGCGCAGGGTCGTGGCGGTGGTCCTGACCGTGTCGCCGTCGAGGTCCACGAGGCCGATGCCGCGCTCGGGGTCGGCGTCGCGCAGGAATCCGGCGACGGCGCCGGACGGGTCGGTGACGACGAGGTCGCGGAGCGCGGCCTGCCAGGAGGGGTCGGGCCAGACGCCGACCAGGACGTCGGTGGGGACCGGCAGGGAGCGGATCATCCAGCGTTCCGCGGTGGCGACGCACTCCCGCCCGTGCCGGGCGAGCCATTCGGCGAGCTGGCGGAGCTGGACGACGGCCGGGTCGCCGGCGAGCTTGCCCGGCACGGACTTCAGGCGGCGGCCGGCCCTGTTGCGGCAGACGACCCTGCCCCCGTCGTCGAGGGCGACTTCGTAGTCCCCCGCGCTGATCCACCCCATGCGTGACTCCTGGTGATCGCGTTTCCTTACGATGATCGAGACTGTAGGAGCACCCACTGACAATCGGCGCCGCCGGTGTCGGGGACCGGCGGGAAGGAAGCGTGTGGACGGCGTTGCAGGGGATCTGACGGGGCGTCCGGTGCGGTGGGGCGTCGTGGCGACGGGCGGTATCGCGGCGAAGTTCACGCGCGATCTGGCGGCGGAGCCCGACGCCGAGGTGGTGGCCGTGGCGTCGCGGACCGAGGCGTCGGCCGCCGCCTTCGCCGAGCGGCACGGCGTCCCGGCCGCGTACGGCGACTGGGCGGCGCTGGCCGCCGATCCGGCGGTGGACGCGGTGTACGTGGCAACGCCGCACAGCGCGCACCACGACGCGGTGCGGCTGTTCCTGGACGCGGGCAGGCCGGTGCTGTGCGAGAAGCCGTTCACACTCGACGCGGCCGAGGCAGGGGCGCTGGTCGCGCTGGCCAGGGAGCGCGGTGTCTTCCTGATGGAAGCGATGTGGATGTACTGCAACCCGGCGATCCGGCGCATGGTCGAGCTGGTGCGCGACGGCGCGATCGGGGAGGTCCGCGCGGTGCACGCCGACTTCGGGATCGACGTGCCACCCGACCCGGCGCACCGGCTGCTCGACCCGGCGCTCGGCGGCGGCGCGCTGCTGGACCTGGGCGTGTACCCCGTGTCGTTCGCGCAGCTCGTGCTGGGCGAGCCGGCGGACGTCACCGCCTGGGCGCGGCTGCGCGGCGGCGTGGACACGCACACGGGGATGCTGCTCGGCTACCCGTCGGGGGCCATGGCGGCGCTGACGTGCTCGCTGGTGGCGGACACGGCGCGCACCGCCGTGGTGACAGGCTCCACGGGGCGCGTCGAGTTCCACCGCGGCTTCTTCCATCCGCGCGGTTTCACGCTGCACCGGGAGGGCCACGCCCCCGAGGAGTTCTCGGAGGCGGGCCCGGCCGACACGCTCGCGTACGAGGCGGCCGAGGTGGCGCGCTGCCTGCGGGCGGGCGAGCGCGAGTCGCCCCTCGTGCCGCTGGACGGCTCGCTGGCCGTCATGCGGACGCTCGACACCGTGCGGGAGCGGATCGGCCTGCGCTACCCCGGGGAGTGACGCGGGCCGGTCCCGCCCACCGCGTCACTCGCCGTCAGGCGGGGTCGGGCGCGACGGAGAGGGGGCGTGCGGCGATCCATTCGCGCTGCCGCACGAGCCCGTTCCTGACCTCCCCGAACTGCACGGCGACGGCCGAGGGCGCGGTGCCGCCCCGGGCGGAACGTGCCGCCAGGGAGCCCTCGACGGTGAGGACCGTGCGGACCTCGGGCGTCAGGTGCGGCGAGATCTTGGCGAACTGCTCGTCCGTCAGGCCGTCGAGTTCGATGCCCTCGGCCTCGCAGACCTTGACGCACTCCCCCGCGACCTCGTGCGCGTCGCGGAACGGCACGCCCTGCTTGACCAGCCACTCCGCGATGTCGGTCGCCAGGGAGAACCCGGCGGGCGCCAGCTGTTCGAGCCGCTCGGTCTTGACCGTGAGGGTGGCGAGCATGCCGGTGAACGCGGGCAGCAGGACCTCCAGCTGGTCGCAGGAGTCGAAGACGGGCTCCTTGTCCTCCTGGAGGTCGCGGTTGTAGGCGAGGGGCAGGGCCTTCAGGGTGGCCATGAGACCGGTCAGGTTGCCGATGAGGCGGCCCGACTTGCCGCGTGCGAGCTCGGCGATGTCGGGGTTCTTCTTCTGCGGCATGATCGAGCTGCCGGTGGAGAAGGCGTCGTGCAGCGTCACGAAGGAGAACTCCTTCGTGTTCCAGACGATGATCTCCTCGGCGATGCGGGAGATGTCCACGCCGATCATGGCGGTGATGAACGCGAACTCGGCGACGAAGTCGCGGGACGCCGTGCCGTCGATCGAGTTGGCCGCCGAGCCGCCCTCGAAGCCCAGGTCGGCGGCGACCGCCTCCGGGTCGAGGCCGAGGGACGAGCCCGCCAGCGCGCCGGAACCGTACGGCGAGACGGCGGTGCGCGCGTCCCACTGCCGGAGCCGTTCCGCGTCCCGGGACAGGGCCTGGACGTGCGCCAGGACGTGGTGGGCGAAGAGGACCGGCTGCGCGTGCTGGAAGTGGGTGCGGCCGGGCATGGCCACGCCGGGGTGCGCGTCGGCCAGCGCGATCAGGGCCTCCTGCACGTCGGCGACGAGCCCGGCGATGATCCGCGCGTGGTCGCGCAGGTACATGCGGAAGAGGGTGGCGACCTGGTCGTTGCGCGACCGGCCCGCGCGCAGCTTGCCGCCGAGGGCGGGGCCGAGGCGCTCCAGCAGGCCGCGTTCGAGGGCGGTGTGGACGTCCTCGTCGGCGACGGTCCCGGTGAACGAGCCGTCCGCCACGTCGGCGGCGAGCCGGTCGAGGCCCGCCAGCATGGCCGTCAGCTCGTCGGCGGTCAGCAGCCCGGCGCCGTGCAGGACGCGGGCGTGGGCGCGCGACCCGGCGATGTCGTAGGGCGCGAGCCGCCAGTCGAAGTGGACGGAGGCGCTCAGCGCTTCGAGCGCGGCGGCCGGGCCGTCGGCGAACCTGCCGCCCCACAGGCGGACGTCGTTGCCGCTCACAGGGCGCCCTCCCGCCGGGCCACGGCGCGCCCCGCGCCCGTGTGGTGGGGGGCGGGGCCTCCCTGGTCGGCCAGCACGACGCGCTCGGTCACGGGTTGTCTCCTTCGGTCCCACACACTGAACAGAATAACTATGCAGCACTCTGCATGATTCGTCAATCCAGCCGTTCCGGCCGCCGCCCGCCGCCGGTCCCGCGTGCCGCCCGGCCGCGTGCCCGTCGCTGGCTATGGTGGCTCAGGTCTGCGCAGCCAGGGCGGAAGGAGCCGTCGCATGCCCGGTGAGGTCGCGTTCGTCGAGCTGGGCGTGGCCGACGTCTCGCTCGCCAGGACGTTCTACGCGGGCCTCTTCGGGTGGAGTTTCGCGCCGGGCCCGGCGGAGGACGGGGTGATGGTCTCGGGCCTCGGGGTGCCCGGCGGGCTGCACGGCGGGGACCGGGGGGCGCGGCCGGTCGTCTTCTTCCTCGTCGAGGACATGGACGCGGCGCTGACGAAGGTCCAGGCGCTGGGCGGCTCGGTGGACAGCACGGCGCTCGACGGCGACGCCGGGACGCAGGCGCGCTTCGGCCGTTTCGTGCTCTGCCGGGACGACCAGGGGTCGCGCTTCGGACTGCACCAGCCGCCCGCCTGACGCCCGCGCTCATCCGTACGGGTGATTTTCGGCCGCGCGGAACGACGGGTGCGCGGGGCGGTGGCGGAGCCGGACGCGCTGGTCAGCGGCTCGCGGCCGACCGCGGGGCGCGTACGGGAGGCGCGTGGGCCGTGCGAGGGGTCGCGGCACGCCCCGTTCCGGCGCACCGGCCGAGCGGCCAAGCTGTCGCGAGGGCCGCGGACCGCCCGGCCCAGAAGCGGAGGGCACAGTCATGACCACAGCACCGGACGCCGGGGTCGGGCAGGCGGCCCGCACGGCACTGCGGCGCAGCCGCACGGTGATGGACCCGGCGCTGCGGGAGTGGGTGGCGCGGCTTCCCGAGCCGGTCGCGCGCGTGGCGTCGTACCACTTCGGCTGGACCGACGCGGCGGGGCGGCCGTCCGACGCGTCGGGCGGCAAGGCGCTGCGGCCCGCGCTGGTCCTGGTCAGCGCGGAGGCCGTGGGCGGGCTCGCCGCCGACGCGGTCGCCCCGGCCGTCGCCGTCGAACTGGTGCACAACTTCTCCCTGCTGCACGACGACATCCTCGACGGCGACACGACGCGGCGGCACCGCCCGACCGCCTGGACCGTCTTCGGCTCGCCCGCCGCGCTGCTCGCCGGGGACGCGCTGCTCGTCCACGCGGGACGCGTCCTGTGCCACGAGGCGGCGGAACCCAGGACGGTGATGGGGCTGCGCTGGCTGATGGAGGCGACGACCCAGCTGATCGAGGGCGAGCAGGCGGACATCGGCTTCGAGGAGCGGGACCGGGTGACGCTCGCCGAGTGCCTCGCGATGACGGAGCGGAAGACGGCGTCGCTGCTGGGCTGCTCGTGCGCGCTCGGGGCGCTGTGGGGCGGCGGGGACGAGGCGCGCGTCGAGGCGCTGCGGCGCTTCGGCACCCACCTGGGCATGGCGTTCCAGCTCGCGGACGACCTGCTGGGCATCTGGGGCGATCCGGCGGTGACGGGGAAGCCGGCCGGGGCGGACCTGGCGGTGCGGAAGAAGTCGCTGCCGGTCGTCGCCGCCCTGGACTCCGGCACCCCGGCCGGGCGCCGCCTCGCCGAGCGGTACGCCAAGCCGCCGGGCGAACGGGACAGCGCGCCGGACCCGGAGGAGGTGGCGGCGCTCGCCGGACTGGTCGAGGAGGCGGGCGGCCGTGCGTGGGCGGAGGAGGCCGCCGGGGAGGAACTGCGGCTGGCGCTGGAGAGCCTGGAGTCGGCGCGGCCGGAGGGGCCCGCGGGCGAGGAGCTGGCGGCGCTGGCCCGGCTCGCGGCGCGGCGCGACCACTGAACGGGCTCCCCCGGCGCGCGGTCAGCCGTCGCCGGGCGGGTCGCCGGGCAGCGTCGGGCGCATGAACGTGCGCTCGTGGCGCAGCACGCAGCCGCTCTCGTCCCTGATGCGGTCCGCCTCGACGAACGCCGGGGCGCGGCCGAACAGCGCGCGGTACCGCTCGTACGCGGCGAGGCCGGGGAAGCTGAAGAGGGCGAGCGCCTCGTCGCTCGCCCCCTCGGCCGGGAGGAAGCAGCCGTGGTGCGTGCCGCCGTGGGCGTCGACCAGTTCCGTCCAGCGGCGCCCGAAGCGTTCGAACGCCTCGGTCTTCGCCGGGTCGGTCACGTACCGGACCACACAGGTAATCCCCCGCACGAGACCAGCGCGGTGCCCGCGCCGGGTGCACGGCGCGGGCGGTCCGGCTACGCGTCCGGCTGGTCCGCGTCCTTGTGGGCCGGGTCCTTCTGGGCCAGCCGCAGCAGGTGGTCGGCGAGCGGCTGGCCGCCGGCCGGGTCGCGGCTGATCAGCAGGACGGTGTCGTCGCCCGCGATCGTGCCGAGGATCTCGTGGACCTCGGCCTGGTCGATGGCCGAGGCGAGGAACTGGGCGGCGCCCGGCGGGGTGCGCAGGACGACGAGGTTGGCGGAGGCCTCGGCGGAGATCAGGAGTTCGCCCGCGAGGCGCGCCATCCGTTCCTCCTTGGCCGACTCGCCGAGCGGCGCGCGGGGGGTGCGGAAGCCGCCCTCGCTGGGCACGGCGTAGATCAGCTCCCCGCCGGCGCCGCGGATCTTCACCGCGCCCAGCTCGTCCAGGTCGCGGCTGAGCGTCGCCTGGGTGACGCTCAGGCCGTCGTCCAGGAGCAGCTTGGCGAGCTGGCTCTGGGAACGCACGGGCAGCCGGTTCAGGATGTCCACGATCCGGCGGTGCCGTGCCGCGCGGGTCTGCGGCACGGCGGGGCGCGCGGGCTCCCCCGGCGACTGCGGTCCGTCGTTCATGTTCCCCCTCCGGGTCATCTGCCGTCCGCCGCGCGGGCCGCCGCGTCGGCCGTGTCCAGGATGCCGGGGAGTGCCGCGAGGAGCGCGTCCACCTCGGCGTCGCCGATGATCAGCGGCGGGGCGAGCCGTACGGCGTCGGGGGCGGCCGCGTTGACGAGGAACCCGGCGTCCTGCGCGGCCTGCTGCACCTCGCGCGACACGGGTCCGGTGAGCACGACACCGATCAGCAGCCCGGCACCCCGCACGCTGTCCACCAGGGGGTGGCCGAGGTTCCAGATCCCGTCGCGCAGCCGCTCCCCCATCCGCTTGACGTGGGCGAGCAGCCCTTCGGACTCGATGGTGTCGAGGACCGCGAGGGCGGCGGCGCAGGAGACGGGGTTGCCGCCGAAGGTGGTGCCGTGGCCGCCGGGGGCGATCAGGCCGGCGGTGTCGCCGAACGCGAGGACCGCGCCGATCGGCAGCCCGCCGGCGAGGCCCTTGGCGAGCGTGATGACGTCGGGCTCGACGCCCTCGGCCTGGCAGGCGAACCAGTGGCCGGTGCGCCCTATCCCGGTCTGCACCTCGTCGAGGACGAGGAGGGTGCCGGTGGCCCGGGTGATCTCGCGGGCGGCCGTCAGATAGCCCTCGGGCGGGACGACGACGCCGTTCTCGCCCTGGATGGGTTCGAGGACGACGAAGGCGGTGTCGGTGGTGACGGCGGCGCGCAGTGCCTCGGTGTCGCCGAAGGGGACGTGGGTGACGGAGCCGGGCAGCGGGTGGAAGCCCTGCTGCTTCGCCGGCTGGCCGGTGAGGGCGAGTGCGCCCACGGTCCGGCCGTGGAAGGCGCCCTGGGTGGCGACCATGTGGGTGCGGCCGGTGAGGCGGCCGATCTTGAACACGGCTTCGAGCGCCTCGGTCCCCGAGTTGCAGAAGAACGCGCGGCCGGGGCGGCCGGCCAGGGCGAGGAGCCGCTCGGCGAGGGCGACGGGGGGTTCGGTGACGAAGAGGTTGGAGACGTGGCCGAGGGTGCCGATCTGCTCGGTGACGGCGCGGACGACGGCCGGGTGGGCGGTGCCCAGGGAGTTGACGGCGATGCCGGCGAGGAAGTCGATGTACTCCTTGCCGTCGGCGTCCCACAGCCGGGCGCCCTCGCCGCGGGCGACGGGGATGCGGGGGGTGCCGTAGTTGTTCATCAGCGCGCCCTGCCAGCGGGCGGTCAGCGACTCGTTGCTCATCACGGCTCCCCTTGTGTGTCGTCGGGTGTGTCGTCGGGTGTGTCGACCGGCGTCTCGTCGGGCACGACCATCGTCCCGACCCCCTCGTCGGTGAAGATCTCCAGCAGGATCGCGTGCGGCACGCGGCCGTCGATCACGCGCGCGTTGCCGACGCCGTTGCGGACGGCGTACAGGCAGCCCTCCATCTTGGGCGCCATGCCGCTCGACAGCTCGGGCAGCAGGGTCTCCAGCTCGCTGACGGTGAGGCGGCTGATGACCTCGTCGCTCGCGGGCCAGTCGGCGTACAGGCCCTCGACGTCGGTGAGGACCATCAGCGTCTCGGCGCCGAGTCCGGCGGCGAGGGCGGCGGCGGCGGTGTCGGCGTTGATGTTGTAGACGTGGTCGTCGTCCTCGCTGCGGGCGATGGAGGAGATGACCGGGATGCGGCCGTCCGCGAGCAGCGCCTCGACGGCGCCGGTGTCCACGGCGGTGACGTCGCCGACGCGGCCGAGGTCCACGCGTTCGCCGTCGACCTCGGCCCAGCGCTTGGTGGCGGTCATCAGGTGGGCGTCCTCGCCGGTCATGCCGACGGCGAGGGGGCCGTGCCGGTTGAGCAGGCCGACCAGTTCGCGCTGGACCTGCCCGGCGAGGACCATGCGGACGACGTCCATGGCCTCGGGCGAGGTGACGCGCAGGCCGGCGCGGAACTCGGAGGTGAGGCCGACGCGTTCGAGCTGCGCGTTGATCTGGGGGCCGCCGCCGTGGACGACGACGGGGCGCAGTCCCGCGTGGCGGAGGAAGACGACGTCCTGGGCGAAGGCGGCCTTCAGCTCCTCGTCCACCATGGCGTTGCCGCCGAACTTGATGACGACCGTCCGGCCGTGGTGGCGGGTGAGCCAGGGGAGCGCCTCGATGAGGATGCGCGCCTTGGGCAGCGCGGTGTGTTTGCGGGTGGTACCGGCAGCAGTCATGTGGAGTGGGCGCTGTTCTCGTGAACGTAGTCGGCTGTCAGGTCGTTGGTCAGGATCTCGGCGGATGCCTCGCCCGCGCCGAGGTCGGCGGTGATGCGGACCTCGCGGTAGCGCAGGTCGGCGCGGGTGGGGTCGTCGGCGGCCTGCCCGTCGCGGCAGACCCGGACGCCGTTGAACGTGACGGCGAGGCGGTGCGGCTCGAAGGCGGCGGACGTGGTGCCGAGGGCGGCCACGACGCGGCCCCAGGCGGGGACCTCGCCGTGGACGGCGCACTTGAGGAGGTTGCTGCGGGCGATGGCGCGGCCCGCCTCGACGGCGTCGTCCTCGGTGGCGGCTCCGGTGATCTCGACGCGGATGTCCTTGGAGGCGCCCGGGGCGTCCTGGACGAGCTGCCGCGTGAGGTCGGCGCAGACGGCGCGGACGGCCTCGGTGAACGCGGCCTCGTCCGGCGTGGTTCCGGAGGCGCCGGAGGCGAGGAGCAGGACCGTGTCGTTGGTGGACACGCGGCCGTCGGATTCGACGCGTTCGAAGGTGGTGCGGGTGGCGGCGCGCAGGGCGCGGTCGAGGGTGTCGGGCGGGAGGTCGGCGTCGGTGGTGAGGACGGCGAGGAGGGTGGCGCCCGTGGCCATGCCGCCGACCGTCCAGCCGTCGCCGTCTGCGGTGGCCGTCTTGTGGGTGGTGCCGGTGCTCTTGATGGCGAGGGCGGCCTTCTCGCCGCCGTGGGGAGTGCGGGCGGCGGCGGCGCTGTCGATGCCGGGCAGGAGCCGGTCCATGGGCAGGCGGGTGCCGAGGGGGCCGGTGGAGGCGACGGCGATCTCGGCGGCGTTGTGGCCGAGGGCGGCGGCGGCGCGTTCGGCGGTGGCGTGGGTGTCCTGGAAGCCGAGGGGGCCGGTGCAGGCGTTGGCGCCGCCGGAGTTGACGACGACGGCGGTGACCTGGCCGGCGGCGAGGACCTGCCGCGTCCACAGGACGGGGGCCGCCTTGACGCGGTTGGCGGTGAGGACACCCGCGGCGGCGGCGCCCGGTCCCTCGTTGACGACGAGGGCGAGGTCGGGGGTGCCGCCCGGCGTGATCCCGGCGGCGACGCCGGTCGCCGTGAAGCCCCGCGCGGCGGTGACGCTCACGGCGCGATCCCGGCGGCGGGCAGGCCGAGGTCCTCGGGGATGCCGAGGGCGACGTTCATGCTCTGCACGGCGCCGCCCGCGGTGCCCTTGGTGAGGTTGTCGATCGCGCTGATCGCGATGAGGCGGCCCGCGGCCCCGTCGTACGCGACCTGGAGCAGCGCGGCGTTCGACCCGACGACGGCGGCGGTGGTCGGCCACCGGCCCTCGGGCAGGAGGCGGGCGAACGGCTCGTCCGCGAGCGCCTTCGCGTACGCCTCGCGCAGGCCGCCGGCGGTCAGGCCCGGCTTGGCCTTGGCGCTGCACGTCGCGAGGATGCCGCGCGGCATGGGCGCGAGGGTGGGGGTGAACGAGACGGTGACCCGCTCCCCGGCGACGGCGGAGAGGTTCTGGACCATCTCGGGGGTGTGCCGGTGGAGGCCGCCGACGCCGTACGGGCTCATGGCGCCCATGACCTCGCTGCCGAGCAGGTGGGGCTTGGCGGCGCGGCCCGCGCCGGACGTGCCGGACGCGGCGACGACGACGGCTTCGGGCTCGGCGAGACCGGCGGCGTAGGCCGGGAAGAGCGCGAGGCTGACGGCGGTGGGGTAGCAGCCGGGGACGGCGATGCGCCTGGTGCCGCGCAGGGCGGCGCGGGCGCCGGGCAGTTCGGGGAGGCCGTAGGGCCAGGTACCGGCGTGGGGGGAGCCGTAGAAGTGCTCCCAGTCGGCGGCGTTCTCCAAGCGGAAGTCGGCGCCGCAGTCGACGACGAGGACGGCGTCGCCGAGTTGCTCGGCCACGGCGGCGGACTGGCCGTGGGGCAGGGCGAGGAAGACGACGTCGTGTCCGGCGAGGGTCTCGGGCGTCGTGGTCTCCAGGACGCGGTCGGCGAGGGGCAGCAGGTGGGGCTGGCTCACGCCGAGGGGCTGCCCGGCGCTCGCGTTCGCCGTGAGGGCGCCGATCTCGATCTCCGGATGTCCCAGCAGCAGGCGCAGGATCTCGCCCCCCGCGTAGCCACTCGCTCCCGCCACCGCAGCGCGCACGGTCATCGCCTCCTCGTCACTGAAGGCATGACTATACGCAACACGACAGTTTTATGCAATCGAACAGCCGGATACCGGCCTCCCTGAGGGTGAGGTGCCCGCCCTGGGAGCAGCCTGCCGCCGGGCCGCGGAAGAAGCGCGCGGAGACGGTGACGGCCGAGGAGGGCGCCCGGAGGGCGACTTGTCGACATAGCCGGCGGGAGCGCACGTACACGGAGGAGAGGGCCGAGCGCACAGGGCGGGCCTTCCCCGGGTCTGGCGGATGGCGCTCGACGGCGTGGGACACCGTCCGGGGTCAGGACGGCTGGAGTTCGTCGAAGAAGGCGAGGGCTTCGGCGGGGTCCGGGCTCACGAGGCGTTCGAGGCCCGCCGCGGTGATTCTGGCCCACTTGGCGGCCCGTGCCCACATCCGTTCCTCGAAGGCGCGGACGGCCGCGTCCAGGCCGCCGGGGGCGGCGGTGGCGAGGGATTCGGCGAGTTCGGCGCCTTCGAGCAGCGCGAGGTTCGCGCCCACGCCCAGGGGCGGCATCAGGTGGGCGGCGTCGCCCAGGAGCGTCACGCCGGGGACGTGGGCCCAGCTGTGGGACACGGGCAGGACGTGGAGGGGGCGGCGGGCGAAGGCGGTGCCGTGGCGGAGGAGGCCGAGGACGGGAGCGGCCCAGCCGTCGAACAGGGCCAGCAGTTGCGATCGCGTGGTGTCGGCGCCGGCCGGGCCCGTGTGCCGTTCCAGCGGCGCTCGGAACTGGGCATACACCTTTACATGGCCGCCGCTGTTGCGCTGGGCGACGAGGGAGCGGTTCGCGCCGTACACGGCCATGGAGCCGTCGCCGACCAGGCGGGCGAGGCCGGGGTGGCGGGTGTCGATGTCATCCAGGGAGGTTTCGACGACAGTGACGCCCGTGTAGCGCGGCGTCGCGGGCGAGAGCGCCGGGCGGACCCGGGACCAGGCGCCGTCCGCGCCGATGACGAGGTCGAACGCCTCCTGCCGGCCGTCCGCGAGGCGGACCAGCGCGCCGTCCGGGGTGCCGGGCGCCACCTCCGTCACGCCGCTCCCCCACTGGACGTCCAGGGGGGCGAGCAGCAGGTCGCGGAGCTGTCCGCGGTCGATCTCGGGGTTGGCCAGGTCGCCGGCGGCGGGCCGCCGGTCGCGCAGGACGGTCCCGTCCGTGTCCAGGATGCGCATGGCCTGCCCTTCGGGACGGGACAGGGCCCGGAAGTCCGGCAGCAGGCCCGCCTTGTCCAGCGCGAGCTGGCCCAGTCCGTCGTGGAGGTCGAGCGTGCCGCCCGGGGGGCGGGCGCCGGGGGCGGGGTCGCGTTCGAGGACGGTGACGGGATGGCCGTGGCGGTGCATGACGCGGGCGAAGGCGAGGCCGCCGGGACCGGCGCCGATCACGGCGATACGGTGTCTCATGACGATACACTGTATTGAGGTAGGCGGCGCACCGCAAGAGCCGGTGGCGGCGGTGGTCAGCGCGTCCGTTCCGCGGGTGGCGATGTCCGCCAGAAGCCGCGCAGGGCGATGGCGAGTTCGTCCGGCGCCTCTTCGGCGATGTGGTGGCCGGAGGCGATCGGGGCGCCTTCAAGACGGTCCCCCGCCCAGTCGCGCCAGACGGCGAGGACGTCGCCGTAGAGGTCCGCCATGTCGTCGCGCGTGGCCCACAGCACCTGGACCGGGCAGGCGACGCGCCGTCCCGCCGGCCGGTCGGCGTCGTCGTGCTCACGGTCCACGCCGAGGCCGGCGCGGAAGTCCTCCTACGCCTCGGGGCCCATGTGCTCGGGCGTCGTCCCGTACCAGGCGTCGGGGTCGGCGGTGATGACGCGTTCGGCGGGCTTGGCGGTCTGGCCGAGGAGGAACCAGTGCCACCAGCGCGCGGCGAATCTCGCGTCGCAGCGCCGCAGAGCCTCCCCGATGGGTACGCCGGCCAGGACCGTGAACGCGGAGACCGCCGCCGGGTGGTCGAGGGCGAGGCGGGTGGCGACGTACGCGCCGCGGTCGTGGCCGACGACGGCGAACCGTTCGTGCCCCAGGCCGCGCATCAGGGCGCGGCAGTCGGCGGCCATGGCGCGTTTGGAGTACGGGCGGTGGTCGGGGTCGGTCGGCGGTTTGGCGGACTCGCCGTAGCCCCGCACGTCGGGGCGGACCACGGTGTGGCCTGCGGCGGCGAGTTGCGGGGCGACGCGGTGCCAGGTGGCGTGCGCGCGGGGCTGGCCGTGCAGGAGGAGGACGGGCGGGCCGCTGCCGCCGTGCCGGACGCGCAGCTCCGCGCCGTCCCCGGCGCGCCGTTCCAGCGTGAATCCGTCGAACACAGGGCCTCCCGCGTCTCATGGACCACGGTCCTGCTGCCCGGACGGGGTGGGGTACGCGTCGCGGCGGGCGGCGGGCGGGGTCAGGCGCCGGCGTACGCGGCGAGGTGCTCGCCGGTGAGGGTGGCGCGGGCGGCGACGAGGTCGGCGGGCGTGCCCTCGAAGACGACGCGTCCGCCGTCGTGCCCGGCGCCGGGGCCGAGGTCGATGATCCAGTCGGCGTGGGCCATGACCGCCTGGTGGTGCTCGACGACGATGACCGACTTGCCGGCGTCGACGAGGCGGTCGAGCAGGCCGAGGAGCTGCCGCACGTCGGCGAGGTGGAGTCCGGCGGTGGGTTCGTCGAGGACGTAGACGCCGCCCTTCTCGGCCATGTGGGTGGCCAGTTTGAGCCGCTGCCGCTCGCCGCCGGACAGGGTGGTGAGCGGCTGGCCGAGGGCGAGGTAGCCGAGGCCGACGTCGGCGAGCCGGTCGAGGACGGCGCGCGCGGCGGGCGTACGCGCCTCGCCGTCGCCGAAGAACGCGCGGGCCTCGGTCACCGGCATCGCCAGGACCTCGCTGATGTCGCGGCCGCCGAGGCGGTGTTCGAGGACGGACGCGTGGAACCGCTTGCCCTCGCACTCCTCGCAGGTGGTGGCGACGGGGGCCATCGTGGCCAGTTCGGTCCAGATGACGCCCGCGCCCTTGCACTCGGGGCAGGCGCCTTCGGAGTTGGCGCTGAACAGGGCGGGCTTGACGCCGTTGGCCTTGGCGAACGCCTTGCGGATCGGGTCGAGCAGGCCGGTGTACGTGGCGGGGTTGCTGCGGCGCGAGCCGCGGATCGCGGTCTGGTCGACGGACACGACGCCGGCGCCCGCGGGGATCGACCCGTGCACGAGCGAGCTCTTGCCGGAGCCGGCGACCCCGGTGACGGCGACCAGCACGCCGAGCGGGATGTCCACGTCCACGCCGCGGAGGTTGTGCGCCGAGGCGCCGCGGATCTCCAGCGCGCCGGTGGGCTTGCGCACCGTCGCCTTGAGCGAGGCGCGGTCGTCGAGGTGGCGGCCGGTGAGGGTGCCGCTGGTCCTGAGGCCGTCGACGGTGCCCTCGAAGCAGACGGTGCCGCCCGCCGTGCCCGCGCCGGGGCCGAGGTCGACGACGTGGTCGGCGATGGCGATGGTCTCCGGCTTGTGCTCGACGACGAGGACGGTGTTGCCCTTGTCCCGCAGGCGCAGCAGGAGGTCGTTCATGCGCCGGATGTCGTGGGGGTGCAGGCCTGTGGTGGGCTCGTCGAAGACGTAGGTGACGTCGGTGAGCGCCGAGCCGAGGTGGCGGACCATCTTGACGCGCTGGGCCTCGCCGCCGGACAGCGTGCCCGAGGAGCGGTCGAGGCTGAGGTAGCCGAGGCCTATCTCGACGAACGAGTCGAGAGTGCGGCCCAGTGTCGTGAGCAGCGGGGCGACGGAGGGCTCGTCGAGGTCGCGGACCCAGGCGGCCAGGTCGCTGATCTGCATGGCGCACGCGTCGGCGATGCCGGTCACGCCGATCCGCGACGAGCGTGCGGCCTCGCTGAGGCGTGTGCCGTCGCAGTCCGGGCAGGTGGTGAAGGTGACCGCGCGGTCCACGAAGGCGCGGATGTGCGGCTGCATGGCCTCCCGGTCCTTGGCGAGGAACGACTTGCGGACCTTCGGGATCAGTCCCTCGTAGGTGAGGTTGACGCCTTCGACCTTGACCTTGGTGGGCTCGCGGTGGAGGAAGTCCCGCATCTCGGTCTCGGTGTAGTCGCGGATGGGCTTGTCGGGGTCGAGGAAGCCCGACTCGGCGAAGAGCCGTACCGTCCACCAGCCGTCCGCCTTGTAACCGGGGACGGTGATCGCGCCTTCGGCGAGGGACTTGGAGTCGTCGTAGAGCTGGGTGAGGTCGATGTCGGAGACGGTGCCGCGGCCCTCGCAGCGGGTGCACATGCCGCCGGTGCGGCTGAAGGTCTGCTTGACAGTCTTCTTGGCGCCGCGTTCGACCGTGATCGCGCCGCTCGCCCGGACCGTGGGGACGTTGAAGGAGAACGCGCCGGGCGGGCCGATGTGCGGCTGTCCGAGGCGGCTGAAGAGGATGCGCAGGAGGGCGAGGGCGTCGGTGGCGGTGCCGACCGTGGACCTGGGGTCGGAGCCGAGACGCTGTTGGTCGACGACGATGGCGGAGGTGAGGTTCTCCAGGACGTCGACCTCGGGGCGTGCCTGGGTGGGCATGAAGCCCTGGACGAAGGTGCTGTAGGTCTCGTTGACCAGGCGCTGGGACTCGGCGGCGATGGTGCTGAAGACGAGGGAGCTCTTGCCGGAGCCGGACACACCGGTGAAGACCGTCAGCCTGCGTTTGGGGATCTCGACGCTGATGTCCTTGAGGTTGTTCTCGCGTGCGCCGTGCACGCGTATCACCTCGTGGCTGTCGGCGGCGCGGGGTGCGGGGGAACGGTGGTGCGGTGTGCTGGGCATGCTGGTCGTTTCTCCCTGCTGGGGGCGGGCGGGCCGCGGGGGCGGTGTCATGGCCGACGCTACGAGGTGGCGGTGGATCGTGCTTCTTCGTTCCTGACCGGTTGCGCCGGGGCCCCGGTTTCAGAGGTTGGTGACCGAGCGGTGGAGGGGGATGGCGGTCGCCGCGACGAAGAGGCCGAAGAGTGTGATGGGGAGGAGCCCCACGGGGCGGAGGAGCCATGTGGGGTCGTCGCGGAGTGTGGGCCAGTTGGTGATCCAGTTCGCGGTCATGTCGGCGGCCATCACGGTTGCCGCCAGGGCGATGCCGCGCGGGCGTACGCGGGACACGAGGAGTACCACCAGCGGGTCGAGGACAACCAGGCTGAGGTAGAAGGCCTGCATCGCGGGAGGGCCGAGGCCCGCGTAGGCGTGGATGCCGCCGGTGGCGATGTCGAGGGCGTGGGCGGCGGTTCCCTCGGCGAAGCCGGCGAGGTAGGCGGTGAGCGCCCAGCGGACGGGACGGGTCTGGGCCGCCCAGCGTTCACGGACGGGTGTCGGTGCCGGGGCGTCGGGGGTCGGGGACGGCGGGTTCACGGCGAGGGGCGCGGGAGGTGCGGCGGATTCCCGTGGCCGGGCGGCGCGGCCGGGCGGCGCGGCCGGCCCGCGCTCGTTGCGGTGGCGAGCACGGCCGGCCGGGTGGGGGCGCCGGTCGGCGGAAGGGGTCAGCCCAGTCCGCGCGCGTCCTGCTTGAGGGCCGTGTCCACGGTGAGGGCGGTGGCGACGACCAGGCTGAGCAGGGGGTCGGGCAGCTGGCGGTGGATCTGGAGGACGTAGTTGTCCGCCGTGGTGAACATCGTCTTGGCGAGGCCTTCCCACGTCTTGGTGATGCGGGCGACCTCGGCGCCGCTGTGGTCGGTGACGCTGAAGTTCCACGCGCGCCAGTTCTCGGCCTGGAGGGTGCCGAGCCGCTGGCCGTTGGCCTCGATGGAGAAGTTGATCTTGCCGATCGCGTTCTGCTGGATGATCTCGCCGACCTGCTGTCCGTCGGGCCGGGCGACGATGACGCGCGACTTGATGAACTTGGCGGGGCGGGTGAGCATCAGCTGGGGCTGCCCGTGGGCGTCGCGTATCTCCAGCCGGTGCGTCATGTACTGGTCGAGGCTGGTGAGGAAGCGCGCGGCCTTCCGCAGGGCGCTCTGGCCGACCTGCGTCACGGTGCCGATGGTCCGGCCGTGCTGGTCGAAGACGCTGTACTCGTTGGTCAGCTCGATGAGCTTCGTCTTCTGGTTCACGACGAGCACCGGCTCGGTGAACAGGGAGCCGCCGCTGACTCCGGCGGGCGCCGCGCCCGCGCCGTACTGGCCCTGCTGCGGGATCTGGGGCTGACCGTAACCGGGGTTGCCCTGGGCCTGGGCCTGGGCCTGGGCCTGGGCCTGGGCCTGGACCTGCGGAGGCTGGGAAGGCTGCTGCGGCTGCGCCGGGGGAGCGGACGCGGGGGCGGCGCCGCCTGCGTGGGTGTGCGAGGTCCACTGGCCCCCGTCCCACCAGCGGAGCTGGTTGGGGGTTCCCTGGGGGTCTGCGTACCAGCCCGCCGGCGTGCTCGGTTGTCCTGTCATGCGGGGCAGGTTACCCGGCGGGAGTGACGTGGTGGCGGGGAGGAAGGGGCAAGGCGGACGGGCAGAGGGTGCGGTGGTGAGTCTGCGCGGCGCGACGGGGGATGCGTGAAGGGGTTTGCGGGGCTGCTGACCAGGCATGATGCGGGGTACCGGGTGGTGCGTGGAGTGGTGTGGCGCGGGTCTGGCGGGTCTGGGCGTTCGACCGGGCAGGGGAGCACGGGCGACCGGGGTTGTTTGCGATGAGGAAGATTCGGATGGGCTGGCCGAGAGGATGTGGGGCATGGTCGTGGCGGAGGGGAATCGTCCGGTGCTGGACGCCGAGGGAGCGGACCGGTTTCCGTCACGGCCGGTGCGGGACGTGAGGGTGCTGCACGCGCGTCAGACGTCGTGTCCCAGTGACTTCGCCCTTGTCCTGGTGGACTTCGAGCCGCGGCTGCCCGGGGTGACGCTGGAGACGGCGGCGGAGTACCTGGCCAGGGAGGGTACGCGGGAGGAGCACCGGCAGTATCGCGAGGCGTTCCTCGACGGGGTGCGGACGGAGGTGGACGCGAGGTCGCTGGACGCGGCGGTCGCGTTGGTGCTGCGGGAGCTTGTCGTGCACGAGGTGGACTCCCATGAACGGGCGTTCCATTGGGCGGGGCGGCTGGCGGTCCGCGCGTGTCTGGAGCGGCTCACCGGCCGGGCGCCCCGTCCGAAACGCCCTCGGCCCCGGCGCTGAACCGTGATCGCGTCCTGAACCACCATCGCATCCCCACTGAAAATCGGACCATCCGCCTTATCGGGCGGGCTGTGGACAACGCACGACGGCTGTCGGCGGGCGGCTGACAGGATCGCCGCCATGAACGCACTGAGGCAGTTCCGGAAAACCCGGGACAAGAAGGTCAAGGACAGGGTCAGCGACCCGGCGACCACCGCTGCCGCCACGTCCACCGCATCCGTGTCCTCCCCTCCTCCCCCGCCGTGCGCGGGTCTCCGGTCGCGCCGGGGAGCGCGAGGGCGGAGCCCGGCGTCTGGCGCCATCCGGAGCGGGCGCGCGGGCAGGGCATGCCTGCCGCCGCCTCGGAGCGGCGGGACGCCGGACGGGCGCGCCTGTGGCGGGTGGGGAGGGCTGTGCGCGGCGGCGTGTCACGGCCGGGACGGCGTGGAAGACGCCGCCGGAGGCGGGACCGGACGGCCGGGAGCCGCGGTCGCGGCCGTCCCGTGCTCCGGTGCGGTCCCGGTCGTGTTCCCGATGCCGATGTCGTCCGGGCCGGCGGGGGCGGCGAAGGTGACCGGGGCGGTGAAGGCGGCGCGCCGGGCGGCGCGGCGCAGCGTCGTGAGCACGGCGGGTCCGAGGGCCAGGATGGCGGCGGCGTTGGTGAGGGCCCGACCGGTGTCCCAGCCGAGGGTGGAGGTGACCAGGGTGTAGACGCCGAAGGTGTGGAGGTTGTCGAGGACGCCGGCCTCGGGGTCGATGGAGAGTTCGGTCCCGTCTCCGGTGGCGTAGGGCCAGAACCAGAGGTTCATCAGGAGGCCGAAGGCGTAGGCCGCCACGATGCCGTAGCAGACGAGCAAGGCCGTCTCGGCGCGTCCGGTCGCCCGGCGCGGGAGCAGTCCCGCGCCGAGGCCGACCCAGCCCGCCGCCATCATCTGGAAGGGCAGCCAGGGGCCGACGCCGGCCGTCAGCAGGGCGGAGGCGAAGAGGGAGACGGTGCCGAGGGCGAAGCCGAAGCCGGGGCCGAAGACGCGCCCCGCCAGGATGAGGAGGAAGAAGACCGTCTCGATGCCGGCGGTGCCGGCGCCGAGGGGCCGCAGGGCGGCGTTCACTGCCGCCAGAACGCCGAGGAGGGCGAGCGCCTTGGGGTCGAGGCCGCCCTCGGTGATCTCGGCCAGGACGACGGCGAGCACGACGGGGAGGAGGAGCACGAACAGCAGGGGGGCGTGCCCGCCGTGGGCGATCGCCTCGGGTTCGGGAGGTGAGAGGAGGGGCCAGCAGAACATGGCGAGCCCGATGAGGGAGGCCAGGACGAGGACGACGGCGGTGCGGGGTCCGATGCGCAGGACGGTGACCCGGTGCGTGGTGGCGGCTCCGGACGACGGCTCGGGGAGGGCGGTCATGGGCGCGCCTCCGAGAGGGTGAGGGCGGCGGCGACCTGGTCGGGGGTCAGCCAGGGTTGGGGGCGCAGCACCTTGGCCACCTGGGGTGCGAGGGACGGGGAGGAGCAGATCACGTCGGCCGTGGGGCCGTCGGCGACGATCTCGCCTTCGGCGAGCACGGCCACCCGGTCGGCGGTGGCCGCGACGAACTCGATGTCGTGGGTCGCCGTGAGGACGCTGTGGCCGCGGTCGGCGAGGTCGCGGACGACGCGGCCGAAGGCGCGCTTCGCCCGGTAGTCGAGACCGCGGGTGGGTTCGTCCAGGAGCATCACGGCGGGGGCCGCGGTGAGCTGGATCGCGAGGACGAGGGCGAGGCGCTGGCCTTCGGAGAGGTCGCGGGGGTGGCGGTCGCCGGGGATGCCTGGGGCCAGCCGGTCGAGCAGTGCGCGGCAGGTGCCGGGGTCGGCTTCGGACTCCTCGTCGGACTGGGCGCATTCGGTGTCGACCGTCTGGAGGTAGAGGAGGTCGGCGGCGCTCTGCGGGACGAGTCCGACGAGTGTCCTGGCCCGGTGGGCGGGCAGTGAGGCGGGGTCGCTGCCGGAGACGGACACGTCGCCGGAGCGGCGGGGTCCCGAGCCCTGGAGGGCCCAGAGGAGGGAGGACTTGCCGGAGCCGTTGCGGCCCATGAGGGCGGTCACGTCGCCCGGGTACAGGGCGAGGTCCACCTCGCGGACGGCGACGGTGGAGCCGTAGGCCACGGTGATCCGCCGGGCGGTGAGGGCGGGGGCTCGGTCGGCGGGGGGAGGTGGTGGCGGGGGCGGCAGGCGGTCGGCGAGGCGTTCGCGCAGGGAGGGGGCGTGGCGGCGGGCGTCGCGGACGGAGAGGGGCAGCGGGTGCCAGCCCGCGACGCGCCCGAGGTGGACGACGGGCGGGGCGACATCGGCGGCGGCGAGGTCTGGCATCAGCTCGCCGGGGGTGCCGTCGCGGACGGTGCCGTCGCCGGGGAGGTGGAGGAGGCGGTCGGCGTACTGGAGGACGCGTTCCATGCGGTGCTCGGCGATCAGCACGGTGGTGCCCAGGTCGTGGACGAGCCGCAGGACGGCGGCGAGGACTTCCTCGGCGGCGGTCGGGTCGAGGGCGGAGGTGGGTTCGTCGAGGACGAGGACGGCGGGGTGGGCGGTGAGGACGGAGCCGATCGCCACGCGCTGCTGCTGGCCTCCGGAGAGGGTGCGCAGGGCGCGGTGACGCAGGTCGGCGATGCCGAGGAGGTCGAGCGTCTCCTCCACGCGCTTGCGCATCGTCGCCGGGGGGACGGCGAGTTGTTCCATGCCGTAGGCGAGTTCTTCCTCGACCGTGTCGGTGACGAATCCGGCGAGGGGGTCCTGGCCGACGGTGCCGACGAGATGGGCGAACTCCTGTGGGGGCGCCGAGGCGGTGGACCGGCCGGCGACGGTGACGGTGCCGGTGAGGAGGCCGCCGGTGAAGCGGGGCACGAGGCCGTTGACCGCGCCGAGGAGGGTGGACTTGCCGGAGCCGGTGCGCCCGGCGACGAGGCACAGCTCGCCTTCTCCGACGGTCAGGTCCACGCCGGTGAGGGTCGGTGTGTCGGCGCCGTGGTAGATGAGTCCGACCTGGTCGAAGCGGATCACGCGGCGGCCTCCCTGGGCTGCGGCTGTACGGAGGGCCGGGTGGGCGGGGTGGGGGGTGGGGGCGGGGCGAGATGAGCGGGCAGGAGACCGGCGAGGACGGCGAGGAGGGGAAGGAGCGTGACGTCGGGCCAGGTCAGCGGCGAGAGAGCCGGGTAGAGGGTGGCGGGGTCGGTGCGGGAGGCCGCGTACATGAGGACGGCGGCGGTGAGTCCGGAGGCGGCGGTGAGTAGTTCTCCGGCACGCCAGTGGTCGGGTCGGTAGCCGGTGCGGCGTACGCGGCGCCCGCCGAGGGCGAAGCCGAGCACGGCGACGGCGGTGCCCGTCAGCAGCATCGGTACGCCGAGGTAGCCGGGGGCGTTGGTGTCGAGCACCCCGTAGAGGCCCGCGGCGATGCCGAGAAGCCCGGCGATGACGAGGACGCCGACGGTGAGGCGGGCGCGGGGGGTGGCGGTGCCGGTGCGCCCGTAGCCGCGGGCGGACATGGCGGCGGCCAGGG
The DNA here is from genome assembly GCF_047200595.1 of Streptomyces sp. MS19. NCBI lineage: Bacteria > Bacillati > Actinomycetota > Actinomycetes > Kitasatosporales > Streptomycetaceae > Streptomyces > Streptomyces sp. MS19. The sequence goes on along the minus strand of NZ_JBJZOH010000004.1, from coordinate 237,271 downwards.
CGAGGGAGCGGGCCAGGGCGTCTTCGAGGACCGGGATCAGAATGCCGCGCAGGGCCCGCCGTCCGCGTTCGCGCGCGCCGCGGAGCCGCCGGGCGCGGCGGACCCGCTGGACGCTCTCGATCAGCTGCGGCGCGACGGTGAGGGCGACGACGACGGACGTCCCGATCTCGTGCAGCGCGCCCGGCATGGCCTTGAGCATCCGCTTGGGGTTGGCGAGCGCGTTGGCCGCGCCGACGCAGACGACCATGGTGGCGAGCTGGAGCCCGTCGTAGAGGCCGCCGAGCACCTCCTCGGCGGCGACCGGGCCGAACAGCCGGATACCCGCGGCCGCGTCGGGCAGCGGGATCTCGGGGAGGGTGAGCAGGATGTGCTCGCCCTGTCCCCCGCCGAGGACGACCCTGAACACGACGCGCATCAGGACGATGACGGCGCCGAAGACCAGGTACATCCGGAATGACAGGGCCCAGGGGGCGTCGGTGCGCCGCCGCACGACGACGTAGCCGGTCACCGCGAGCAGCAGGGCGAGCAGGAGCGGGTTGGTGGTCCGTCCCGCGACGACGGCGAGCCCGAGGGCCCACAGCCACCACGCTCCGGGGTGCAGGGCACGGGGCAGCGGGCCTGCGGGCGTCATGCGTCGTCGGCCGATGCGGCGGCGGCGCGGCGCCTGCGGCGTGCGGTGACGATGCCGCCGGTGCCGAGGACGGCCAGCAGGGCGAGGACGCCGAGGGTGAGGGGTGACGGGCCGGAGGAGCCGTCGATCTCCGCTTCGGCGTAGGCGCTGTCCTCGCCGGCCCAGTCGGAGTCGCCGGCGGCTCCGGCGGCCTGCCCGGAGGCTGTGGCGGTTCCGGTCGCCGGTCCGCCGGTCGGCGTGGCATCGGGTGAGGGGGTGGGGCTTTCGTCCGGCGGGGTCTCGTCCGCCTCGTCCGGCTCGTCCGGCTCCTCGTCGGGGGCGGGCTCGGTGGCGGCCGGTTCGCCGGTGGGTGCCGTGCCGCCGCTGTCGCCGCCCGTGGCCGGTGTGTCCTGAACGGGTGGCTGCGGGGTGGGCGGTGCATCGGGTGCGCTGTTGCCGCTGCCCCCACTGCCACCGCCGCCGGGTGCGGGCGGTTCGGCGGGCGTGCCGACGCGCAGGGGTGCGACGCCGGGGGCGATCGACTCTCCTTCCGCCACGCCGAGCTGGAAGGACCAGCCGTCGATGCTGCCCTGCGGCGGCGTCCGGTTCACCGCGCCGCGCTGGCTGTAGCGCCACGGTCCGCCGTTCTCCGCGTGCCAGTAGGACCAGTACGCGGTGGTGGGCGGTGTGTCGGCGCACGGCTCGCGGTCCACGCCGGGACGCCCGTTGATCCGGCAGACGAACGAGTCGCCCCAGCGGGCGGTGCCCGCCACGTCGAAGCCCGCGTTGCGCAGCGCCGCCAGGCCGTCGCGCTGGCTGCCGGGCGCGCAGCGGACGACGCGGCCACCGCCGAGCTCGCGGAAGTCCACGACGACGCTGACGCCGGAGTCGTCCGGGCAGAACCCGGGCGTCCCGGCCGCCGCCGGACGTGCCGCGAGCGCGCTCCCGGCCGCGGCGGGCCACAACAGGTGGAGCACCGCGACGAGCAGGCCGGTGACGGCTGCTCTGACGGTGGGGCGGGACATCGCGTGCCTTTCCCGTTGGGCAGCCGGAACCGGCCCACCGGGGTTCCCGGCACGGCGGCCCCTGACGCGCGTTCGTACGGCTGGTACGAGGCGGCAGGGGCCGGGGGGCCGGGACGGCTGAGGGCTCCACGCTGCAAACCATGACAGTGAGAGAAGTCCGCGTCGCACGGTGAGCGTTCCGGCTCACGGCACCCTCGCGGGAGCCGCTCACGGTTGCAGGTCAGCGCCGGATTCCCACCGGCTTCCCTCCGCCGTACACGCATTCAGTTGTGGGGCGCCCGCCCGGACACACGGGCGAACTGCGCACAAGGATACGGCCGTCCGCGCCGCCCCGGCCAGGGCACCACCCGCGCGGGCCCCGCCCCAGCGGGTGGGACGGGGCCGGAACGGGGCGGCGGGGGACGTCAGTCGGTCTCGATGGCAGCCGGGCGGAGCTGGGCCTCACGCACCCGCGCCACGTCCAGCTTCTCGCTGCGGTCGAAGCGGTAGACGCCGTTCTGCTCCTGGAAGACGTCGGTGAGCTGCGTGTAGCAGTAGCCGAACATGTCCGGGTCGTCGAGCAGCACGCCGGTGAGGCCCGCGAAACGGGTCTGGAACTCCTCCTCGTCGCGCGGCCGGTCGCCGTAGCCCCAGGACTCGGTGCGGTCGTCGCCCGCCGCGTCGGCGGCGGCCTCGGGGTCCCACCAGATGCCGCCGAACTCGCTGACGAAGTACGGCTGGCCGCGGTAGGGCAGCGAGTACGCGGCGCCGTCCGCGTACGCGTTGGCGAAGGGCTTCCCGTCGGCGAGGCCCGAGACGGCCTCGGCGAACCGGCCGGGGTCCTGCTCGTAGTTGTGCGAGTCCCAGATGTCCGTCTCGATGACGCGGTGGGCGTAGCCGGAGGCGTCGATCACGGGCCGGGTGGTGTCCATGGCCTTGGTGGCGAGGAACATGCCGCGGGTCACGGCGTCGAGCTGCGTGATGCGGTCGTGCAGCTTCTGGTAGGTCTCGTTGAGCGGGCACCAGCCGATGATCGAGGGGTGCGAGTAGTCGCGCTCGATCGCCTCCAGCCACTGCGCCGGGTACGAGGCGTCGGGCTGCTGGTTGTCGCCGGAGGAGCCGCCCACCTCTGCGCCCCAGTCGCCGAACTCGCCCCAGACCAGGTAGCCGAGGCGGTCGGCGTGGTACAGGAAGCGCTCCTCGAAGACCTTCTGGTGCAGGCGCGCGCCGTTGAAGCCGGCCGCCATCGACAGTTCGATGTCGCGGACGAGCGCCTCGTCGCTCGGCGCGGTCATCAGCCCGTCGGGGTACCAGCCCTGGTCGAGCACGAGGCGCTGGAAGACGGCGCGGCCGTTCAGCGTGACCGCCTTGCCGCGGATGCCGACGGCGCGGAGCCCGGCGTAGCTGTCGACGGTGTCGAGTTCGGTGCCCTCGGCGTCCAGCAGGGTCAGCCGCAGGCCGTAGAGGTGCGGGTCCTCAGGGCTCCACTCGCGGCGGCGCTCCTCGGACACGGGCAGGTACAGGCGGGGCGCCAGGTCCAGGTCCGCGCGGGCCTCGGCGCGCGCCACCTCGCCGTTCTCGTCCGACAGGACGGCCACCACGCGGTGCCCGGGGCGGTTGCCCGACAGCGGCAGCTCCAGGTGGAACGCGGAACCCGCCAGGTCGGGCGTGATCCGGGGGCGGCGCAGGTGCACGTCGGCGACCGGCTCCAGCCACACCGTCTGCCATATGCCGGTGGTGCGCGTGTAGTTGCAGTCGTGGTTGGCGTACTTCAGGGCCTGCTTGCCGCGCGCCTGCGGGCCGGACTTCGGGTCGCGGGCGCGGACGGTGATGACGGCCTCCTCGCCGGGCCCGGCGACGCCGGAGAGGTCGGCGGTGAAGGACGTGAAGCCGCCGCGGTGGCGGACGACCTCGGTCCCGTTGACCCACACCGTCGCGTCGTGGTCGACGGCGCCGAAGTGCAGCAGCACGCGGCGGCCGGTCCACTCGGCGGGCAGGACGAGGGAGCGCCGGTACCAGACGGCCTCCAGGAAGTCGGTGTCGCCGATGCCGGACAGCTCCGACTCCGGGGCGAACGGGACGGTGATCGTGCCGGTCAGCTCGCGGTCGAGCAGTCCGCGTTCCAGGCCGCTGTCGCCCCTGTCGGTCTCGAACTGCCAGGTGCCGTTGAGGTTGAGCCAGTCACGGCGGGCGAACTGCGGGCGCGGGTACTCCGGACGCGGCACGGCGGTGGGAGTGGGCACGGGTGCTCCTTGCGGGATGGTGCGGAGGGTGGCGCGCGGAAGGGCGCAGCCCTATCGCACCACGGATTTACATCGATGTACAAGCCCATTCCGGCGGCCCTTGAGGGCCGCCGGAAGCGGGTCGCGTCAGGCTCCGCCGAGGCCGGTCGTGGCCACCGAGCGGACGATCCGGCGCTGGAAGAGCAGGAAGACGACGATCAGCGGCAGCGCGGCGAGCAGGGCCGAGGCCATGGACTGCGCGTACTGGATGCCGTAGGTGTCCTTCACCGTCGCGAGGCCGACCGGCAGCGTCATCAGGTCGGGGTCGTTGGTGACGATGAACGGCCACATGAAGTTGTTCCAGGCGCCGATGAACACGAAGATCGACACCGCCGCCACGATCGGCCGCGACAGCGGCAGCACGATCGACCAGAAGACCCGCAGGTCGGAGGCGCCGTCGATCCGGGCGGCCTCCTCCAGCTCCCGCGGGATGCCGTCGAAGAACCGCTTGAGGATGAACACCATCATCGGGGCGACCACCTGCGGCAGCACGACCGCCGCGTAGGTGTCGACCAGGTTGAGCGTCAGCATCTCCTGGAACAGCGGGATGATCAGCAGCTGCGGCGGCACCATGATCGACGCGACGGTGACCGCGAGCAGCGCGCGCCGCCCCTTGAAGGTGCCGCGCGAGAAGCCGTAGGCGGCCAGCGTGGACACGACGATGGTCAGCGCCGTCACCAGGACGGCGATCAGGATGCTGTTGAACGCCCAGGTCGTGAGGTTGCCGCGCTCGAATATCTGCTGGTACGCGTCCAGGGTCAGCGCGCCCTTGAACGGCCACAGGCCCGGCGAGGCCGCGTCCTCCTCCGTCTGGAAGGAACTGGCGACGGCCCAGGCGAACGGCGCGAGCCACACGACGGCCGCCACGAGGAGCGCGCCGCCGGCGAGGACGCGCGGCAGGCGTCCCGCGCCCAGCATCATCGGCGATCCGGAGCGTTCCCTGGCGCCCCGGGCGCCCCGGGCGCCGCTGCGCCGCGGAGAGGTTGCGGTAGCTGACATGGTCAGTCCTCCTGGCGGAAGAAGCGGAGCTGCGCGAGGGACACGATGATCACGATCGCGAAGAACACATAGGAGATGGCGGAGGCGTAGCCCAGCCGGTAGCCGGTGAAGCCGACGTCGTAGACGTATTCGAGGACCGGCCGGGTCGATCCGTTCGGCCCGCCCTTGGTCAGGATGTAGATCTGGTCGAAGACCTTGAGCGAGGCGAGGATCTGGAGCATGCCCACCAGCGCGGTGGTGCGGCGCAGCTGGGGCAGGGTGATGGACCACAGCCTGCGCCAGGCGCCCGCGCCGTCCAGGGAGGACGCCTCGTACAGCGTCTCGGGCAGTGCCTGGAGGGCGGACAGGTAGAGCAGGAAGTTGAATCCGGCCGTCCACCAGACGGTCAGGGCGGCGATGGCCCACATGGCGACGTTCTCGTCGGACAGCCAGCCGACGGGGCCGATGCCGGCCTTGTCCAGCACCTGGTTGGCGAGGCCGAGGTCGGGCTGGTAGATCCAGGACCAGATCATGGTCACGACGGTGACCGGCATCAGGTACGGCGCGAAGAAGGCCAGCCGCCACACCCACTGCCCGGCCAGCCCGGTGTGCACGAGCAGCGCCATCACCAGGGCGACGAGCACCAGCGGGATGCTGGACGCGACGGTGAAGAAGAGGGTGTTGCCGAGGCTGCTCCAGACGTCGGGGTCGCTGAGCGCCTCGGTGTAGTTGTCCAGGCCGACGAACGAGGTGTCGCGCAGGGCGAGCGACTTGTCCGTCAGGCTCATCCAGACGCCCTGGACGATCGGCCAGACCATGAAGGCGGCGAAGACCAGCAGGAAGGGCAGGACGAACGGCCAGCCCCTGCCGCGGCGGGGACGCCGGGCGGGGCCGCCGCCGCGCGCGGGGCCGCCTGCCGCGGGGGGTGGCGCGGTGTCCAGGGAAGCAGTGGTACTCATGTCGAACGCTCCTTCGCGCGGTCAGGCCACCGGGTCGGGCTGGTCGAGCAGGGTGGCGCACTCGCGGACCATCTGCTCGACCGCGCCCTCGGGTGAGGTGTTGCCGAGCAGCGCCGACTGGAGCGGCTGGCTCATGCGGTTCTGGAAGTTGGAGCCCGCTCCGGCGAACCAGTTGGGCGGGTCGAAGACGGCGATCTCGCCCGCGGCGGCGTAGGACGACTGGATGCCGAGGCCGGCGTACTCCGGGTCGCTCACGATGGGCTGGTACGCGGGTATGTGGCCCGCCTGGGCCCACGTCATGCTGCGCTTCAGGATGGACGCCACGTAACGGTGGGCCTGCCGCCGCCGCCCGGCGTCGGGGCTGTCCTGGTGCGGGAGGACGAAGCTGTGCGCGTCGGCGTAGACGGCGGGGTGCTCGAAGACCTGGAGGAACGGCGCGGCGCCGAGGTTGACGCCCGAGCCCTCCAGGGTCGGCAGCTCCCACTCGCCGAGCATGATCATGCCGGCCCGGCCGCCCATGAAGGCGGCCATCGCGCCGTTGTAGTCGAGGTTGCCCGGGTTGGGGCTGCCGCCGAACAGGCGGGTCATGAACTCGACGACCCGCAGCGCCGCGTCCTCGTCGATCTGCGGCGTCCCGCCCTCGGGGAGGGTGAACTCGGCGCCGGTCTGGGCGTAGAGCCCGAGGAACTGCCGCCAGTTCTGCGCGGTGTCGTTGACGTGCCCGAAGACGATGCCGGGCCCGCCGGTCAGTTCGGCGAGCGCCTCACCGGCCGCGATCACCGCGTCGGGTGAGCCCATGGGGGCGAGGGCGCCGGAGGAGTCGAGGAGCCCGGCGCGGTCGGCGAGGTCCTGGTCGTAGAAGACGATGAACGGGTGGGTGTCGAGCGGGACGGCCCACAGCTTGTCGCCGTCCTTCACGCGGCTCCACACGGCGTCGGTGAAGTCGGCCTCGGTGACGCCGAACTCGGCGAGCAGGTCGAGGTCGAAGGGGTCCACGAGCCCGCCGGGCGCGTATCCGGCGAGGCGCGAGAGGTGGCAGATGGCGACGTCGGGGGCCCGGCCGCCGGCGGCCGACATGGCGAGCTTCGTGTAGTAGGACGGGCCCCACTCCAGGGTGGTCCGGTCGATGTCGAAGCCGTTCCTCCCCCGGGACACGGCGTCGACCATGTCGTCCATGAGCATGCCGTCACCGCCGGAGAACGGGTCCCAGACCTTGAGGGCGTTGGGGCCCGACGAGGCGGCGGGCGAGGCGCAGGCGGCGAGCGGGCCGCCCGCGAGCAGGGCGGCGGTCCCGGCGAGGCCGAGCCGCAGGAAGCCGCGCCGGCCAGGACCCGCGGCGCTTCCCTGGCCGGGCGCGGACGGTCCGCCCGGCGCGGACGATGGGTGGTTCATCAGTGACCTTTCGACATGGGCCCGGTGGCGGGAGGGACGCCACGGCGGACCGGAGTCGGAACAGCCGGTCACGGGCGTCGTCGCCTGCCGGGGCCACGAACCCCGGTGCATCCGCACCGGTCGCCGGTGCGGGTGCACCGTTTTTACATCGATGTACAACATCTGTAAAGACTTCTGCCCCCTCGGGATCGCGAGCACGACGGAGCGGTACGGCAGGCGGACCGGACGTGACGATTCCGCCGCCGGCGGGCCGCGTAGGATGCGGGACGCGCCCAGTTCAGGGGAGGTGACGTGGCGAGACCGAGGATCAAGGACGTCGCGCGGCGGGCGGGGGTGTCGGAGAAGACCGTCTCCAACGTGATCAACGACTACGCGCACGTCTCCGAGAAGACACGGAGCGTGGTGCGCGAGGCGATAGCCGAGCTGGGCTACCGGGTCAACCTGGCCGGGCGCCACCTGCGGCGCGGCCGGACCGGCATCATCGCGCTCGTCGTGCCGGAGCTGACCATCCCGTACTTCGCGGAGCTGGCCACCCAGGTCATCCGCGAGGCGGAACGGCGCTCCCTCACCGTGCTCGTGCACCAGTCGAAGGGCAGCCACGAGCACGAGCTGGCCGCGCTCGACGGCTTCGGCTTCGACTTCACGGACGGCCTGATCCTCTCGCCGCTCGCCCTGACCACCCAGGACATCGCCGAGCGCACCGGCACGCTCCCGACCGTGCTGCTCGGCGAGTACCTGGAGGAGGGCGCCGACCACGTGGCGATCGACAACGGACTGGCCGCCCGCGAGGCGACGGAGCACCTCCTGGCCCTCGGCCGCCGCAGCATCCTGGCGCTCGGCGGCCGCGACGCGCCCGGCACGGGCACCGCCGAGGCGCGCACCCGCGGCTTCCGGGCCGCGCTGGAGGCGGCGGACATCCCCTACGACCCGGCCGACGTGCTGCCGGTGCCCGAGTACCGCATCGGCGACGGCCTCACGGCGCTGCGGGCCGTCCTGGCGGCGGGGCGGCGGCCGGACGCGGTGCTCTGCTACAACGACCTGCTGGCCCTGGGCGCGCTGCGGGCGCTGCACGAGGCGGGTCTGCGGGTTCCGGCGGACGTGGCGGTGATCGGTTTCGACGACGTGGAGGCGGGCCGGTTCAGCGTGCCGAGCCTGACGACGGTCGCGCCCGACAAGGCGGCGGTGGCCCGTACCGCCGTGGAGCTGCTGGTGCGACGCATCGAGGGCGGTTCCCGGGACGACGGGCCGCGCAACGTGGTGGTGCCCCACCGGCTGCTGGTCCGGGAGAGCGCGGGCCCGGCGCCAGGACGGTGACGGCGGTGCCCGTCAGCCGATGCGCAGGCTCCAGCGGCCCCGGCCGCCGCTGAGGCTGACGACCGACAGCGGGTGCACCTCGGTGCGCCAGTACGACTGCGGCGGGGCGCCGAGGGCGTAGAGCATCGCCGCGCGGATGACGGAGGACTCGGTGACGGCGACGACGTGCCCGTCGTGGTCCACCGGCCGGGTGTCGAGCCAGCCGCCGATGCGGGAGACGAACGCGAGCAGCGCCTCGCCGCCGTGCGGGGCGGAGCGCGGGTCGGCGAACCAGGCGTCCACGGCGGCGGGTTCGCGTTCGCTCGCCTCGCGCAGGGTGAGGCCCCGCCAGCGGCCCATGTCGCAGTCGCGGAGCGCTGGCTGGGCGAGGGGGGCGAGTCCGAGTGCCTCGCCGGTCTGGCGGCTGGCGGGGGTCGGCGAGCAGTAGCGCAGTTCGGCGGCGGTGAGGGGGATCAGGGCGGGGATGGCGCGTTCGAGGGTCCCCCAGGCCGCGATGTCCAGCGGGCGGTCGTCGCCGAACCGGGTGTCGAGGAGGGGTGTGCTGCGGGCAGCGGCGACGAGCGTGACCAGCATGGCTCGGATCGTACGAGCATTCGATGAAGGTGACTACCGCGCGGACGTAAAACCCGCGTACGTTCCCGTGTGCCCCGGCTGACCTGCGGTGACGCGGCCGGTGGTGTTTCCCGCCACCCGTCCGGGGCCGGTGCGGTGGCCGCGCGCTGCGGGGCGCGGTGCACTGGAGCGGGTGACCGGAGGCGCCGTGACGACTGGCAGGGGCCGCAACGGACCGGCCGATCTGCTGCGTGTGACCGCCATCGGCGCGGTGGTGGTCGGGCACTGGCTGCTGACGGACGTGACGTACTACGACGGTCCCCTCTCTGGCCGCGACGCGCTGCGGTACGTGGACTGGGCGCCGTGGGTGACGCTTGTCCTCCAGGTGATGCCGGTCTTCTTCGTGGTGGGCGGGTACGCGAACGCCGCGTCCTGGTCGGTGCGCCGGGAGCGCGGCGAGCGGGGTACGGGGTGGGTGCGCGTGCTGGGCCTGCTCTTCCCGGCGGCGGTGTACGTGGGGGTGGCGACGGCGGTCGTGTGGGGGGTGGTGCTCTCCGGGGTGGCGCGGCGTGAGGAACTGCGGGAGGCGGGGTGGTTTGTCGCGCTGCACCTGTGGTTCCTGCCGGTGTACCTGGTGCTGATCACGCTCACCCCGGCGCTGTACGCGCTGCACCTGCGGTGGGGGCTGTGGCTCCCCGCCGGGATCGCCGTGGTCGCCGCCGTGGTGGACACGCTGTCGCTCGGCGCCGGTGTGCCGGGGGTCGATGCTGCCAACTACCTGCTGGTGTGGGGCGTGATGTACCTGTGGGGCTTCTCCTGGTACAGCGGATCCCTGGTGCGGCCGCGCATACGATGCGCCGCGCTGGGGGCGGGAGGGGCCGTCCTGCTGGCTGCCCTGCTGGTGTGGGGGCCGTTCCCCGTGGCGATGATCGGTGCCGGCACGCGGGTGGGGAACACTTCCCCGCCGACCGTCGCCCTGCTGGCCTTCGCCGCCGCCCAGACGGGGCTGCTGCTGACGGCCGGTCCGCTGCTGGACCGCTTCCTGGCCAGGCCCGCGCGGTGGCGCCGCGTCTCGCGCGCGAACACGGGGGTGCTGACGGTCTATCTCTGGCACATGGTGCCCGTGATCGCCGTCGCGGTGGCGCTCTACCCGACCGGCATCGCGCCGCAGCCGACGATCGGGTCGGGCGCCTGGCTGGCGCTGCGCGTGCCATGGGTCGCCCTGCTCGCCGTACTGCTCGTGCCGCTGGTGCTCCTGATGCTGTGGGCGCAGCGCCCGCTGCGCCGCCTGCCCCCGGGGATCGGCTACCCCCGGCGCTGGTCACCCGTCCTGCTCGGCGTGGGCACGCTCGCCTGCGCCGTGGCGCTGGCGCGCTTCGCCGCTGCGGGCTTCGCACCCGGCGGTCGCCTCGCGTGGCCCGTGCTGCTCGTCCTCGCGGCCGGGCTGGCACTCGTGCTGTTCTCCGGGCGGGAGACGGCGCCCGCCTGACGCCGCCGCTGCCGCTGCCCGTGAAGTTTCTCGTGCTGCCCCGCCGGAGTGATGGCCCGGGGGCGCCAAGGCCGGGGGTGTCCGCCGGAGACGCTGAGGAAAGGCCCGGCCACCCGGTCCGCACGGCGTGTGCTGCCTGGGCACGGCACCCGAGCCGGGACCGGCGCCGTCAACCACCTCGGAAAGGGTTCCCCGTCACCGGCCGGGGCCGCTCGCCGCCGCGCGGTCCCGCCAGGCCGGGACGAGGGCCGGGAGCATCAGGAGCGCGGTGAGGACGAACGCCCGGGAGTGGCCGGTCACGTCGGCCACCGCGCCGAAGCCGGCCGCGCCGACACCCATGCCCCCGTCGTAGGCGATGTTCCACAGGGCGGTCACCGTGCCGTACCCGGACAGCGCGACCCGGGCGTACATCAGTGTGAGGGTCGCGCTCTGGGTGATGCCGAAGCCGGCCCCGGCACGAGCAGCCCGGCGGCGCCGTGCCGGTCGGCGCGCCTCCCGGCGACCCAGCGGGCGGCGGTCGCGGCGGCGGGCTGCACGAAGAGGGCCACGGCGACGACGCCCGCGTGCTCGGGCGCCACCGCCGACGGCAGGAAGGTGACGACGATCCCCGCGCCCACCGCCGTCACCGCGAACACGGCGGTGGGACGGCCGAGCGCGCCGGACCTGGCCGCCGCGAGGGTCCCGGGCGGCGGCTCGGACGCCGCCTCCCTGCCCGGCAGGCCGGGGACGGCGGCGATGGAGGCCAGGGCGGCCAGGGCCGCCACCCAGCAGACGGGCCCGTACCCCGTGTGCAGCGCCAGCCAGGCTCCGAGCGGCAGGCCCACCAGCGACGGCACGCCGCTCATGACGCCGATCAGGGCCAGCCCCTCGCCACGGCGCTCCCGCGGTGTCAGCTCCGCCGTCAGCGCCCCGCCCGCCACCAGGGCGAACGCGAAGCCGAGCCCCCGGACGAGGCAGACCGCCACGAGGCACGCCGCGCTCTGCGACACGATCAGGGCAAGCGCCGGAGCGCCCAGCAGCAGCAATCCCGCCCCGAGCAGCAGGCGGTAGCCGCAGCGCGCCGCCAGCCACGGGGCCACCAGTTCGCCGGCCACGGTCGCCAGCATCAGCGTGCCGGTGGCCAGACCCGCCATGCCGCTGCCGGCGCCCGGCGCGCTCTGCGTGTACGCGGGGACCGCCGACAGCATGAGGTGGAAGCTCGCCGAGGAGCCGACGACCGTCACCAGCCGCAGGAGCAGCGGACGGGTCACCAGGCGCGGCCGCTCCTCGGCTGCCCGGTCCCCGGGAGGGGCGGAGGAGGCCATGGGGCGGCACCTCAGAAGGCGGGCCGTCCGGCGGCCACCCGTTTTCCGCCTGCCGCCAGGGCGGTTGCTCAGGCGCGGGCGCGTCCGCCCGGCCAGGACGCGTACAGGCGCCGTACGCCCTCGGCGATCTCGCGGGGGCCGGTGGCGGAGGCGATGCCGAGTCGCAGGAACGGCGCGGGCGGCTCGGCGGCGAAGTACGGGCGGCCCGGTGCGACGGACACCCCGGCGCCGAGCGCGGCGGCGGCGAGCGCCGTCTCGTCGGTGCCCTCCGGGAGGGGCAGCCAGACGTGGAAGCCGCCGCGCGGCAGCGGCGGGACCGCGACCCCCGGGGGTGTCCCCGTGGCCAGCGCGGCGCCCATCGCCTCACGCCGCAGCCGCAGTTCACGGGCGACGGTGCGCAGGTGGCGCGGCCAGGCGGGGCCGCCGACGAGGTCGAGGGCCGCCTCCTGGAGCGGGCGGGCGACGAAGAAGCTCTCGACGGTCTGGATCGCCCGGAGCCGTTCCGCCACCGGGCCGCGCGCCGCGATGGCGCCGACCCGGAAGCTGGGCGATGTCGCCTTGGTGAGCGAGCGGATGTGGACGACGGTGCCGTCGGGGTCGTCGGCGGCCATGGGCGGCGGTGCGGGCGGGGCGTCCTCGTGGGCGAGCATGCGCGCGTAGTCGTCCTCCACCACGAACGCGCCCGCCGCGCGGGCCACCGCCAGTACGGCGCGGCGCCGTTCGGGGGCGAGGACGGCGCCGGTGGGATTCTGGTGCAGGGGCTGGCAGATCAGTACGCGGGCGCCGCTGGCGGAGAACGCGCGTTCCAGCAGATCGGGTCTGATGCCCTCCCCGTCCACCGGTACGGGCACGGGCCGTACGCCGGATGCGCGGGCCACGGCCAGTATCCCCGGGTAGGTCGGCGACTCCACGAGGACCGGGGACCCGGGGGGCGCGAGGGCGCGCAGCGCGGTGGTGATGGCGCTCTGGCCGCCCGCCGTGACGAGGACGTCGGCGGCGGTGAGTGTGCCCGTGCCGCCGTCGATCTCCCGGGCGAACCAGGCGCGCAGGTCGGTGAGCCCTTCGACGGGCGGCCGGTCCCAGGCGCCCGGCCGCCGTCCGGCGCGCGCGAGAGCTGCGGCGAGGGCGCGTTCCGCGCGCAGCCCGTCGGGGAGGTATCCGCCGCTCAGCTCCACCGCGCCGGGGGGCGGGGCGGCGAGCGTGGCGAGGACGCCCCCGGCCTCGACGGTGCGCGGGACCTCGCCGGACAGCTCGGCGCTGAGGGCGACCTGCTGCCAGGACGTGTCCCCCGTGCTCCGGCCGGTGGCGCGCGGCTGCGCCCGGAAGGCACCGGCGCCCGGCCGTGTGACGACGAGCCCTTCGGCGGCCAGCGCGGCGAGGGCGCGGGTGACGGTGACGGGGCTGACGCGGAAGCGTTCGACGAGCGCCCGGCTCGACGGCAGTTTCTCGCCCGGTGAGTAGCGGTGCAGCTCTCCGCGCAGGAACGCGGCCAGTTCACCTTCGCTGCTACTCTGTTTCATGAGAGTAGAGAGTAGCGCTACTGCCCCCGCCGCGATAGCGGTCCCGCCCTCCGCCACCGGGGGCACCGTCCTCGCGGCCCTCGGCGTCGTCGCCTTCTCCCTCACCTTCCCCGCCACCGTCTGGGCCATGGACGGCCTCGGCCCGTGGACCACGACCTGGGTACGCGTCACCCTGGCCGCCGCCATAGCCGTCTCCTGCCTCCTGGCCGTACGCGCCAGCCCGCCCGCCCGCCGCCACTGGGGCGGCCTGGCTGTCGTGGCGGCCGGCTCGGTGACCGGATTCCCCCTGCTGAGCACACTGGCACTACAGACCTCCGACGCCTCGCACGCGGCCGTTGTCGTCGGACTCCTCCCGCTGGCCACGGCCGTCTACGCGACGTCGCGTGCCCACAGCCGCCCCTCCCCCGTCTTCTGGATCGCCGCCGGTGCGGGCGCGGCTCTCGTGGTCGGCTTCACGGCCGCACAGAGCGGGGGCGCGCCGACCCTGGGCGACGTCTACCTCTTCGTAGCCGTCCTGCTGTGCGCCGCGGCGTACGGCGAAGGTGCCCGGCTGAGCAGGGAGTTCCCCGGCTGGCAGGTCAACGCCTGGGCGCTGCTCCTCAGTCTCCCGCTCGCCGTCCCTGGCCTGGCGATCGCCCTGCTCACCGAGCCCGGCACCCTCACCCCGCGCGCCGTCACGGGCGTGCTGTGGCTGGCCGTCGGGTCCGGCATCGTGGGTCTCGCCGTCTGGTATCGGGGTCTTGCTCGCGCGGGCATCACCCGCGCGAGCCAACTCCAGCTCGCGCAACCGCTGCTGACGCTCGTGTGGTCCGTCCTGCTGCTCGGCGAACATCTCCCCGCCGAGACCCTGGCCACCGCACTGGGCGTCCTGCTCTGTATCGCGGTCACCCAGCGCTCACGCGGCTGACCACCACCTCCGGCGCCCGGCGTCACGCACCGGGCCGGTAGTGGTCCTCGTACACCCGCGTCAGCGCACCCAGCGGGTCGGCGGCGACATGGCGCGCGGAGTAGAACACGTTGCCCCGCACCTGCGGGTGCTCGGCGCACAGCGTCAGATGCCGCGACAGCTCCGCCGGGTCCTGCCAGGCGGCGGCCTGCGCCGGATCACCCACCTTGTACGCCGCCTCCCCGATCCACAGTTCGACCCCGGTCCCGTCCGCCACGTCCGACCACCACCGCACCAGCGTCGCGTAGTCGGCCGCCTCGTAGCCGATGTGCCAGTACACCTGCGGCACCACGTAGTCGATCCACTCCTCGCGGACCCACGTGCGGACATCGGCGTACAGGTCGTCGTACGTCTGCACCCCGCCGCGCGTGTCGGAGCCGAGCGGGTCCGTCGAGCTGTTGCGCCACACCGCGAACGGACTCACGCCGAACGCCGCCGACGGCCTGATCTCCCGCACCCGCGCCGCCATCTCCCGCACGAGCAGGTCGATGTTGCGCCGCCGCCAGTCGCCCCGGTCGCCGAACCCGCCGCCGTACTCGGCGAACGCCGCGTCGTCGTCGAACTCCTCGCCCGCCACCGGGTACGGGTAGAAGTAGTCGTCCCAGTGCACGCCGTCGAGGGGATAGCGCTCCACCGCGTCCGCCATCGCGTCCTGCACGAACGCCCGCACCACCGGAATCCCCGGGTTGTAGTACAACCGCCCGCCATACCGCACGGTCCACTCCGGGTGCTCCCGCGCCGGATGCCCCGCCGCCAGCCGCCCCGGGTCGTCGTGGAACGCCACCCGGTACGGGTTGAACCACGCGTGCAGCCGCAGCCCCCGCGCGTGCGCCTCGGTGACCGCGAAGTCCAGCGGGTCCCACCCCGGGTCACGGCCCTGCACCCCCGTCAGCCACTCCGACCACGGCTCGTGCGGCGACGGCCAGAACGCGTCGGCGGTCGGACGCACCTGGAGCACCACGGTGTCGAGGCCCCGTGCGACCGCCGTGTCCAGCAGTCCGGTCAGCTCCGCGCGCGCGGAGGAGGCGGACAGCCCGGTGGCGCTCGGCCAGTCGATGTTCGTCACGGAGGCGATCCACATGCCCCGCGTCTCCGTGGCCGACGGCGCGGCGCCGCGCGCGTCCGCCGTGGCCGGCAGCCGCAGCCGTCCTGCCGCCTGTGCCTGACGGAGCGTCAGCAGACCGGTCACCGTACCGATGGCCGAGAAGGCGAGGCTCCGGCGCGTGAGGTGACGCATCACTTCTCCCCTGTCGTTCCGTCACACAACGTGTGTCCCGCCCAGCGTGACCGACCCGCCGTCGTCATACCCCGGTGACACACCCCTTATGGGAACGACATTCGACGGCTAGCATCGTCGCCACACGCGAATGGGAGCGCTCCCACAACCCTGCCCCACCCTCCATCCACACGCCACGGCCGCCGCAGGGCGGCCACGCCCGGAGAGGAGCACCAACCGTGCGCACAGGGAGACCGGCCGCGGCACTCATCGCCGCCGCGGCACTCACCGGCGGCCTGCTCACCGCGGGTACCGCCCCGGCCCAGGCCGGGCCGCGGGCCGCCGGACGGGCCGCCCCCGCCCAGGCCGCCGCCGACTACACCTGGGACAACGTCCAGATACGCGGCGGCGGTTTCGTGCCGGGCGTCGTCTTCAACCGGTCGGAACCCGACCTCGTCTACGCGCGGACCGACATCGGCGGCGCCTACCGCTGGGACGAGCCCGGCCAGGAGTGGATCCCGCTCCTCGACCACGTCGGCTGGGACGACTGGGGCCACACCGGCGTCGCCTCCGTCGCCACCGACCCGGTGGACCCCGACCGCGTCTACGCGGCCGTCGGCAGCTACACCAACGACTGGGACCCCGGCAACGGCGCGATCCTCAGGTCCGCCGACCGCGGCGAGACCTGGCGGACCACAGAGCTGCCGTTCAAGCTCGGCGGCAACATGCCGGGCCGCGGCATGGGCGAGCGCCTCGTCGTGGACCCGAACGACAACGACGTCCTCTACCTCGGCGCCCCCAGCGGCGAGGGCCTGTGGCGCAGCACGGACGCGGGCGTCACCTGGGCGGAGGTCGCCTCGTTCCCCAACCCCGGTGACTACGCGCCCGATCCGGCGGACGCGTCCGGGTACGAGAGCGCCCTCGTCGGCGTGGCCTGGGTGACGTTCGACCCCGCGTCGGGCACGGCGGGCAGCCCGACGCCGACGCTCTACGCGGGCGTCGCCGACCTCCAGGAGAGCATCTACCGCTCCACCGACGCGGGCGCGACCTGGGAGGCGGTCCCCGGCCAGCCCACCGGCTTCCTGCCGCACAAGGGCGTCCTGGACGAGGCGACGGGCGACCTGTACGTGGCGACGAGCGACGACGCGGGCCCGTACGGCGGCGCGGACGGCGAGGTCTGGCGCCTCGACACCGCGACCGGCGCGTGGACCGACATCTCCCCCGTCCCCGCGGGCGGCGACCGGTACTTCGGCTTCAGCGGCCTGAGCGTGGACCGCGGCGCGCCCGGCACGCTGATGGTCAGCGCGTACAGCTCGTGGTGGCCCGACACGCAGTTCTTCCGCTCGCGCGACGGCGGCGACACGTGGACGCGCGCGTGGGAGTTCACGAGCTACCCGGACCGCGGCAAGCGCTACGAGATCGACATCTCCGAGGTCCCCTGGCTCGACATGGGCGCGCAGCCGCAGCCGCCCGAGGAGGCGCCGAAGCTCGGCTGGATGACGGAGGGCCTGGAGATCGACCCGTTCGACTCCGACCGGATGCTGTACGGCACGGGCGCGACGCTCTTCGGGACGACGGACCTGACGGCCTGGGACCGCGACGAGACGCTGACGATCCGCCCGGTGGTGGACGGCCTGGAGGAGACGGCCGTCCTCGACCTGGCGAGCCCGCCGAGCGGCGCGGAGGTGCTGAGCGGCCTCGGGGACATCGGGGGCTTCCGGCACACGGACGTCGAGGAGGTGCCGGCGCGGGCGTTCCCGTCGTTCGGGACCACGACGAGCCTGGACTTCGCGGAGCTGAGCCCGGACGCGGTGGTGCGCGTCGGCGACCACGTCGGCGAGGGCACGGCGCCGACCGTCGCGTTCTCGACGGACGGCGGCGCGAACTGGTTCCAGGGCACGGCCCCGGCCGGGGCGCACGGCGGGACGGTCGCGGCGGCCGCGGACGCGAGCCGTTTCGTGTGGAGCCCGGAGGGCGCCGGGGTGCACTACTCGGTGGGCTACGGGACGTCGTGGACCGCCTCGCGCGGCATCCCGGCGGGCGCGCGCGTGGAGGCGGACCGGGTGGACCCGGACGTCTTCTACGGCTGGGCGGACGGCACGTTCTGGGTGAGCACGGACGGCGGCGCGTCGTTCACGGCGTCCCCGGCGGCGCTGCCGGACGAGGGCGGCTACTTCGCGACGGTGCCCGGGAGGCAGGGCCACGTGTGGCTGGCCGGCGCGGAGGGCGGGCTGTGGCGTTCGACGGACGCGGGCGCGACGTTCACGGAGGTGCCCGGCATCGACGCCGACACGATCGGCTTCGGCCGGGCGGCGGACGGCGCGGCGTACCAGACGCTGTACAGCAGCGGCGTGGCCGGCGGCGTGCGCGGCGTCTACCGGTCGACGGACGCCGGGGCGACCTGGCTGCGGATCAACGACGACGAGCACCAGTGGGCCTGGACCGGCGCGGCGATCACGGGTGACCCGAAGGTCTTCGGCCGGGTGTACCTGAGCACGAACGGCCGGGGTGTCGTCTACGGCGACAGCGGGGACGGCGGCGGCGGTCCCGAGGAGCCGGGCGGCCCGGGTGAGCCGGGTGAGCCGGGTGAGCCGGGTGGCTGCTCGGTCGCGTACCGGGTCACGGGGCAGTGGTCGGGCGGCTTCCAGGGCGAGGTCAGGCTGACGAACACCGGTGCAGACCCGCTCACCGGCTGGGCGCTGGCCTGGGACTTCCCGGCGGGCCAGCGCGTCAGCCAGCTGTGGAACGGGGCGTTCACCCAGTCGGGGACGACCGTGACGGTCTCCCCGGCCGCCTGGAACGCGACGCTGCCGCCGGGCGGTTCGGCGACCGTCGGCTTCCTCGGCAGCTGGTCGGGCGACAACCAGGCGCCCGCCTCGTTCACGGTGGACGGCGCCCCCTGCGCCACGTCCTGACACCCGGCGGCGGACGGGCCCGGCGACGCCCCGGGTCCGCCCGCCGTCGCGGCGGGGGTACGGTCGTCCTGCACATGACCGAGGGGACGACCAGCGAAGGGGCACGCGAGTGGACGGCCTGGGGAACGGCATCGGACGCGTCGGCGTCGTCGGCTGCGGCCAGATGGGCGCGGGCATCGCGGAGGTGTGCGCGCGGGCGGGTCTCGACGTCCGCGTGGCGGAGACGACCGGCGAGGCGCTGGAACTGGGCCGCACGCGCCTGGTCAACTCGCTGGACCGCGCCGTCGAGCGCGGCAAGGTGACGGCGGCGGAGCGTGACGCGGCGCTGGAGCGGCTGTCGTTCACGACGGATCTGGGCGAGTTCGCCGACCGCGATCTGGTGATCGAGGCGGTGGTGGAGAACGAGCAGGTCAAGACGGAGATCTTCCACCTGCTCGACCAGGTGGTGACCCGTCCTGACGCCATCCTCGCGTCGAACACGTCGGCGATCCCGCTGGTCAACCTGGCGGTGGCGACGAGCCGTCCCGCACAGGTGCTCGGCATCCACTTCTTCAACCCGGCGCAGGTGCAGCGGCTGGTCGAGCTGGTGCCCGCGCTCACGACGGCCGAGGAGACGGTGGCGCGGGCCGAGCGGCTCGTGACGGAGGTGCTGGGCAAGCACGCGATCCGCGCCCAGGACCGGTCGGGGTTCGTGGTGAACGGGCTGCTGGTGCCGTACCTGCTGTCGGCGATCCGGATGTTCGAGTCGGGCGCGGCGGGCCGCGACGACATCGACCGCGGGATGGAGCTGGGCTGCGCGCACCCGCAGGGGCCGCTGAAGCTGGCGGACCTGATCGGTCTCGACACGGTCGCCTCCATCGCCGAGTCGATGTACCAGGAGCACAAGGAGCCGTTGTACGCGCCTCCGCCGCTGCTGCTGCGGATGGTCGCCGCGGGCCACCTGGGCCGGAAGTCGGGCGCGGGGTTCTACGCGTACGCCTGAGGCGGCCGGGGCGGTCGGCGGCCTGCCGGGCCTGGTGGGGGGCGCTGCGTCCGCCCGGCAGGACGAGCGTCGTGACGTCGATAGGGCGTAGGCCCCCGCCGGTGCGGAGCGTCGCCGGGGGAAGGGCGTCCTCCGGGACGATGCCGTGCTGACCGGTACCTCGCGAGCGCCGCAGCGGGGCTGCTCGCCACGGCGAACGGCCCCGGGTCGTGCGTCCTGGGCGGCCGGTCCCGGCCCGCCGCCCGGACCAGCCGTTCACAGCCGGGCGGGCCGGGTCAGGAGGCCCGTTTGCGGGTGGCGGTCTTCTTCTGCGCCGTCTTCTTCTCCGCGCTCCTCGCCGGGGCCGCCTTCTTGCCCGTGCTCTTCTTCGCCGCGCCCTTCCCGCCCGCCGTCTTCCTGGCGGCCGCCTTCTTCGCCGGGGCGCGCTTGCGGGCGGGCTTCTCCCCCGCCCCGCCCTCGCCCTTGATGGGGTGCACGGTCGCGTCCCCGCCCTCGGCGCCCTCCTCCTCGCCGCGCCCGGCGCGCGCCTTGCGGACGCTGTCCTCCAGCGCCGCCATGAGGTCCACGACCTTGCCGCCCCCGCCCTCGGCCTCCTTGGCCTGCTCGGGCTCGACCCCGGCGAGCTTGGCGTCGGCGAGCGTCTCGACGGCCTCGCGGTACTCGTCGTGCAGGTCGGCCATGTCGACTTCGCCGAGGGTGTCCATCAGTGTGTCGGCGAGGTCCAGCTCGGCGTCGCGGACGGTGACCCGTTCGGTGGGCGCGAGGCCGGACGCGGAGCGGATCTCGTCGGGCCACAGGAGCGTGTGCATGCCGAGGACGTCCTCGTCGAGCGCCCTGACCAGGGCGAGCGTCTCCCGCCCGCGCATCGCCAGCTTGGCGATGGCCCCCTTGTCCGCGCGGCGCAGCGCCTCGCGCAGGAGCACGTAAGGCTTGGCCGCGCCCGTGTCGGCCGTCAGGTAGTACGACTTGTCGAGCTGGTAGGGGTCGATGGTGCTGACGGGGACGAAGCCGAGGATCTCCACCGTCCGCGCACTGGGCAGGGGCAGCAGGGCCAGGTCGTCGTCCGTGAGCTGGACGAGCGAGCCGTCCGCCGTGACGAACCCCTTGCCGATCTCGTCGCCCGAGACCTCCTCGCCGTCGAGTTCGCACACCTTGCGGTACCGGATGCGGCCCTCGTCGGCGGTGTGGATCTGGCGGAACGAGACGGAGTGGTTCTCGGTGGCGCTGACGACCTTGACGGGGATGGTGACCAGCCCGAAGGAAATCGAACCCTTCCATATGGTGCGCAACATTCGCCCCTTTCGTGCCAGTCTCAGGGTATGCCTGTCGTCACGGTCGAGGGTCGCCGTCTGCCGCTGTCCCACCTGGACAAGGTGCTCTACCCGGACGGCACCACCAAGGGCGAGGTGCTGCACCACTACGCCTCGCACGGCGCCGTCCTCCTCCCCCACCTCAGGGACCGGCCGCTGAGCCTCCTGCGCTATCCGGACGGCCCGGAGGGGCAGCGTTTCTTCACCAAGAACGTCCCGCCCGGCACCCCCGACTGGGTGAACACCACGGACGTCCCCCGTTCCGGCGGCGGCACGCTGCGGCAGGTGATGGTGCAGGACCTGCCCAGCCTGGTGTGGGTGGCGAACATGGTCGCCGAGCTGCACACGCCCCAGTGGCGCGCGTCCACGCCCGGTGTCGCGGACCGCCTGGTCTTCGACCTGGACCCGGGCGCCCCCGCGACCGTCGTGGACTGCTGCCGCGTCGCGCTGTGGCTGCGGGAACGGCTCGCGGCGGACGGCCTGGCCGCGTACCCGAAGACATCGGGGTCGAAGGGCCTGCACCTGCTGTGCCCGCTGCGGCCCGCGCCGTCGGAGCGCGCCTCGGCGTACGCGAAGACCGTAGCCGTCGAGGCCACGGCGGGACTGCCCGGCCTGGCCATCGCCGTCATGGCCAGGCAGGAGCGGCCGGGGAGGGTCTTCATCGACCACAGCCAGAACGCGGCGCGGAAGACGACCGCCGCCCCCTACACGCTCAGGGCGCGCGCGGCGGCGACCGTGTCCGCGCCCGTGACCTGGGAGGAGGTCGCGGAGTGCGCGGACCCGGCAGACCTCGACATCCGCCTGCCCGACCTGCCGGGCAGGCTGGCGGCGTACGGCGACCTGATGCGCCCGCTCACCACCCGCCGCACCGCGCGCCCCCTCCCCGAGCCGGGCACCTAGAGGCCGTGTCGTGCGGATCGTGCCTGGCACGCGCCGCCGGCCACCGCACCTCGCCGCGTCACCGCACTCGCCCGGGTACGCCCGGCACGCGTGGCGATCCGGTGCCTCGCGACGCACGGCGTCCGACGACGCGGACCGATCCGCCACGATCCGAACGACACGATCCAGGCGCGGGGACCCCGCGGGGAGCCAGTCGCATCACGGGCCGGGCGGTGTGGTCGTTCGCGATCGGGACGGCCTTTGCAGGTCCCGTCAACTGACCCGACGACCCGGCACAGCCGGCTTGGGAAGCCGCGCTCCGGGCCGCCCGTTCCGACCCTCGCGGCGCGGACGCGGCAGGCGGATGCCCGGTCGGCCCGCCGGCCTCCGAAGGCGCGGCCGAGGCGGTGCCGGCCGTCCGGCCGGAGCGGAGCGTTCGACCGTCTCGCGCAAGCGCTCACACCCCACCGTGGCTCGGCACCGGTGAGTTTCGGATGAGCCACCTTGGCCGGCCGGCCGCGGAGCGAGTCGTGGCGAGTCCTTCGGCCGATCGCCGGTCGTCACCTGCACACCGGTGTGCTCACGGGGCCGCGGCCGGTGACGACTGACGGACGGGGCCGTCACACCATCTCGATACCCACGGGTACTGGATACCCATGGGTATGCTACGTTGGGCGGCATGACTGACACGGAGCGCCAGCCGCCCGAGCCGACTCCACGCACCCCACGCGAGGAGGTGCGGCGCCGGCTGCTGACGGCGGCCGCGCGGGTCTTCGCCGAGCGCGGTTACGCCGACAGCCGGCTGGAGGACATCGCCCGCGCCGCCGGCTTCACCAAGGGCGCCGTCTACTCGAACTTCGGCAGCAAGCAGGCCCTCTTCGGTGCCCTCCTCGGCGAGCGCGCCGATACCGAACTCGCCGCCGTGACGGCCGAGATCCGCAACGCCGGCGACCCGGCGGCGGCCGCTGCCAGGGCCGCCCGGCTGGTCGCGCAGCGGGTCGTCGGCGACACCGGACGGGGGCAGCTCGGGCTTGAGTTCGCCGCCCGCGCCGCCCGCGACGAAGAGACCCGGGCCGTGGTCACGCCGCTCCGGCGCGCGCAGCGCGCGGCAGCGGGTCAGGTGTTCGCCGAGGTCGTCGAGGGCGGCGGCACGCCGACCGCGGTCAGGCCCGAGCTGGCCGGGCTGATCCTGCACTGCCTGACCAACGGACTGGTGATGGAGCACGGCGCCGATCCCGAGGCGATCGGCACGGATGTCGTCGAAGAAGCCCTCTCCACCGTCATCGCCGGGCTACTGGCCCTGCCCCCGAACGACTGAACAGGACCCCAGATGGCCACCGTGCTCTACTCGCTCGGCCGGGCAGCGTTCCGCCGCCGCGGGCGTTTCCTCGCCGCATGGCTGCTGCTGACAGCCCTGGCCGGCGGCGCCTTCGCGGCGTACGGCTCACATCTCGACAGCGAGGCCACCATCCCCGGCTCCCAGGCGCAGGAGGGCATCGACGTACTGGAGGACGCCCTGCCCTCGGCCACCGGGGTGACCGCGCAGATCGTCTTCGTCGCCCCCGAGGGCTCGACCGTCGACGATCCGCCCGTACGTGCCGTCATCGAGCGCACGGTACGCGGCGCCGCGACGGCACCGCAGGCCGAGGACGCGGTCGACCCGTTCCAGGCGGGGACCGTCTCGTCCGACCGGCGTACCGCACTCGCCCAGGTGCTCTACCCGGTCAAGCGCGACGCCCTGCACGACGACAGCGTCGCCGCGCTGGAGAACCTCGCCGACGCGGCGCGGTCGGGCGGCCTCCAGGTCGAAGTCGGCGGCACCGTCTACAGCACCGCCGGAGTGCCCGTGACGGCCACGGAGGTGCTCGGCGTCACGGTCGCCGTCGTCGTCCTCGTCCTCACCTTCGGGTCGATCCTGGCCGCCGGGCTGACGCTGCTGACCGCGCTCGCCGGACTCGTCGTCGGGCTGCTCGGCCTGATGCTGGTGTCCAACGTCGCCACCGTGTCGTCCACCGCACCGAGCCTCGCCCTGATGGTCGGCCTCGCGGTCGGCATCGACTACGCGCTGTTCATCCTCTCCCGCCACCGCACCCAGCTCGCTGCCGGGATGGACCCCGAGGAGTCCGCGGGCCGGGCCACGGCCACGGCGGGAAGCGCCGTGGTCTTCGCCGGCCTGACGGTGATCATCGCGCTGGCCGGGCTGAGCGTGGTCGGCATCCCGTTCCTGACCGTCATGGGACTGGCCGCCGCGGCGGCCGTGGTGATGGCCGTGGCGGCGGCGGTCACGCTGCTGCCGGCCCTGCTCGGCTTCGCCGGAGAACGCCTCCGGCCCAAGGCGGGCACGCGGGCCGGGCGGCGGGAGCGTGCCGTGGCGGCCGGGCGCCGCAACGGCGGCGACCGGTGGGCGCGGCTGGTCACCCGCCGCCCGCTCGCCACCGTGCTGACCGTCGTCCTGGGCCTCGGCGTGGTCGCCGTCCCTGCATCCCGACTCACCCTGGCCATGCCGGACAACGGCACCGCGGCTCCCGACTCGACCCAGCGCAAAGCCTACGACCACATAGCCGACGCGTTCGGCCCCGGCCACAACGGCAGGCTGCTCGTGCTCGTCCAGAGCGCGGACGGCGACCCGCAGCAGGCGGCCACCGAGGTGGCCGGCGGGCTGCGCCTGCCCGGCGTCGTGTCCGTCAGCCCGCCCCAGCCCGGCACGGACGGCCGCACGGCGATCCTGACCGTCGTCCCGGAGGACGGACCGCGGGACGAGCGCACCGAGCAGCTGGTCCGCGACATCCGCGCCGTCACCCCCGGACTCGCCGCGGCGACCGGTGCACGCGTCCTGGTCACCGGCTCGACCGCCGCGGCGATCGATGTGTCCGACCGGCTCAGCTCCTCGCTGCTGCCGTTCGCCGCCGTCGTCGTCTCACTCGCGCTGATCCTCCTGCTGCTGGTCTTCCGCTCGATCGTCGTACCGGTCAAGGCCGCCGCCGGGTTCCTGCTCTCCGTCGGCGCGGCGTTCGGCGCCGTCGTCGCCGTCTTCCAGTGGGGCTGGCTCGCCGGCCCGCTCGGCGTGCCGACCACCGGGCCCGTGTTCAGCTTCATGCCGATCGTCCTGCTCGCGGTCCTGTTCGGCCTGGCGATGGACTACGAGGTCTTCCTCGTCTCACGCATGCGCGAGGACTTCGTCCACACCGCCCGGCCCCGCCAGGCCGTGGTCGCCGGCTCGCGGCACGCCGCGCGGGTCGTCACCGCCGCGGCCCTCATCATGTTCTCCGTCTTCGCGGGCTTCATGACCACCGAGGACCTCACCCTCAAACCGATCGCCTTCGGCCTCGCGGCCGGCATCGCCGTCGACGCCTTCCTCGTCCGGATGACCCTGGTACCGGCCGTTCTCGCGCTGCTGGGCACACGCGCCTGGTGGCTGCCCCGCCGGCTCGACCGGCTCCTGCCCGACCTCGACGTCGAGGGCGCCCGGCTCACACCGGCCCGGCCGGACCGCGCCTTGGCCGCACACGAGCTGGAAGAACTCCACCGGTGACGCCACCGCCCCCGGCACCCCACTCCTGGAAAGACCGCATCACCATGCCGAGAAGCACTCCCCGTACCTCGCTCACGGCCAAAGCCGCCCTCGTGGCGGTCCCCCTGCTGGCACTGGCCTTCCTGACAGGGTGCGCGCCCTCCGCGGACGACGCCGAACCCGAGCAGCGGAGCTTCGAGCCCGCCGGCGACCGGCTCACCATCTCCAAGAGCAACGGCGACCTCGACATACGCCCCGCCGACACCGCGCAGATCGAGGTGACCCGCCGCTTCTCCGGCCGGTCCCTGATCGGCACCGGGCCCGAGGCGACCTGGGAGTTCGAGGACGACACCCTCACCCTGGCCACCGACTGCGGTCTCCTCGGCCAGTGCGACGTCCGGTACGAGGTGCTCGTGCCCCGGAACCTGGCCCTTGCCGTCGAGGGCGACAACGGGAAGATCACCGCCACCGGCTTCGACTCGGCGCTGGAGATCCGCACCGACAACGGCGCGATCAGCGTCGAGGACGCCGCCGGCGGGCTCACCCTGAGCACCGAGAACGGAGAGCTGCGCGCCACCGGCCTCACCTCCGGCCGCGTCGACGCCCGTTCGGAGAGCGGGCGCGTCCAGCTCTCCTTCATCACCGCCCCCGAGCGGGTGGAAACCGCGACGGACAACGGCGCCGTGAGCATCGAGGTGCCGGACGACACCACCTACAAGGTCACCACCACGACAGACAGCGGCGACATACGCACCGACGTACCGGAGGACCCGCACAGCCCTCGCACCATCACAGCGAGCACCGACAACGGGGCGATCACCCTGCACACCACCGGATAGGCGCGCACGTCCGTCACCGTCACCGGCACCGGCCCTCGACGAGCTGCGGCGCGCCGGTCAGGCGGAGGCTCCGTTCCCACAGCAGTGCGCGCGCCGCCGGGTCGTACGCCTGCTCGTCCGCCCGCGCCTCCTCGGTGCGGTCGAAGAACCGGCCGGTCACGCCCGCGACTTCGTCGCCGACGACGAGGCGGCGGGTGGCGGCCACGCCCGTCCCGACGGTGTCCACGCTGCGGCCGATCCAGTCGCGGACGAGCTTGGTCGGCATGTAGGTGCCGGGGTGCAGGCTGGTGAACGTCACCTCGTCGGCGGGGACGCGTTCCGCCAGGTGGAAGGCCGTCATGACCTGGGCGAGCTTGCTCTGCCGGTAGGCGCGCGCGCCCTCGTAGCCGCGGGTCAGCATCAGGTCGTCGAAGTCGATCGCCTGCTGCCCGAGGGAGGCGACGAACACGACCCGCGCGGGGGCCGAGGCGCGCAGCAGCGGGAGGAGTTCGAGGGTGAGGAGGAAACCGGCGAGGTGGTTGACGGCGAAGCGCAGTTCGTGGCCGTCCGCGCTGGTGCGGCGGGTGACGCCGTCGGGCTCGCCGCCGCCGATGCCCGCGTTGTTCACCAGGACGTCGAGCCGGTCCGCCGTGTCCCGTACCTCGGCGGCCATGCGGCGCACCTGGGCGAGGTCACCGAGGTCGGCCAGCACCGTACGGGGGGCAGGCGCGCCGAGGCCGGCGACCTCCGCCGCGAGCCGGTCGAGCCTGGCCCGGTCCCGTCCGTGGAGGATCAGCGCCTCGCCGCCGGCCGCGAGGTCGAGCGCCAGGGCCCGGCCGAGGCCGTCGGTGGCCCCGGTGACGAGGATGGTGCGGGACTCGGTCATGGACGAACCCTCCGGTACGCGCGGTGAACGGTCACGTGTGGCCCGTGCGGCGGGGCCACGGGGGCCACTCTAATTCGAGACGCGGCGTCCCGGTACAGGGCCGCCACGAGACGCCGGCGGCTGGCGCTCCGTTCCCCCGGAGGGCCGGACGCCCCGATCCCATGCGGCACTCGCCTCGGGTCCGCGCTTCTCGCGCCTCTTCCCGAGGACGTACGTGTCGGTGACGGCCCTCACAGGTCCGCGCCCGGGTGACGGTTCCCCGGTCACCCGCTCAGCGCCCAGGCGGGCATGAAGCCGCCGCCCCGCCGGGAACTGGGCCCGGCGGGGCGGCGGAAGGGGCGTACGGCGGCGGGGTCAGGCGCGCAGGCCCGCCCCCGTCCGCTCGGCCGCGGCCGCGACGGCGGCCTCGCGCGCGGCGGTCAGCTCGTCCGCCGTGAGCGTGCGGTCGGGGGCGCGGAAACGCAGCGCGTACGCCAGGGACTTGCGGCCCTCGCCCAGCTGCTCGCCGGTGAAGACGTCGAACAGGCGCAGCGATTCCAGCAGCCCGCCCGCGCCCGCCCGCAGCGCCGCCTCGACCTCGGCGGCCGGCACGGCGGCGTCCACGACCAGCGCGACGTCCTGCGTGGCCACCGGGAACGACGAGATCCGCGGCGCCTCCACGACCCCGGCCCCGGCCCGTTCGAGCAGGTCGAGGTCGGCCTCCATCGCGCAGGTGCGGGCCGGGAGGCCGAGGGCCTTCACGACGCGCGGGTGCAGCTCGCCCGCGTGGCCGACGACCGTGCGCTCGCCGTCCAGGACCACCGAGAGCACGGCGCAGCGGCCGGGGTGCCAGGGGGCGTACCGCGCGTTCTCCACGCGCAGGTCGGCGCCCGCGGCGCGGGCGACCGTACGGGCGGCCTCGACCGCGTCGGACCAGCCGGCCGGGCGTCCGCCGCCCCACCAGCCCTGCTGCTCGCGCACCCCGGCGAGGACGGCGGCGACATGCCGCGGCTGCCGGGGCAGCGCGGCGTTCAGCGCGGCGATCTCCTCGTCCGTCGGCCGGGCGGTCACGGCCGGGCGGAACGCGGCGGGCTCGTCGCCGGTCGCCAGGAAGACCAGGCCGGTCTCGAAGAGGGCGAGGTCCTGCGCGCCGCGCCCGTGGTTGCGGCGCAGGGCCTCCAGGAGGCCGGGCAGCAGCGTGGTGCGCAGGCCGCCCTCGGTGTCGTCCAGCGGGTTGACGAGGCGGACGGTGCGGCGGCGCGGGTCGTCGGCGGGCAGGCCGAGCGCGTCGTACTGCGCGGGGCCGGTGAACGGGTAGTTCGGCGCCTCGACGAACCCGGCGCCCGCGAGGGCCCGGCCGGTCCTGCGGTGGAGCCGCTGCCGCTCCGTCAGGCCGCGCCCGGCCGGGGGCCTCGGCAGCCGCGACGGGAGGGACGCGTAGCCCTCCAGCCTGATGACCTCCTCGGCGAGGTCGTTGGGGTCGGTGAGGTCGGGCCGCCAGCTGGGCGGGGTGACGGTCAGCACGTCGCCGCCGGTGACCGAGCAGCCGACCTGCTGGAGGCGGCGGACGACGGTCTCCCGCCCGTAGGCGACCCCGGCCACCCGGTCGGGGTGGCCGGCGGGGATGGTGACGGGCTCGGCGGGGACCGCGCCGCCGATCTCCGTGACGCCCGGGTGCGCCGTGCCGCCGCCGAGGAGCACCAGCAGGTCCACCGCGCGCTGGGCGGCGGCGGGCGCGGCCTCGGGGTCCACGCCGCGCTCGAAGCGGCGGGACGCCTCGCTGGCCAGCTTGTGGCGGCGGGCCGAGCCCGCGATGGGGACCTGGGCGAAGTGCGCGGCCTCCAGGACGATCTCCGTGGTGCCCTCGGGCGCGCCGACCAGCGGCTGCTCGGTGGTGTCGGCGATCTCCGTGTCGGCGCCGCCCATGACGCCGGCGAGGGCGACCGGGCCGGTGTCGTCGGTGATGACGAGGTCCTCGGGGTCGAGGACGCGCTTGACGTCGTCGAGCGTCGTCAGCCGCTCGCCCGCCGTGGCGCGCCGGACGCCGACGGGCCCGGAGAGGCGGGCGTGGTCGTAGGCGTGGAGGGGCTGCCCGATCTCCAGCATCACGTAGTTGGTGATGTCCACGGCCAGGGAGATGGGGCGCATCCCGGCCTTCTGGAGGCGGCGGGTGAGCCACACCGGGGACACCGCGTCGGGGCGCAGGCCGGTGACGCGGCGGACGACGAGGCGGTCGCACGCCTCCTGGTCCTCGACGCGCGCCGGGTAGCCGTCGGCGTTGGGCGCGGGGACGTCGAGCAGCGCCGGGTCGCGCAGCGGCAGGCCGTACGCGGTGGCCGCCTCGCGGGCGAGGCCGCGCATCGACAGGCAGTAGCCGCGGTCGGGGGTGACGGCGATGTCGAGGACCTCGTCCACCAGTTCCAGCAGGGCGATGGCGTCGGTGCCGGGCTCGTGTCCCGGCGGGAGGACGACGATGCCGTCGTGGTCGTCGCCGAGGCCCAGTTCGCGGGCGGAGCAGATCATGCCCTCGGAGACCTTGCCGTAGGTCTTGCGGGCGGAGATCTCGAAGCCGCCGGGCAGGACGCCGCCGGGGAGGATGACGACGACGTGGTCGCCGGGGCGGAAGTTGGTGGCGCCGCAGACGATGTTCTGGGGCTCGCCCGTGCCGTTGGCGGCGCCGACGTCGACCTGGCACCAGCGGATCGGCTTCTTGAAGCCGGTGAGTTCCTCGATCGCCAGGACGCGGCCGACGACGAGCGGTCCCGTGATGTCGTCGCCGAGCCGCTCGACCGTCTCGACCTCAAGGCCGGCCGCGATGAGCCGGGTGGCGACGTCGCGGCCCGACGTCCCCTCCGGCAGGTCCACGTACTCGCGCAGCCAGGAGAGCGGGGCGCGCATCAGATCTCCATCCCGAACGGCCGGGTGAACCGGACGTCACCCTCGATCATGTCTCGCATGTCCACGATGTTGTGCCGGAACATCAGCATCCGCTCCAGGCCGAAGCCGGCCGCGAAACCGCTGTACTTCTCCGGGTCGATGCCGCAGGCGATCAGGACGCGCGGGTTCATCACGCCGCAGCCGCCCAGTTCGATCCAGCCCTCGCTGGAACAGGTGCGGCAGGGCCGGTCCGGGTTGCCCACGGACGCGCCGCGGCAGCGGAAGCACACCATGTCCATCTCGGCGGACGGCTCGGTGAAGGGGAAGTAGTTCGGGCGCAGCCGTGTGTGCATGCCGGGGCCGAAGAGCGACTGCACCATGTGGTCGAGCGTGCCCTTGAGGTCCGACATGGTCAGGCCCTCGTCGATGGCGATCAGCTCGACCTGGTTGAACACGGGGGTGTGCGTGGCGTCCAGCTCGTCGGTGCGGTAGACGCGGCCGGGGCAGACCACGTACAGCGGCGGCTCGCGCGTCAGCATGGAGCGGATCTGCACCGGCGAGGTGTGCGTGCGCAGGACGAGTCCCGAGCCGTCGGCGGGGGTGTCCTCGCGGTCGCCGGCGACGAAGAACGTGTCGTGCGTCGTCCTGGCCGGGTGGTCGGGGCCGATGTTGAGGGCGTCGAAGTTGAACCAGTCGGCCTCGACCTCGGGGCCCTCCGCGACCTCGTACCCCATGGCGACGAAGATGTCCTCGACGCGCTCCGACAGCGTGGTGAGCGGGTGCCTCGCCCCGGCGGGCACGCGGTCCCAGGGGAGGGTGACGTCCACCGCCTCCTCCACGAGCACGCGCTCGTCGCGCTCCTGCTCCAGCTGCTCCTGGCGGGCGGCGAGCGCCTTGGAGACCGCGCCCCTGGCCTGGCCGACGCGCTTGCCCGCGTCCGCCTTCGCGTGCGGCGGCAGGGCGCCGATCTCGCGGTTGGCGAGGGCGAGCGGCGAGCGGTCGCCCGCGTGGGCGGTCCTGACCTCGCGCAGGGCGTCGAGGCTGCCGGCCGCGGTGATCGCGGCCAGCGCCTCGTCCCGGGCGGCGTCGATCCGTTCCGGCTTGAGCGCCTCGACCTCGACTGGGTCGTACGACTTGTTGGGTGCCGACATCTCTTCCCGTGCTTCCGATTGGCTTGACGCCCCGCTGCGCGCCCCGGGGTGCCCGGGGACCGAGTCTAAGCGGGCGCGTGGCGACTTCCGAACGCGGCGTCGGCCCGCGGGACCGGGGCGCTGCCTCAGGAGAAGAACGGCGGGGTGCCCGCGGGCAGCACGAAGCGGAAACGCGCGCCGCCGCCGTCGGAGCGGCCGGCGGTGACGGTGCCGCCGTGGGCCTCGACGATGCCCTTGACGATGTACAGGCCGAGGCCGGTGCCGGCCCGGTCGCCGCCGCGCCAGAAGCGCGTGAAGACGCGGTGCGCGGCGTCCTCGGGGATGCCGGGGCCCTCGTCGCTCACGGTGACCGCCGTCCCCTCCTGGCCGCGCCGGGTCTCGGCGGGGGGCGCCGGGCGCATCTCGACGGTGACGGTCCCGGCGCCGTGGCGCACCGCGTTCTCCAGCAGGTTGCCGAGGACCTGGTCGATCTTGTCGGGGTCGGCCCACAGGCCGGGGAGCCGTCCCGCCACGCGCAGGTCGAAGCGGTCCGGGGGGCAGCCGCCGTTGACGAGGGTGGCGACGTGGCGGCGGACGGCCTCGTCGAGGCGCACGGGCTGGCGGCGCAGTTCCAGGCGGCCGGACTCGATGCGGGAGACGTCGAGCAGTTCCGTGATGAGGCGGGTGACGCGGTCGGCGTCGCCGTCGACGGTCTGGAGCATCAGGCGCTTCTGCTCGTCGGTGAAGCGTTCCCACTTGTCGAGCATGGTCGCGGTGAAGCCTTTGACCGAGGTGAGGGGGGAGCGCAGTTCGTGGGCGACGGTGGCGATCAGCTCGGCGTTGTTGCGCTCCGAGCGCTTGCGGGCGTCGGTGCCCCTGAGCGTGACGACGAGGCGGCACAGGGGTCCTGAGGGGCGGGTGCGGACGTAGCGCGCGGCGACGAGGACCTCGCGGCCGTCGGGGAGGACGAGGTTGCGCTCGGGCTGTCCTGAGCGGGTGGCGAGGCCGTGGTACGGGTCGGTGAGCCGCCACCAGCGGCGGCCCTCCGGGTCCTCCAGCGGGAGGGCCTGCTCGATGGGCGCGCCGAGCGCGGCGGCGGCCCGGCGGCCGGTGAGGCGTGCGGCCTCGGCGTTGAAGCAGGTGACCATGCCGTCACTGTCCGCGACGACCAGTCCGTCGGGAAGATCATCGGGCCGGAGGTCCGACTCCCCGGCGCCGGCAGCGGAATGCATCCCCGTGAGCCCCTCTCCCAGTGCCGGTCAGCCTACTAGTGCCGGGCGGGGAGGGCCTCCCCCCGTACGCCGCCGGTCATGCGGGAACGGGCAGGCCGCGCCCTGACGCCGGTCCCCCGCGCGCCGTCAGGGCGGGGTCAGCCGGGAACCGCGGACCCGCCCGGCGCCCGGCAGCCGCCGGGCGCCCGCTGGGCGCGGGCGGAGGCGTAGAGGCAGACGGCCGCCGCCGTCGCGAGGTTCAGGCTTTCGGCGCGGCCGTGCAGCGGTACGCGGACGACCGCGTCGGCCAGTGCCCTGGTCTCCTCGGGCAGGCCCCACGCCTCGTTGCCGAAGATCCAGGCGGTCGGGACGCCCATGGCCCCGGCGTCCAGCTCGGCGTCGAGGTCGCGGTCGCCGCCCCCGTCGCCCGCCAGGACCCGCACCCCGGCGCCCGCCAGGCCGCGCACGGCTGCCCCGACGGGCACGCCGACGGCGACCGGCAGGTGGAAGAGGCTGCCGACGGACGCGCGGACGGCCTTGGGGTTGTAGACGTCGACCGAGGCGTCGGTGAACACGACGGCGTCGGCGCCGGCCGCGTCGGCGCAGCGCAGCACGGTGCCCGCGTTCCCCGGGTCGCGGACGTGCGCGAGGACGGCGACGAGCCGCGGGCGCGCGGCGAGGACCTCGTCCAGCGGCCGGTCGAGGAAGCGGCAGACGCCGACGAGCCCCTGCGGCGTGACGGTCCCCGAGATTCCGGCGATCACCTCGTCACCCGCCAGGTGGACGGGCACGCCGCCCGCGCGGACGGCGGCGAGGAGGTCGGCGTGCCGCTCGGCGGCGTCGGGGGTGGCGAAGAGTTCGAGGAGCGTCGGCAGCCCGTCCGCGCGGTGGCCGACCGCCTCCCGGACCGCCTGGGGCCCCTCGGCGAGGAAACGCCGCTCCTTGCCGCGGAAGCTGCGCCTGGTCAGCCGCCTGGCGGCGGTGACGCGGGGAGAGCGGGGGGAGATCAGCTCGGCGGCTGGGCCCATGGGCACGCGCTCACCTCTCGTGGAACGGTCGGGCGGCTCGTCGGCTGCGCGGTGACGGGGGGCGGGGGCGGGGGTGGGGAGGACGGCCGGGCGGCCGCGGGGCCGGGGCCGCGGCCGCGGCCGACAGCACGGAACCCGCAGGCCGCCTGGCCTGCGGGTCCGGTGGAGCGGGGCGGAGCGGCGACGACGCGCGGGGCGCGGTCGGTCGGCTCAGGCGGCGGCCCGGGGGGCGTTCACGTCGCTGGGGAGGGCCTTCTGGGCCGTCTCCACGAGGACCGCGAACGCGTTCGGGTCGTTGACCGCCAGCTCGGCGAGCATCTTGCGGTCCACCTCGATCTCGGCGGCCTTCAGGCCCTGGATGAAGCGGTTGTAGGTGATGCCGTTGGCGCGGGCGGCCGCGTTGATCCGCTGGATCCACAGCTGGCGGAAGTCGCCCTTGCGCTTCTTGCGGTCGTTGTAGTTGTAGACGAGGGAGTGGGTGACCTGCTCCTTCGCCTTGCGGTAGAGGCGCGAACGCTGACCGCGGTAGCCGCTGGCCTGTTCGAGGACCGCCCGGCGCTTCTTGTGGGCGTTGACCGCCCTCTTGACGCGTGCCACGTGTGTACTCCTTGCAGCGGGGCCGCGGAACGTGCGCGCGGCCCGGAAACGGATGGGTCCCGGTCGGTGTCGGGCGCGCGGCGGGCGGTGGCCCCGCCGGTCGCGCCCGTCTCACATGCCGAGAAGCTTCTTGATCCTCTTGGCGTCGGCCGGAGCCGTCTCCGTGGTGCCGGCGAGGCGGCGGGTCAGCGTGGAGGGCTTGTGCTCCAGGTAGTGACGGCGACCGGCGCGCTGGCGCATCACCTTGCCGGAACCAGTGACCTTGAAGCGCTTACTGGCACCGCTGTGCGTCTTGTTCTTCGGCATGTCGCCGTTCTCTCCTCGTCCTGTTACCTGCGCCGCCGTACCCGCGGGTCGTCCCCGCGGCGGCGGCGTACGCGCCGGCCCGTCGTCAGGCCGACGCCTTGCCCTGCTGCTGCTCGCGGTCGGCAGCCGCCTGCTCGCGCTCGGCGGCCTGGCGCTCCGCCTTGCGGGCGGCCTGGGCCTCGCGCGCCTCGGCCATGGCCTCGGTCTTCTTCTTGTGCGGGCCGAGAACCATGATCATGTTCCGGCCGTCCTGCTTGGGGTTGGACTCCACGAAGCCCAGATCCTGCACGTCCTCGGCAAGCCGCTGAAGCAGCCGGAAGCCCAGCTCGGGGCGGGACTGCTCACGACCGCGGAACATGATCGTGATCTTGACCTTGTCCCCCTGCTTCAGGAACCGGACGACATGACCCTTCTTGGTGTCGTAGTCGTGCGGATCGATCTTCGGCCGGAGCTTCATCTCCTTGATGACCGTGTGCGCCTGGTTCTTGCGCGCCTCACGGGCCTTCATGGCCGACTCGTACTTGAACTTTCCGTAGTCCATGAGCTTGCACACCGGCGGGCGGGCTGTCGCCGCCACCTCGACCAGGTCCAGGTCGTACTCCTGGGCAAGCTCCAGGGCCTTGGCAAGCGGCACGATGCCGACCTGCTCGCCACTGGGACCGACGAGTCGCACCTCGGGGACGCGAATCCGGTCGTTGATGCGGGGCTCGGCGCTGATGGGGCCTCCTCGGTTGCGCCGCACGGATGTCTGGCGGACAGCCGTGCCGGATCGTTCGTGTGGGCCGCCGCCGGAGCCGCCGCCGCGCCCCGGAGGGCTACGGTGGCACAAAAGAGAAACGCCCCGGACGGCACACAGGCGGGGCTCCACAGACCGGGAGCACCACCGCGTGAACGCGGGGCGCGACCTGACCGTTGACCTACCGACCCGGGGGGCCGGTGAGGTGGGAGCGCGGAGCCTCCACTTGCGGGCCGGGCACACATGTGTCCGGCCGGTCCCTTCCAGACTACACCACCGGACAAGGACCCGCCGCCGGGACGGACCCCGCCCACCACCCGTCTAGGCTGGTGGGCATGAGTGACGCCGCCCCCTCCGCCGCCCCGCAGGACGCCCCCGACACCTCCGGAGCCGAGGCGTTCACCCGCGACATCGCGGACGTGCCCGCCGTCGAGGTGATCACGACCCTCTCGGTGCACCTGATGAGCGCGGCGGCCGTGCAGCTCGGCCTGGCCGAGGACGGCGAGGAGCACAAGGACCTGGACGAGGCGCGGAAGCTGATCACGGCGCTGGCCGGCCTCGTGACGGCCGCGGCGCCCGAGGTCGGCTCGTACCACGCCGCGCCCCTGCGGGACGGGCTGAAGTCGCTCCAGCTGGCCTTCAAGGAGGCGTTGTCGGTGCCGGACGAGCCGGGGCAGGGGCCCGGCGAGAAGTTCACCGGTCCCGTGATCGGCTAGTCCGCAGCCACGACCAGTCGGCGCGCCACTCCTCGTCCTGCGCGTGCACGATCCGGTGCACGACGACGGCGACCGCCGCGCCGACCAGCGGGGCGAGGATGAACAGCCACACCTGCGACATCGCCGAGCCGAGCGCGAAGAGGGCGGGCAGCAGGCTGCGCGCCGGGTTCACGCCCGCGCCGGTGAGCGGAATGCCGA
Organism: Streptomyces sp. MS19; assembly: GCF_047200595.1. Classification (NCBI taxonomy): domain Bacteria; kingdom Bacillati; phylum Actinomycetota; class Actinomycetes; order Kitasatosporales; family Streptomycetaceae; genus Streptomyces; species Streptomyces sp. MS19. The sequence goes on along the minus strand of NZ_JBJZOH010000004.1, from coordinate 201,626 downwards.
CGAGGTTGACGACCGCCAGCGTGAGGCCGAGCGGGATGCCGCCGAAGCCGCGCACGGTCACGCCGGGCGTGACCGACAGGTAGACGAAGACCAGCAGGAACGTCAGCAGCGCCTCGATCACGAACGCGCCGCCCAGCGAGAGGCCCACCGCCGAGCGGTCGTCGAAGCCGTTGCTGCCGAAGGCCCCGTGCGTGCTCAGGCCGGGCACCTGTTTGGCCACCAGGAACAGCAGCGCCGCGCCGATGGCGGCACCGGCGAACTGCGCGATCCAGTACCCCACGGCCGTACGGGTGTCCATCCGCCCGGCCAGGAGCATGCCGAGCGTGACGGCGGGGTTGATGTGCGCGCCCGACAGCGGTCCGAACATGTAGACGACCGCGAGCAGGGTGAAGCCGAAGGCCAGGGCGATCCCCAGGCTGCCGATGAACTCGCCCGCCAGGACCGCGGAGCCGACGCCGAACAAGACGAGGAACATGCTTCCGACCAGCTCGGCCGCGAGCGGCTGCGCTTCGGTCTCCGTGGACATGGCGCCCTCCTGCTGCCGACAGTTGGTTTCTGTCGCAGTCTGCGGCGCCGCCGCGCCGCCCGCACTCCGGCGCGGCCGTGCGGGTGACCCGGCGCGCCGGGCCGCGCGCCCCTCAGTCCCTGCGGTACGTCGGCTCGCCGGGGAAGGCGGAGCCCGGCGGGAGGACGGCGAGCTGGAGCCCGCGGACCAGGTGGGCGCGCAGCACGGGGTCCCCGGCGAGCGCGCGGGCGAGGCGGCCGGCGGCCGCCGAGGCGTCCGCGCCGGGGTCGAGGGCGACGGCGAGGGTCCCGTCCGCCGCACCGCCGGGGACGAGCCGCGCGGCCCGTACGGCGGGCTCGGCGCGCAGGACGGCGGCGACCGCCTCGGTGACGGCCCCGGTGGCTGCGGGTGCCGCCGCGCCGCCCGCCGTGGCGGTGAGGACGGTCCGCAGGGCGGGCCCCGACAGCTCGTACGCGACGGGCCCGGCGACGTCGACGGCGAGCGCCCCCGCGTTCTCCTGCACGGCGGCGCGCAGGGCCTGCCCGGTCGTGACCGCGACCGGCCGGGCGTCGGGGCGCCAGGCGGCGAGGGCGGCGGTGGCGGTGAAGACGGGCAGGGCGCGCCGGCCGTCGGGGAGGGCGAGCGTGAGCACGGCCATGTCGCTGTGCTTCTCGCGGCGGAGCCCGTCAGGACCCTCCTCGGCCTCGCCGAGCACGGCGACGACCGGCACGAGCAGACGGGCGCCCGCCAGTGCGGTGAGCAGCGCGGGCTCGGCCGACGGATCGCGCGACCAGGCGTCGAGCGCGGCGCGCAGGGCGGGCTCGGCGGAGCCGTCGTCACCGGCGAAGGCGGGCTGGGGGATGTTCTTGAGGGCCACGCGGCGAGCGTATCCGGGGGCGGCCGGGGGCGGCGCCACAGGGTGCGGAGGGGGCGCGCGGGACGGCCGGGGGGTGCGCGGACTGTGAGGCGTGTCACCTCCTGTTACGCGTTCTTCACGAGACCGGAGATGACTCGGGCAGGTGTGCGGGATACCGTGCGCTCATGAGCCGGAAGTCCCCTGGTGCGCCGAGCCGGTTCAGGCCCGCCCTGGTCCTGAACGCGGCGCTGGCCACGACGCTCCTCGCGGGTGTCGTGGCGGGCGACGCGGCGCGGGAGGCGGTGGAGTCCACGGTGGGCGCGGCGGACAGACTGGACGGCGAGCCGCGGGGGGACGACCTGGACCGCGTGCAGATCCCGCCGTCCCGTGGCCTCGACGACGACGTCCAGTCGGCCGTCCTGTCCGACCTGCGGCTCGCGCGGGAGATAGCGCCGATGCTGGCGGAGGGGCCCGCCGCCGGGACGCGCCTGTCTGTCGCGGTACGGGCGCTCGGCAGCGGGCGGAGCGCGGTGTTCGGCGGCGACCACTTCGACACGGCCAGCATCGCGAAGGTGGACATCCTCGCGGCGCTGCTGCTGCTGGCGCAGGACGAGGGCCGCGAGCTGACGGCGGCCGAACAGGCACGGGCCGAGGTGATGATCCGCGAGAGCGACAACGCGGCGGCCGACGAGCTGTGGGCGACGATAGGCGGCGCCGACGGCCTCGACGCGGCGAACCGGCGCCTCGGCCTGAGCGAGACGGCCGGGGGCCCCGGCGGGCACTGGGGGCTGACGCAGACGACAAGCCGTGACCAGCTGGCCCTCCTCGCGGCGGTGTACGGCATGGACTCCCCGCTCGCGCCCGCGTCGCGCCGGTATGTACAGGGGCTGATGGACAGCGTGGCGGACGGCCAGCGCTGGGGGGTGTCGGCGGCGGCGGACGGGGCGGAGTTCCAGCTGAAGAACGGCTGGCTGCCGCGCACGCGGACGGGCCTGTGGGACATCAACAGCATCGGCCGGGTGACGGCCGGGGGCGAGCGTTACCTGATAGCCGTCGTGTCGGACGGGCACGCGTCGCGCGAGGCCGGGATAGCGGCCGTGGAGGACGCGGCGGAGGCCGCCGTCCGGGCGCTGACCGTCGGGACGCCGCGCCGCACGGGCGTCTGAGCCCTTTACCGGCCGGGCGCGTTCTCCCCTACCACTGGTCGGGCCGCCACCAGGGCGCGCCGGTGCGGCGGCGCAGGCGCGCGGTGAGGACGACGGCGCCCGCGAGGAAGAGGGTGCCCGCCGCCCCGGCGAAGGGGGCGAGCCATGGGGTGCCGCCGCCGGTGACGGGGCGTGGTCCCGGGCCGAAGTAGCGCCGGGTGTACGGCTCGGCGGCCGGTTCGAGGGGGGTGCCGACGAGTTCGGCCGCGGCGTCGATGGCCGCGGCGGGGTCGACCACACCGCTGCCGAAGGCGTCGTCCCTGCCTCCGGCGGGCGGGTCCTGGGCGGTCGCCATGAGGACGTCCCTGACCTGCGCGGGGGTGAGCCCGGGGTAGGCGGCGCGCAGCAGGGCGACCGATCCGGAGACGAACGCGGCGGCGGCCGACGTTCCCCAGCCCGTGTAGTAGCGGCGGTCGGGGTCGGGGACGATCACGTCCTTGCCTGGCGCGCTGACGGTCGTGTACCAGCGGCGGGTGGAGAAGTCGGTGGTGCTGCCGCTCCTGTCCACGGCGGCGACGGCGATGACGCCGGGGTAACCGGCCGGGTACGAGACGGGGTCGCCCTCGTCGCCCCCGTTGCCCGCCGAGGCGACGACGACGGCGCCCTGCTCCAGCGCGTAGCGGACGGCCGCGTCCTGCTCGGGGTCGGGGCGCGCGGACTCGCTGTCGTCGCCGAGCGAGAGGTTGATGACGTCGGCGCCCTGGTCGGCGGCCCAGCGGATGCCCTCGGCGAGTGCGCCGGTACGGGTGCGGCGCGCCTCGTCGCGGTCCGGGTCGTCGTCCTCAAGCAGGACGCGGACGGGCAGGATCTGCGCTTCGGGGGCGACGCCGATGACGCCGCTGCCGTTGTCGGGGCCGTGGCCGCGTCCGGCGATGATCCCGGCCATGGCGGTGCCGTGGGCGGCCCATTCCGCGTCGCCCGGCTCGGCGCCGAGGCCGACGAGGTCGTGGCCCGGCAGGACGGCGCCGGCGAGGTCGGGGTGGTCGGCGTCGACGCCGGTGTCGAGCACGGCGACGGTGACGCCGGCCCCGCGCGTGGTCTCCCAGGCGTCGGGGGCGTGGATGGCGTCGAGGGCCCACTGCTGCTGGTCGCGGATCGAGTCGGCGCGGGCGGGCGTGGCTCCGGCGAGTGCCGGGGCGAGCAGCCAGGCGGCGGTCAGCGCCGCGCAGAGCCGGCGGCGGCGGACGGTGGTGCGGAGCGGGGCGGCGGCGGTCGTGGTCATCCCTGCTCCGGGGCGTACCGGCCGGCCGCTTCGCGCAGCCGGGTGTCGAAGGCGTCCGCGAGGCCCTGCGCTTCGTGGCCGAGGCCTGACAGGGCGACGGTCGTGTCCTGGCCCTCGGCCGTCGCCTCGGCGGCGGGTTCGGGGTCGGGGAACGCGCGCCCGTCCGCGAATCCGGTGACGGTCCAGCGGACGACGGGTATGTCCGTGGCGACGCGGATCGACCAGGAGACGCGCTGGGCGTCGCCGAAGTCCTCGGCCGGTGTGCCGGGCGCGGGGAAGGGGCGCGGCAGCAGGTCGGGGCGGGTGGCGAGGTTCTCGTCGGCGAAGCGTTCGCCGAGCCGGGCCATGGCGGGGGCGTCGGCGGTGGTGAAGAGGAGTCCCACGGTGGTGACGGCCGTCTGTGTCTCGTCGCTGTAGGTGGCGCGGACGAGGCGGTGGCAGCCGACCGTTTCGAGGACTTCCGCGAGCAGCGGGTCGAAGGCGTCCGCGCAGCCGCTGTCGGGGGCGACGGCGATGCGGGTCCAGTTGCGGTCCGCGCCGCCGGGGCCGGTGCCCTCGCCGCTGATCTCGGGCGGGAAGAGGTCGTCCACGGGCAGGTCGCGCCACAGCTCGCGGCTCTCGGTGAAGACGTGCGCCGCGCTGTCGGCGGGGTCGCCGTCCGAGCCGAGCCACGCTCCGGCGGCCGCGCCGCCGAGCAGCCCGGTGCCGAGGACGAGGCAGGCGAGGGCGGCGACGATGCGGGCCGTGCGGTTCGGCAGGCGGAGCGCGGCGGAGCGCTGGAGCGGGCCGAACGCGGTGGGCGGCGGTGCGGCGGGCGGCGGCGGGACGGACGGCTGCGGTGGCGCGGCGGGTCTCGGGGGTGTGGCGGGCGGCGGGACGGGCCGGGCGCGGCCCGGTGGTGCCGCGGGGCGGGCGGGTGCCGGCGGCGAGGGTTCCGAACGCCACGGGCTCTGCTCGGTGTTCATCCGCCCACTCCCCGGCCCCCGGCGTCCGCTGCCGACGCTTGACGGGGTCACTTTACGGTTGTCACCTCATACTTCGGTACCTGGCCCGCCACCGGTGGCGCGCAGTCCGGACAGGATGCGCTCCATGTCCGCGACGGGCGGCGCCCCGTCGCGTTCGTCGAACGCCAGGCGCAGCAGGGCGAGTCCGCTGCCGTCGGGCGCGGGGAAGGCGACGCTCTCGACGACGGCTTCCATGCCGATGCCGGTCTCGACCCGGGTGCGGACGCGGAAGCCGTCCTGCCCGAGGACGGTGACCTCCTCCGCGTCGATCTCCTCGGTCCCGGTGACGCCCTCGTAGATCTCCTCGGAGTAGCCGTCCCGCGCGTGCTGTTCGACGTCCGCCCGCGCGAACTCCTCGGGGGAGTCGGTGGCGCCCGGCAGGACGCCGAGGGTGGCGGCGCCGCCGATGCACTCCCGGTCGCTGTCCCCGGGGCACGGGTGCGGGTCGGCGCTGACCATGACGCCGCCCTCCGCCTCGACCTCGGTCCAGCCGTCGAGGAGGGGCAGGGCCACGCCGCCCGCCTGAACCTCCGTCACCTCGGCGGCCGCACCGCCGTCCGGGCCGTCCTCGTCGTCGGTCCCGCCGGACAGCGCCGCGTAGCCGACGCCCGCGAGGACGAGCGCGATGACGACCGCGATGACGAGGGTGACGACGGGCCAGGGGCGCGATCTGCGGGGCGGGGGGCCCGGCGGGTAGCCGTAGCCGTACGGGGAGGTGTCCGCCGTGTACGGGCCCGGCACCTGCCACGCGGGAGGTGCGCCGCCCGGCGGGCGGGTGTGCGCGGTCCACGACTGCCCGTCCCACCAGCGTTCGGCGGGGGGCGGCGGGCCCGCGTGACCGGGGTCCGGGTACCAGCCGGCAGGTGTCGCCATGCGCGTCACGCTCCTTGTCCACCCCTGCGCACGGCACTCCGCCGGTTCGGTGCGCACTCGTTGGGGTGAACTTCTCACACCTGGACCCGACCGGCCACCCCGCATCGGCGCGGGGCCGGAATCCCGCGGAGCGGCGGGTGATCGGGGACCGCAACGGGCCGTCCGCGCCTGGGCCGCCCACCGGCTTCGGCGGGCGGCCGGGCAGCCACGGGCGCAACAGCCGCGTATAATCCGCCGCCGCCCCGCCGCCGGACGGTCAGCCGTGGGCGGCGTGGTCGTCCGGTACCGTGCAGCCGTCCGAGCCGCAGACGCCGGAGGGGTCGGCGAGCGGCGTCAGGCGCGGTTCGGGGTGGGTGGCCGCCCAGGCCTGCCGCAGGACGTCGAGCAGCGTGTCCACGTCCTGGGCGCCCATGACGCCGAACCGGTCGTCGATGACGGTGAACGGCACACCCGTCGCGCCGAGTTGCGCCGCCCGCGCCGCCTCCGCCTCGACCCGCGGGCGGTACCGCCGGTCGGTGAGCGCCGCGCGGGTGCCCTCGGCGGCGAGGCCGACGCGTTCGCCGAGGGCGACCAGCGCGTCGACGGTGAAGATGGACTCGGCGCGCCCGAAGTAGCTCTCGAACGCCGCGTCCCACGCCTCGGTGTGCAGGCCCTCGGCGGTCGCGTGGGCGAGGAACTCGTGCACGAGCGCGGTGCTGCCGGTGACGTTGTCACCGACGACGTACGGCGTCAGGCCCTCCGCCCGCGCCAGGCCCTCCACGTGCGCGGTCATCTCCCGTACGCGCTCCACAGGGGCGCCCGTCTTGGCGGACAGCGCCTCGTGCACCGGCAGGGCCTTCCCGACCGGCGCCGAGGGGTCGAGCTGGAACGAGCGGTGGACCACCGTGACCTCGCCGCCGTGCTCGAACCGCCGCAGCGCCTCGTCGAGCCGGTACTGGCCGAGCCCGCACCAGGGGCAGATCACGTCCGACCAGACTTCCAGCTTCATCGCTCCACCTTCGGATCATCGCCTCCGTGCGCCGGCGTGCGCACTCCCCCATCATGCGCCCCTCCCCCGCCGGGCCGGCGGGCGGCCGTCAGCGGCCGGTCGGTGAGGGCTCGGGCTCCCGGACGGCCTCGGCGGGCGACGGCTGGGCGCGGCTGCCCGGCATGACGCGTGCCAGCCAGTGGGAGCGGCCCGCGATCAGCGGCGCGACGACCGCGAGGATCAGGACGTATCCGGCGATGAACGGCGAGAGCCGTCCGTCGAGCCCGGCCGCCGCCGCCATGGTCGCCAGGATGAGCGCGAACTCGCCCCGCGCCAGCAGCGTCGTCGCCACGTTGGCCGTCGGTCCGGGACCGAAGCCGTAGATGCGGGCGGTGAGCATCCCGGCGAGGACGTTCATCGTCACGGTGATCGCGATGGCGATCAGCACCGGCCAGATCACGGTCGGCAGGTCGCCCGGGTCGATGGACAGGCCGAAGTGGAAGAAGAAGATCGCGCCGAACGCGTCCCGCAGCGGGTGGACCAGCTCGCGGACGCGGTCGCCGGACCCGGTGTTGCCCAGGATCAGGCCGACCATGAACGCCGCGATGGCGTCCGCCACGCCGAACGTCTCGGCGATCCCGGAGACGAACACGGCCGCGCCCAGGAACGAGATGACGAGCAGCTCGTTGTCCTCGATCGCGAACAGGCGGCCGACGATCCGCGTCCCCCAGCGCGCGGCGGCCGCCAGGACCAGCAGGAACCCGAACGCCTTCCCCATGTCGCCGAGCATGGCGCCCACGCCCTCGGCGCCGGAGATGATCGGCTGGAGCGCGGCCAGGTAGAGGGCGAGGAAGATGTCCTCGACCACGATGATGCCCAGGATGGGCCGCGTCTCCGGATTCCCGATCCGGCCCAGGTCCACCAGGATCTTGGTGACGATGGCCGAGGACGAGATGCCGAGCACACCGGCGAGCACCAGCGCCTCGGAGGTGCCCCAGCCCAGCGCGAAGCCGAACGCGAGGCCCGCGCCGACGTTCAGCGCGAGATAGGTGGACCCGGCGACGGCCATCTTCCTGCCGCCGGTCCTCAGGTCGTCCATGTGGAACTCAAGGCCGAGGTAGAAGAGCAGCAGCACCAGGCCGAGGGCGGACAGCATCTCCAGGTCGTGCGGGTCCTCCAGGAGGACGTAACCGGGAGTGTTCGGGCCGAGGAGTATCCCGGCCAGGATGAACAGGGGGATCGTCGGCAGGCCTATGCGGCTGCCGAGGCGGGCGAGGATCGCGGCGGCCACGAAGGCGCCGCCCATCGCGAGCAGCGTGTCGGCGTGTCCCATACGGTCACCCCCCGCCGGGGGCGGCGGGGGGCGTCGGGGTCGTCGGCATGGAGATGTCTCCTCCTCGGCGTCCGGGCAGGTCAACACGCGCCTGTCGGTCAAGCGTGCGTCAAGGAATCGTTAATACTTAGCCTATCAAACTATTATTTTGCCCAAGAGGGTGCGCTCTCCGGGGACCTCACGTGCGGCATGATCCGGGGTGTGACCAGACGCCTGATGCTGCTCGACACCGCCTCGCTCTACTTCCGTGCCTACTTCGGCGTACCCGAGTCGGTGCGCGCCCCCGACGGCACGCCCGTCAACGCCGTGCGCGGCCTGCTCGACTTCGTCGCGCGCCTCGTCACCGACCACCGGCCGGACGACCTGGTGGCCTGCATGGACGCCGACTGGCGCCCCGCCTGGCGTGTGGAGCTGATCCCCTCCTACAAGGCCCACCGCGTCGCGCAGGAGCACGGCGAGGACCCCGACACCGAGACCGTGCCCGACACGCTCTCGCCGCAGGTCCCGGTCATCGAGGCCGTGCTCGACGCCCTCGGCATCGCCCGCGTCGGCGCGGCCGGGTACGAGGCGGACGACGTCATCGGCACGCTCGCCGGGCGCGCGGACGGCCCTGTGGACATCGTCACAGGCGACCGGGACCTCTTCCAGCTGATCGACGACCGCCGGGGCGTGCGGGTGCTCTACCCCGTCAAGGGCATGGCGACCCTCACGGCCTTCGACCAGGCCGCGCTGCACGACAAGTACGGCGTGGACGGCCCCGGGTACGCCGACCTCGCGCTGCTGCGGGGCGACCCGAGCGACGGCCTGCCGGGCGTGCCCGGCATCGGCGAGAAGACCGCCGCACGGCTGCTGGAGCGGTTCGGCGACCTCGCGGGCATCGTCGCCGCCGCGGACGACCCGGCCTCGCCGCTCACCCCCACCCAGCGCAAGCGGCTCACGGCCGCCGCCGCCTACCTGGAGGTCGCCCCCCGCGTCGTCCGGGTCGCCACGGACGTGCCGCTGCCCGCGCACGACCCGGCGCTGCCCGCCGAGCCGGCCGATCCCGCCGCCCTGGACGCGCTCAACGCCCGCTGGGGCCTCGGCGGCTCGCTCACCCGCGTGCTCAGCGCCCTGGCGCGCTGAGCACGGCGGGCGCGCCGGAGCGGCCGGTCAGCCCACCGAGCTGTACGCGACGACGCCGCGCAGCAGCCGGTCGACGGCCCGGCGCGCGTTGCGGCCCACCGTGCCGCCCTCGGGCGCCGCGTTGGCGATCTGCCCGAGGACGTCGATGACCTGCTTGCACCAGCGCACGAAGTCACCGGCCGGCATGTCCGCGTCGCGCAGCACCACGTCGAGCCCTTCGCCCTGCGCCCACCGGTGGACCGGCCAGGCGAAGCCGAGATCCGGCTCGCGCTGCCCCACGCCCGTGACATGGCTGATCCGGTACTGCTCCTCCAGCGCGTCCAGGCGCCCCCAGATCCGCACCATGTCGCCCAGCGCGCGGCGCGCCTCGCCGCCGGGCACCTCGGGCGCGGGGGCATCGTCCGCGTTGCGCGCCTCGTAGACGAGGGCGGAGACACAGGCGGCCAGCTCGGAGGGGTCGAGCCCCTCCCAGACCTTCTCGCGCAGGCACTCGCTGGCGAGCAGGTCGAGCTCGCCGTAGAGCCTGCCGAGCCGCCGCCCGTCGTCGGTGACCTCGTCGCCGCGCAGGTAGTCCAGCTCGGTGAGCAGCGCGGCGACCTGGTCGAAGGTGCGGGCGATGGTGTTGGTCCTGCCCTCGATCCGCCGCTCCAGCTGCCGGGTCTCGCGGCGCAGCCGGTGGTAGCGCTCGGCCCAGCGCGCGTGGTCCTCGCGCTCGTCGCAGCCGTGGCAGGGGTGGCTGCGGATCGCGGCGCGCAGCCGCGCGATCTCGGTGTCGTCCGCCGCCGTGGCACGCTGCCTGCGGTGGCGGCCCGGGTCGCGGTGGCCCGCCCTGGTCCGCAGCGCGGAGGCGAGGTCCCGCCGGGACTGGGGGCTGCGCGGGTTGAACGACCGGGGGATGCGCATCCGGTCGAGCGGCTCCACCGGGGACGGGAAGTCGATCATCGCCAGCCGCTTGACCTGCCGTTCCACGGTCAGCACGAGCGGACGAGGACCCTCGTACGGGTCGAAGCCGCCGCGCGGCCCGCGCGCACGCCCGCCGGGCGCGCCCGAGCCCGGGTCGAGGACGAGCGCGAGCCCGGCGAACTTGCCGGTGGGCACGTGGATGATGTCCCCGGGCCGCAGCTGCTCCAGGGAGGCCGCGGCGGCGGCCCGCCGCTGCGCCGCGCCCTGCTTGGCCAGCTCGTTCTCCCGGTCCTTCAGCTCGCGCCGCAGCCCGGCGTACTCGTCGAAGTCGCCGAGGTGGCAGGTCATCGCCTCGCGGTAGCCCTCAAGGCCGGTCTCGTTCTTGCGCACCTGGCGCGAGATGCCGACGACCGCGCGGTCCGCCTGGAACTGGGCGAACGACGTCTCCAGCAGCTCGCGCGACCGGTGCCGCCCGAACTGCGCGACGAGATTGACCGCCATGTTGTACGACGGCTTGAACGACGAGCGCAGCGGATACGTCCGCGCCCCCGCCAGACCCGCCACCGCCCCCGGGTCCATGTTCTGCTGCCACAGCACCACCGCGTGGCCCTCGACGTCGATGCCACGGCGCCCGGCGCGGCCGGTGAGCTGGGTGTACTCGCCCGGCGTGATGTCGGCGTGCTGCTCGCCGTTCCACTTGACCAGCTTCTCCAGCACGACGGAGCGCGCCGGCATGTTGATGCCGAGCGCCAGCGTCTCGGTGGCGAAGACGGCCTTGACCAGCCCGTGGACGAACAGCTCCTCCACGATCTCCTTGAACGCGGGCAGCATCCCCGCGTGGTGCGCCGCGATGCCCCGCTCAAGCCCCTCCAGCCACTCGAAGTAGCCGAGGACGTGCAGGTCCTCGTCGGGGATGGCGGCCGTGCGGCGCTCGACGATCTCGCGGACGCGGACCCGGGCCGCCGGGTCGTTCAGCCGCAGCCCCGCGTGCAGGCACTGCTGGACGGCGGCCTCGCAGCCCGCGCGGCTGAAGATGAACGTGATGGCGGGCAGCAGCCCCTCCGCGTCGAGCCGGTCGATGACCTCGGCCCTGCTCGGCGTGAACACGCGGGAACGCTGCCGCCGCTCCCGCTCCCGGTCGGCCGCGCGCCTGCGGTCCCTGGCGCCCCTGGCGCGGTCGCGCCCGCCCCAGCCGCGCGCCTGGTCGGAGCGCACGAGCCGCAGCAGGTCCGGGTTGACCTCGCGCTTGTCCCCCGACTCCTCGAAGAGGTCCATCATCCGGCGCCCGGCGAGCACGTGCTGCCACAGCGGGACGGGCCGGTGCTCGGAGACGATGACGCGGGTGTCGCCGCGCACGGTGTCCAGCCAGTCGCCGAACTCCTCGGCGTTGGAGACGGTCGCGGACAGGGAGACCAGGGTCACCGACTCGGGGAGGTGGATGATCACCTCTTCCCAGACCGCGCCCCTGAAGCGGTCGGAGAGGTAGTGCACCTCGTCCATCACCACGTAGGCGAGGCCGACGAGCGCCTGGGAGCCGGCGTACAGCATGTTCCGCAGGACCTCGGTCGTCATGACGACGACGGGTGCGTCGGAGTTCACGCTGTTGTCGCCGGTGAGCAGCCCGACCTTGTCGGCGCCGTACCGCTTCACCAGGTCGCCGTACTTCTGGTTCGACAGTGCCTTGATGGGCGTCGTGTAGAAGCACTTGCCGCCCTGTGTCAGGGCCAGGTGGACGGCGAACTCGCCGACGATGGTCTTGCCCGAGCCGGTGGGGGCGGCGACCAGGACGCCTTTGCCCTCCTCCAGGGCCCGGCACGCCTCGATCTGGAACGCGTCGAGCTCGAAGTCGTACAGCTCGCGGAACGGGGCGAGCGCCGTGGCCTGCTCGATGGCTCGCTTGCGCGAGGCGGCGTAGCGCTCTGCGGGGGACATGTCGTCGGTCATTGTGCAGACGAGCCTACCGGCCGCCTGTGACAGCGCGGCGATCTTCACAGGCCGGACGGCGGGGCCAGCAGGCGTACGGCGCCGGGCACGCAGGTGGCCGTCAGCGGCAGCGGTCCCAGGGGTTCCCCGTCCGCGTAGCCGGTGACGCCCGGCGCGTCCAGGGCGACGCGGGCCGCGCGGTGGACGGTGACGACCGGATGGGACAGATGGGTGCCCTTGTAGACGCGGGGGAAGACGCGGAGCAGCGTCGCGCGGCTGCACGGCCCGACGACGGTCACGTCGAACCGTCCGTCGTCCAGCGCCGCGTCCGGGCAGATCCGCATGCCGCCGCCGTAGCCCGGCCCGTTGCCGACCGCGATCAGCGTCGCGTCCAGCTCCTGCCACGGGCCGTCGTCCAGCCGCATGCGGTAGGGCAGGGGGCGGAACGCGGCCAGCTCGGCGACGAGGGCCAGGTCGTAACGCAGCCGGCCGCGCGGGCGGCGCATCCGGTTGCCCCGGTCGTTGACGCGGGAGTCGAAGCCGGTGGCGAGGACGCCGCCGAACCACGCGTCCCCGACCCGGCCGAGGTCGATCCGCCGGTACGCCCCGGCCGCCAGCGCCGCCGCGAGCCCGCGGCCCGCCGCGGCCGGGTCGCCGAGCGGCAGGCCGCACGCGCGCGCGAGGTCGTTCCCCGTGCCCGCCGCGACGAGGCCGAGCGGGACGTCACTACCGGCGACGGCCTGGAGGGCCAGCGAGGCCATGCCGTCGCCGCCGACGGCTATCAGGGCCGCGGCGCCGTCCGCGACCGCGCGGCGGGCCTGGCGCAGCGCGTCGGCGGCGTCGGCGCCCACGAGGGCGCGCACGGGCATGCCGGTGGCGGCCAGGGCGTCGAGCGCGGGACGGGCGGCGCGTGCGGCACGGCCGCGGCCCGCCACGGGGTTGACGAGGACCGTCAGCTCACCCGGCACGCGCGCCCCGCGCGGGACGGCCGTCCGTGTCAGGTGGCGTCATCGAAGCCGTTCAGCCGGGAGGGGCCCTCGTCCAGCCGGGAGGACGAGACCCGTTCGACGGGCTCGATGGTCTCGGGGGTCAGGTCGAGCGGCGAGGCCTCGTCGTCGTCCAGCTCCCGCTCGTCCTCGCGCTGCCGCTTGCGCCGGTCGTGGAAGAGGGCGATGCCGCAGGCGATGAAGTACAGGGCCGTGACCGGCACCTGGAGGGCGACCATCGACATCAGGTCGGTCGGGGTGATGGCGGCCGCGAAGACGGCGATGCCGACGACCATCCAGCGCCACCAGCTGAGCATCCGCTTGCCGGTGACGATGCCGCCGAGGTTCAGCAGGACCAGCAGCAGCGGCAGCTCGAAGGAGAGGCCGAACGCGAGGGCGAGCCGGACGGTGAGGTCGAGGACGTCCTCCATCGACACGAGGTTCTGCGCGTTCGGGGCGCTGAAGCTCAGCAGGACGGGCACGGCGCGGCCGAGCAGCCAGTACGCGAAGGCGGCGCCCGCGAGGAACAGCGGGACGCCCACGCCGACGACGGCTCGGGTGTACTTCTTCTCGCTCTGGTGCAGGCCCGGCGCGATGAACGCCCACACCTGGTAGAGCCAGATCGGGGACGCCGCGATGACGCCGACGAGCAGCGAGACGCGGAAATAGGTGCCGAACGGGGCGGTCAGGCCGTGCTGCGACAGCACGGCGCAGCGGTGCTCGCGTGCCGCCGGGTCCCCGAAGGAGTCGCAGATCGGCACCGGCTCCGAGAGGAAGTTCATGATGTCCTTGGCGAAGAACATCGCGACGATGGTGACCACCAGGATGCCGGCGACCGAGATGCCGAGCCGGTTGCGCAGCTCGCGCAGGTGCTCGGTGAGGGACATCCGCCCCTCGGGGTCCTTCGGCTTCCGCGGTGCCTTGGCCTTGGGCACGCCAGGTCCTCATCTCCTACGGCGCCCGGTCTCCGCCGGGCCGCCACGCCTCACTCGCTCCGAACGCGTCCCGGCCGGCGGCCGGGTGTCAGCCCTGCTGCGGGTTGTTCCGGGGCTCCTCGACCGGGCGGGCGCTGGTGACGTCGCCGGGGGCGGCCTGGATGGTCCGGGCGGCGGTGGGCGGCTCGGCGGGCGAGGGGGCGACGTCCGACTCGGCCCGGCCGTCGTTCTTCATGGCCGCCGTCTCGCTCTTGAGAATGCGCAGGGACTTGCCCAGGGCGCGCGCGGTGTCCGGCAGGCGCTTGGAGCCGAAGACGACCACCACGACGAGGACGACGAGCAGGATGTGCCATGCGGAGAGCGAGCCCATGGTCTCGTCTTCTTTCTTCCGGGGAATTCGTCTGCCGTGCGGGATCTCGACATTCCCGACCGACCGCACGAGCTGCAATCTTAACGCGCGAGGGTGAACACAAATCAATGCCCGCGCGACGATCTATCCGTCCCCGGCTTCCCTTCCGTATGCCCGGTGGACGGCGCCGCCCCTGGTCACGAGGGGTGCGGCGGCACGTTCCAGGTCCTCGGCCGCGCCCCCGATCCGCTCCGCCGAGGCGGCCACGGCGCGGGCGAAACGGCGGGCTTCGAGGCCGACGCGGACGCCCAGGACCCCGAGCACCGCGACACCGAGGAACGCCAGGATGAGCTGGAACATCGGCCAGAACACCTCAGCTCCCCTCCCCCGCCGCGGCCTGGAGCACACCGGCCGGCTCCTCCGCCGCCCCGTACAGGTCGAGCGCCGCGCGGGCCGCGTCCCTGGCGCTCTCGGCGAGCGCGGCCGGCGCGACGATGCGGCCGTCGCCGCCGAGCCGCAGCGCCAGCCGGCGCAGGGTGGCCGGGTCGGGCGTGCGCAGCGTGACGCGCAGCCCGCCGTCCGGCAGTTCCTCGGCGGAGTCGTGCGGGTAGTACTCGGCGACCCAGCGCCCGCCGGGCCCGACCTCGACGACCACCTCGGGGTCGGTCGGCGCGGGCTGGACGAGCCCCTCGCTCAGGTCGCGCGGCTCGACCGGCGGCGGATCGGCGGGGGTGTCGAGCAGCTCGATCCTGGCGACACGGTCGAGCCGGAACGTGCGCCGCGCCTCCGACCGGTGGCACCAGGCCTCGACGTACGTGTGGCCGACCGCGAACAGCCGGATCGGGTCGATCTCCCGGTCGGTCAGCTCGTCGCGGCCCGGCGAGTAGTAGCGGATGCGCAGCCGCCGCCGCTCGGTGATGGCACGGTCCACGTCGGCGAAGACCCCGCCCTCCGACTCGAAGGTGACCGACAGGCGCGAGCTGGCCCCGGCCGCCTCGCCCGCCGCCGCCTCCAGCTTGGACGTGGCGCGCAGCAGGGCGTCGCGGTCGCCGTCGCGCAGCCCCGGCAGGGTGGCCACGGCACGGGCGGCGACGAGCAGGGCGGTCGCCTCGTCGGCGGCGAGCCGCAGCGGCTGGCCGGTGCCCGAGCCGACGGCCTCGGCGTTGTGCCACCAGATGTGCTCGCCGTCGGTGTCGATGTCGAGCAGGTCGCCGCCGCGGAAGCTGGTGCCGCACATGGGCAGGACGTTCAGGTCGGAGATCAGCTCGTCCTCGGTGATCCCGAACGCGCGGGCGACCTCGTCGACACGGGCACCCGGGCGTTCCCTCAGATAGGTGACGAGGGACAGCATCCTGCGGGTGCGGTCGATGGCCGTGGTGGCCATGGGTGCTCCTTCTCTCTTCCCCGGCTTCCCGGGGGTCCAGGCCGTGTCGTTCGGATCGTGGCGGATCGGCGCGTCCAGGCAAGATCCGAACGACACCGCCTAGCCCTTGGCGACGGCGCGCAGCCGCTCGATGACGTCGGCCCGCAGCTCGGCGGGCTCCAGCACGACCACGTCGGGGCCGAACTCGGCGAGCCACGCGCCGAGCCCGTGCCCGTACGGGATCTCCAGTTCGTCCCAGCCGGCGCCCGCGGCGGACTCGGTGACGGCGGTGGCGCGGGCGCGCAGCGGGTATCCGGCGCCGGTGCGCAGCCGGATGCGGGCCTGTCCCGTCGGGGTCTCGCCCGCCCAGCGGGCGACGGTCTCGCGCAGCGTGATGTGGTCGGGGACCTCGTGCGTGAAGGCGCCGGAACGCGATCTGACGCGGCCGGCGATGCGCGAGAGGCGGAAGACACGCTCCGCCCGGCGGTCGCGGTCCCAGCCGGCCAGGTACCAGTGGCCGCGCCAGCACTCCAGCGCCCACGGCTCGACCTGGCGGCTCGCGGCGCGCGCCGCGTTCGACTTCCGGTAGTCGAACGTGACGGGACGCCGGTCGCGGCAGGCGATCATCAGCGGCTCGAAGGCCGCCTCACCGGCCGGGACGCGCGGCTCGATCGCGCTGTACGCGCCCTGCTCGTCCTGGGCGAGCGGCATCCCCGCGGCGCGCAGTTTCTGGAGGGCGCCGCTCGCCGCGCCCGCGAGGCGTGCCTGCTGCCAGACGCGGGCGGCGAGCCCGAGTGCGGCGGCCTCCTCGGCCTCCAGGGTGATGGGCGGCAGCTGGTTGTGGTCGCGGCGGGCGTGGTAGCCGGTCTCGCCGTCGAGGCTCTCGACGGTCTCGATGACGAGGCCCAGTTCCCGCAGGTCGTCCTTGTCGCGCTCGAACATGCGGTTGAAGGCGTCCTCGGAACCGACCTCCAGGTAGGCCTCGATGGACGCGCGCAGCTCGCGCTTGCTCAGCGGGCGGCCCGTGCCCAGCAGGCACAGCGCCAGGTTCATCAGCCGCTCCGCCTTGGCAATCGCCATCGCGCGCCGCCCCTCTCGTCCGCGGTCCCCGGCTGTCACGTACCCGCGCGGGAAAAGCGCCGTGGGCCCGTTCCCCGTACGGGGAATGGGCCCACGGTACCGCTTGTGGGGATCAGACCGAGACCAGGTCGCAGACGAAGATCAGGGTCTCGCCCGGCTTGATCCGGCCGCCCGCCCCGGCATCGCCGTACGCGAGGTGCGGCGGGATGGTCAGCTGGCGGCGTCCGCCGACGCGCATGCCCTGCACGCCGCGGTCCCAGCCGGGGATGACCTGGCCCGCGCCGAGCTGGAAGCGCAGCGGGGTGCCGCGGTTCCAGCTGGCGTCGAACTCCTCGCCGGTGCTGAAGGCGACGCCGACGTAGTGCACGGACACCTGCGCGCCCGCCTGGGCGACCTCGCCCTCGCCTTCCCAGATGTCCTTGATCTCCAGGTCGGCCGGGGGCTCGCCGCCGGGGAAGTCCACCTCGGGCTTGTCGATGTTCACGTGAAGATCACTCCTAGCGCACTTGCTCGAACCCGCAGGATACGCGGGTGTGGGGGGTCGGCACGCGCACGCTCAGGCGGCGCCGACGATGTCCACGACGAAGACGAGGGTGGAGCCGCCGGGGATCGTCTGGTTGCCCTGGTCGCCGTAGCCGAGGTCCGGCGGGATCACCAGGAGGACGCGGTCGCCGACGTGCTTGCCGACGAGTCCCTCGTCCCAGCCCCGTACCACCGCACCGGTGCCGATCTGGAAGGCGGAGGGGGCGTCGCGGTCCCAGGACGAGTCGAACTGCCGGCCGTCGGCCCAGGTCACGCCGGTGTACTGGACGACCAGCGCCTGCCCCGGCTCGACCTCGGGCCCGTCGCCCTCGATCAGGACCTGCTGGCGCAGCTCGGCCGGCGGGTCCTGCCCCTCGGGGACGGTGACCGCGGGCGCCCCGTCCTCACCGGCGGTGACCTCGGGCAGCCCCTCGTCCACCGGGGCCTGCTCGCCCTCGGCCGAGGCCGCGGGGTCGGCGGAGATGCCGCCCACGATGTCGAAGACCCAGACGACGCCCTCGTCCTCCGGCAGTTGGAGAGTCTGTGCGCTCTGGCCCAGCAGGTCGGCGGCGGGGCCTTGGACCTGCACGCGGCTGCCGACGGTCGCCCCGATCATCGGTTCGGTCACGGCGGCGAGGAAGACGGAGTCCACGCCGGCCTGGGCGATCATCTGGCGGCGTACGCCGTCGGGCAGCTCGGGGGCGGTGGCGCCCGCGGCTCCCTCGTTCGGGTCGGCCCACGTGTTGACCAGCTCGCGGCCGTCGGAGACCGTCTTGGCCACGGCGTCGAGGCGCAGGTAGTCGCCCTCGCCGATCTCGGCGCCGTCGCCCGGCGTCAGGACCTCGCCGCTGATCTCGTCGCCGGCGCTCGCGTCCGTGTCGATCGTCAGCTCCGGCTCCTCACCGGGCTTGCCGGAGACCGTGGCCACGGGTCCGGACGGGGTTTCCGAGGCGTCGTCTCCGCCGTCGTCCGAGCCGCACGCGGCCAGGGAGAACAGGAGGGAAGGGACGGCGAGCAGCGCGACGAGGCGGCTCGCTCGTGGGGTGGGGGTCATCTGGTCCAACCAGGGCGTCGTGGGCAATCGGGGCGGAACCCGCTGGTTCCGCCCCACCCTACGGCCTCCGGGGGCTCGTGCCCCCGGACTGCGCGCCGCGGGGGCCGTCACATCCCGGCGATCAGCTTCTCCACACGCTCGTCCACCGACCGGAACGGGTCCTTGCACAGGACCGTCCGCTGTGCCTGGTCGTTGAGCTTGAGGTGGACCCAGTCCACGGTGAAGTCGCGGCGCTGTTCCTGCGCGCGGCGGATGAAGTCGCCGCGCAGCCGGGCCCGCGTCGTCTGCGGGGGGACCGACTTGCCCTGGAAGATCTTGAGATCGTTGCACACACGCTGGGCCTGGCCCTTGCGCTCCAGCAGGTAGTAGAGCCCGCGTCGGCGGTGGATGTCGTGGTAGGCGAGGTCTATCTGCGCCACCCTGGGGTGGGACATCGTGAGGTTGTGCTTGGCGCGGTACCGCTCGATGAGCTGGTACTTCATGACCCAGTCGATCTCGGTGTTGATCTTGTCGAGTTCCTGGGCGCGGATGGCTTCGAGTGCCCGGCCCCACAGCTCCAGGACCTGCTCGGTGACGCCGGTGCGCATACCGCGGCGTTCGCAGAAGTCGAGGGCCTTGTCGAAGTACTCCTGCTGGATCTCCAGGGCGGACGCCTCACGGCCGGTCGCGAGGCGGACCTTGCGCTGGCCGGTGGTGTCGTGGCTGACCTCGCGGATGGCCCGGATGGGGTTCTCCAGCGTGAGGTCCCGCATCACGGTCCCCGCCTCGATCATGCGGAGCACCAGGTCGGTGGCGCCGACCTTGAGCAGCATCGTGGTCTCGGACATGTTGGAGTCGCCCACGATGACGTGGAGCCTGCGGTAGCGCTCGGCGTCGGCGTGCGGCTCGTCGCGGGTGTTGATGATGGGGCGGGAGCGCGTGGTCGCCGAGCTGACGCCCTCCCAGATGTGCTCGGCGCGCTGGCTGACGCAGAAGACGGCGCCGCGCGGCGTCTGGAGCACCTTGCCCGCGCCGCAGATCAGCTGGCGCGTGACGAGGAAGGGGATCAGGACGTCGGCGAGGCGGGAGAACTCGCCGTGCCGCGCCACGAGGTAGTTCTCGTGGCATCCGTAGGAGTTGCCCGCGGAGTCGGTGTTGTTCTTGAACAGGTAGACGTCACCGGCGATGCCCTCCTCGTGGAGCCGCCGTTCGGCGTCCACCAGGAGGCCCTCCAGGATGCGCTCACCCGCCTTGTCGTGGGTGATCAGCTCCGTGACGTTGTCGCACTCGGGCGTCGCGTACTCGGGGTGCGAGCCGACGTCCAGGTAGAGGCGGGCGCCGTTGCGGAGGAACACGTTGCTGCTGCGTCCCCATGACACGACTCGGCGGAAGAGATACCTCGCCACCTCGTCCGGGGACAGCCGGCGCTGACCGCGGAACGTACAGGTGACCCCGTACTCGTTCTCCAACCCGAAGATTCGGCGATCCATGACTGAACATTACGCCTGATGCCCACTTCTGAAACCGGGTTCGAGTGCGGCGTTTCGATCATTTTGCGTTTCCCCGCCGGCAGCGGTCCGGCCCCCGGGAACTGCGAGAACGCGTGCCGTGGCCAGCAGGACGAGCAGCGCGGCGCAGCCGGCGGCGGCGGGGACGGCGAAGCCGGACGCGGCGTCGCCGCGTTCGATGACCGGTCCCGCGACGGCGGTGCCCGCGGCGGCGCCGACGCCGAACGTGGTCACCAGCCAGGAGAACGCCTCGGTGACCGTGCCCACCGGCGCGTGCCGGTCTATCACGACGAACGCGCAGGCCAGCATGGGTGCGAGGAACAGGCCCGACAGGACGCTCAGCGCGGTCATGAGGGCCACGCCGTCGGGCACCAGCACCAGCGGCGCGTACCCGGCGGCGAGGGCGACGGCCAGCAGCCTGAGGCGGGGTTCCGCCGGACCGGCCCAGCGGACGGCGCCGTAGGCGAGGCCGCCGAGCAGAGCGCCGACGCCGAGCCCCGAGGTGAGCCAGGTGGCGATGAGTTCGTCGCCGTGCTCGTCCGCGTAGGCCACGTTCGCCACGGAGATGGCGCCCAGTGCGGTGCCGACGAAGAAGAAGCAGGCGAGGAGCGCGAGCAGCCCGCGCGAGCGCAGCGCGCCCAGCCAGTGCGCCTCGCGCGGGGCGCCGCGCCACTGCCGGGAGGGGGCGGAGACGACGACGGAGAGCGCCCCCAGGATGCCCACGACGTTGACGACCAGCAGGGCGGCCGACTCGGACCAGGCGGCGACGAGCAGCATCACGACGAGCGGTCCACCCGCGAACATGACCTCCTGCGCGACGGCGTCCAGGGCGTAGGCCCTGTGCACCCCGTCGCCGTTTCGGATCACGCTGGGCCACAGCGCGCGCAGTCCGCCTTCGAGGGGCGGGGTGGCGAGCCCGGCGACCACGACGGCCGCCCAGGCCACCGGGGCGGGGTCGGTGCCGACGAGGGCGAACAGGATCATGCTCAGGCCGGAGACGACGGCGGCGGGGAGCATCACCCGGGGCTGCCCGTGGACGTCCACCAGGCGGCCGAGAAGCGGCTGCCCGACGGCGGTGGCCACCCCGTAGGCGGCGGCAAGGAGACCGGCCAGGGTGTAGCCGCCGCCCTCGGCGCGCACGAACAGGACGACGGCCAGGGCGGCCGTGCCGTTCGGCAGGCGGCCGACGAGCGTGCCCACGAGCAGGCGCGTCACGTGCTTCACGCGCAGCAGTTCCCCGTAGCCGGTGGCCATCGCCCGCACCCCTGTCTCCGGCACCGGGGCGGCCCCGGCGCGTGTTACGTATAACGTCGTCGATTGTACGTACGATATGCGTTCTGGTGGGCGGTGGATTCAGGACACCCGCAGGGAGGCGCGGACACCGTGGACGAGAGCGGGAGCGGCAGGCAGCGGGAGGGCGTGGCCCGGCCCACGAGCCGGGACGTGGCGCGCCGCGCGGGGGTGTCCCAGGCGACCGTCTCGCTGGTGCTGCGCGACCGGTGGCGCGGCCGGGTCTCCCCCGCCCGCGCCGAGGCCGTACGGGCCGCCGCGCGGGAGCTGGGCCACCGGCCGAACCTCGCGGCCCGCAGCCTGCGGCTCGGCAGGACCCGGACGGTCCTCGTCGTCGTCCCGGCGCTGACCAACGACTTCTTCGGCCGGGTGCACGCCGGGGCGGCGCGGGTCGCGGCGGAGGCGGACGTGGGGGTGGTCCTGTACCCGTCGCCCGAGGGTGTCGGCGGCGCCCCCGACCCGTTCGCGTCGGCGAGCGCGACGCTGGACGGCGTGCTGGCGTCCTCGATGGCGGTGGAGGCGCTGGCGCAGCTGAGCGGGGACGGGCTGCCGCTCGTGATGCTGGACAGCGAGCCCGTCGAGGGCCCCGCCGCAGCGACGGTCAATCCGGACATCGCCGAAGGGATGCGGCTGGTGACGGGGCATCTGCTGGGCCTGGGACACCGGCGCATCGCCCATGTGGCCGCCGACGTGGACTCGTGGACGTTCGCGGTGCGGCGTGACGTGCTGCGGGCGGGCCTGTCGGGGGTGCCTGGCGCGCGGCTGGTGGCGGAGGAGCGCGGCCCGGTCAGTGTGGCGGGAGGGCTCCTTGCGGCCGGACGCGCGCTCGCGGCCTCGCCGCGGCCGACGGCGCTGGTCTGTGACGACGACACGATGGCCGCCGGTGCGTGCAAGGCCGTGCGGCGCGCGGGTCTGCGGGTGCCCGAGGACGTGTCGGTGACCGGCTTCGACGACCTGGGGCTCGCGACGGCGGTGGAGCCGGAGCTGACGACGGTGCGGCTGCCCGCCGAGGAGTTGGGGGCCGCCGGTCTGCGGGCGCTGCTGGCCGTGCTGGGCGGCGAGCGGCGGGGCGCCGAGGTGCTGCCGGTCTCGCTGGTCGCGCGGGGCTCGACCGCCCCGGCTCCCGCCTGACCTCCCCGACCACGCGCCGCGCCCCGGGCACCGTCTCGGCCGAAGACGTGTCCCGGGGCGCGGCGCGTGGACGGCGGCTGCCGCCGCGTCAGTCGGTTTCGCCGCTCCCGGTGCCCGCGTCGCCCTCGCCGTCCGCGTCGGCGGAACCGGCGGAGGAGGAGCCGTTCTCCTCCAGCAGCGCCGCGAGCTGACGCACCGGCACGCGCTTGAACTTCCGCGTCTGCGGCCGGGTCCGGTCGAGGACGGCCACTTCGAGCTGATCGGCGGTCAGCGTGCGCTCGCCGCCGTTCGCCTCGCGGGTGAGCGAGTCCACCGCGAGGCGCAGCACCTCGCCGAGGCCCATGCCGTCGCGGTGCCGCTGGCCCAGGTAGCTGCTGATCTGGTCGGCGTTGCCGCCGACCGCCACCGAGCCGTGCTCGTCGATGATCGAGCCGTCGTGCGGCAGGCGGTAGATCTCGTCGTCCTCGGGGGACTCGCCGACCTCGGCCACGAGCAGTTCGACCTCGTAGGGCTTCTCCGCGGCGCTGGAGAAGATGCTGCCCAGCGTCTGCGCGTAGAGGTTGGCCAGGCCGCGGGCGGTGACGTCCGTGCGGTCGAAGGTGTAGCCGCGCAGGTCGGCGTAGCGGGTGCCGCCGATGCGCAGGCTCTCGTACTCGTTGTACTTGCCGGTCGCCGCGAAGGCGATGCGGTCGTAGATCTCGCTCACCTTGTGCAGGGCGCGCGACGGGTTCTCGGCGACGAACACGATGCCGTCGGCGTACTGGAGCACCACCAGGCTGCGCCCGCGCGCGATGCCCTTGCGGGCGTACTCGGCGCGGTCCGCCATGGCCTGCTGGGGTGAGACATAGAACGGTGTGGACACCGGCTACTCGTCCCTTCGACGTCCGTGGGATTTCCGGGATTCGGCGCTTCGCCCGGTGCCGGACGGGCCCGGCACCGCAATCTACAGAACGGGGGCCTGGGGTCCGTCGGGCTGCTGGAGCCGGCCCTCGTGCACCGCGCGGACGATCTCGGCGACCCGCGTCTCGTCGAGGCGGCGGTAGCCGTCCTCGGTGATCACCGTGACGATCGGGTAGATGCGGCGCGCGAGGTCGGGTCCGCCGGTCGCCGAGTCGTCGTCGGCGGCGTCGTAGAGCGCCTGGACGACCGCGGTGGCCGTCTGTTCCTCGGACAGGTCGGGGCGGTACAGCTTCTTGAGGGAGCCGCGGGCGAAGACGGAGCCGGAGCCGACGGTGGCGAAGCCCACCTCGTCGGTCCTGCCGCCCGTGACGTCGTAGGAGAAGATGCGGCCCTTGCCGCGCTCCAGGTCGTAGCCGGCGAAGAGCGGGACGACGGCGAGGCCCTGCATGGCCATGCCGAGGTTGCCGCGGATCATGGTGGACAGCCGGTTGGCCTTGCCCTCCAGGGAGAGCGCGTGACCCTCGACCTTCTCGAAGTGCTCCAGCTCCAGCTGGAACAGCTTCACCAGTTCGACCGCGAGGCCCGCGGTCCCCGCGATGCCGACGCCGGAGTGCTCGTCGGCGGGGAAGACCTTCTCGATGTCGCGCTGGGCGATCATGTTGCCCATGGTGGCGCGGCGGTCACCGGCGAGGACGACACCCCCGGGGAAGGTGGCGGCGACGATGGTCGTCCCGTGCACCGCCTCCACGGCCCCCTCGACGGGCGGAAGCGCGCGGTGCCCCGGCAGACGCTCCGGGGCGTGGTCGGTCAGGAAGTCGAAGAACGAGGACGAGCCCGGACGGAGGAAGGCCGCCGGGAGTCGCCCCTGCTCGTGGGAGTTGGCTGCCACAGGGTTCCTTCCAGGTGGAGGACGGTCGGCTGCCCCGGCCGGCGGTGCGGCCGGGGCAGCGGCAGGCTATGGCACGGACCCTACCCGTCCGGCGGTCGTGATCCACATCGTCCGCGGAAGCCCCGCGGCGCGGCGGGCGTGACTACTCGCCGCCCTTCTGGACGAAGCTGCGGACGAAGTCCTCCGCGTTGGACTCCAGCACCTCGTCGATCTCGTCGAGGACGGAGTCGACATCGTCCGTGAGGGCCTCCTGGCGCTCCTTGAGCTCCTCGGAGACCTCCGCGTCCTGTGTCTGCTCCTCGACTTCCTCGCTGTTGCGCGACGCCTTCTGCTGGCCGCCGCCGGTGTCTTTGGTCGCCATCTCCCTCACCCCTGCTCAGCTTCGACGTGTCAAGATCAGACCCTACTAGGCGGGGCTGACATCGGCTCTTCGTTCTTTTCCCCGGTGCATTCCCGGGCGGATTCCCGGTGGACCGCCGCCGGTGGATTTCCCGGGGGACTCTCCCCCGCTCTTCTCCTGGAAGTCCGCGGACCACCCGGATGATTCCCGTATCCGCGCGGAATCAGCCGCCGGAGAGCGCGCGGACGAGATCGTCCGCCGTCGCGCAGCGGTCGAGGAGGTCCTTGACGTGCTCCCGGGTGCCGCGCAGCGGGTCCATGGTGGGCACGCGCTGGAGGGAGTCGCGGCCCGGCAGGTCGAAGATCACGGAGTCCCAGGAGGCCGCGGCGACGTCGTCGGCATACTGCTCCAGGCAGCGGCCCCTGAAGTAGGCGCGGGTGTCGTCGGGCGGGCTGAGCTGGGCGCGGCTGACGTCCTCGTCGTCGAGAAGCCTGGTCATGCGCCCGCGGGCCGCCAGCCGGTTGTAGAGGCCCTTGTCCGGCCTGACGTCCGCGTACTGGAGGTCCACGAGGTGCAGGCGCGCGGCGTCCCAGCCGAGGCCGTCGCGGCGCCGGTAGCCCTCCATCAGTTCGCGCTTGGCCACCCAGTCGAGCTGTCCTGCCAGGCTCATCGGGTCGTTCTCCAGGCGGTTGAGGACGTCCTCCCAGCGGGAGAGGACGTCGGCGGTCTGGGCGTCCGCGTCGGCGCCCCACCGTTCGTCCACGTACTTGCGGGCCAGTTCGCAGTACTCCATCTGGAGCTGGACGGCGGTCAGCGTCCGGCCGCTGCGGAGGGTCACGAGCTGCCGCAGCCCGGGGTCGTGGCTGACCCGGTGGAGTGTGCGGACCGGCTGGTCCACGGCCAGGTCGACGGTGATGAAGCCGTCCTCGATCATGGACAGGACGAGCGCGGTGGTGCCGAGTTTGAGATAGGTGGAGACCTCGGCGAGGTTGGCGTCGCCGATGATGACATGCAGCCTGCGGTAGCGCTCGGCGTCGGCGTGCGGCTCGTCCCGGGTGTTGATGATGGGCCGCTTGAGTGTCGTCTCCAGGCCGACCTCGACCTCGAAGTAGTCGGCGCGCTGGCTGAGCTGGAAACCGTGCTCGCCGCCGTCCTGGCCGATGCCGACCCGGCCCGCGCCGCAGACGACCTGGCGGGAGACGAAGAAGGGCGTGAGGTGCCGGACGATCTCGGAGAACGGCGTCTCGCGCTTCATGAGGTAGTTCTCGTGGGTGCCGTAGGAGGCGCCCTTGTTGTCGGTGTTGTTCTTGTACAGGTGGATGGGCTGGGCGCCGGGGACCTCGGCGGCGCGGCGGGCGGCCTCGGCCATGATGCGTTCGCCCGCCTTGTCCCACAGGAGGGCGTCCAGCGGACCGGTGGTCTCCGGGGAGCTGTACTCGGGATGCGCGTGGTCCACGTAGAGGCGGGCGCCGTTGGTGAGGATGACGTTGGCCAGGCCGATGTCCTCGTCGGTGAGCTGGCTGGCGTCCGCGTTGTCCCTGGCCAGGTCGAAGCCCCTGGCGTCGCGCAGGGGGTTCTCCTCCTCGAAGTCCCAGCGGGCGCGCCGGGCCCGGTGCATGGCCGCCGCGTAGGCGTTCACCACCTGGGATGAGGTGAGCATGGCGTTGGCGTTCGGGTGGCCGGGCACGGAGACGCCGTACTCGGTCTCGATGCCCATCACTCGCCGTACTGTCATGCGGCCCTCCTTGCCCGGCGGCGCACCGGCACCGGCCCCGGTGCCGTCCTTCGCTGACGAGCGTAGGCGACAGGGGGCGCGGCGCGGGGTCCGCCGCCGGTCTCCTTCTGGACTTGTCGCGGGATCAGGACGGTCCCGGATCACGACGGTCTGGGAATGCGGCGGCTGCGGGGCTCGCCTTCGCGTGCCCCGCAGCCGGACGGCGTGTACGTGGATTCGTGTGCGGTAGGGCGTTTTCCGGTTACCGGTGGTGGCCGGTCACAGGTACTGGCCCGTGTTGGCGACGGTGTCGATGGAACGGCCGGTGTCGCCGCCCTGCTTTCCGGTGACGAGGGTGCGGATGAAGACGATCCGCTCGCCCTTCTTGCCGGAGATCCGGGCCCAGTCGTCGGGGTTGGTGGTGTTGGGAAGGTCCTCGTTCTCCTTGAATTCGTCCACGCAGGCGGACAGGAGATGGGAGACGCGCAGGCCCTTCTGGTGGTGGTCCAGGAAATCCTTGATGGCCATCTTCTTGGCGCGGTCGACGATGTTCTGGATCATCGCGCCGGAGTTGAAGTCCTTGAAGTAGAGGACTTCCTTGTCGCCGTTGGCGTAGGTCACCTCAAGGAAGCGGTTCTCCTCGGTTTCGGCGTACATCTGCTCGACGACGGTCTGGATCATCCCCTGGACGGCGGCGGCGCCGTTTCCGTTGTGCTCGCCGAGGTCGTCGGCGTGCAGCGGGAGCCGGGGGGTCAGGTACTTGGAGAAGATGTCGCGGGCGGCCTCGGCGTCCGGACGCTCGATCTTGATCTTCACGTCGAGCCGGCCGGGGCGCAGGATCGCGGGGTCGATCATGTCCTCGCGGTTCGAGGCGCCGATGACGATGACGTTCTCCAGGCCCTCGACGCCGTCGATCTCCGAGAGCAGCTGGGGGACGATGGTGTTCTCCACGTCCGAGCTGACGCCGGAGCCGCGGGTGCGGAAGAGGGAGTCCATCTCGTCGAAGAACACGATGACGGGCGTGCCCTCGCTCGCCTTCTCCCTGGCCCGCTGGAACACCAGGCGGATGTGCCGCTCGGTCTCGCCGACGTACTTGTTCAGCAGTTCGGGGCCCTTGATGTTGAGGAAGAAGCTCTTCCCCGCGGGCTTGCCGGTGACCTCGGCGACCTTCTTGGCCAGGGAATTGGCGACGGCCTTGGCGATGAGCGTCTTGCCGCAGCCGGGCGGGCCGTAGAGCAGGACGCCCTTGGGCGGGCGCAGCTCGTGCTCGCGGAACAGGTCGGGGTGCAGGTAGGGCAGCTCGACGGCGTCGCGGATCAGCTCGATCTGGCCGCCGAGGCCGCCGATCTGCGTGTAGTCGATGTCGGGGACCTCTTCGAGGACCAGCTCCTCGACCTCGCTCTTGGGCACGACCTCGAAGACGTAGCCGGAGCGGGGTTCGAGCAGCAGGGCGTCGCCCGCGCGCAGGGTGCCGTCGAGCAGGGGCTGGGCGAGCTTGACGACGCGCTCCTCGTCGGTGTGGCCGACCACCAGGGCGCGCTCGCCGTCCTCCAGGATCTCCTTGAGGGTGACGATCTCGCCCGCGCGTTCGTACTCCATGGCGGCCACGACGTTGAGCGCCTCGTTGAGCATGACCTCCTGGCCACGCCGCAGGTCGCCGAGGTCGAGGCTGGGGCTGACGTTCACCCGGAGCTTGCGGCCCCCGGTGAAGATGTCGGCGGTGCCGTCCTCGTTTGCCTCCAGGAAGACACCGAAGCCGGAGGGCGGCTGGGCGAGCCGGTCGACTTCCTCCTTGAGGGCCACGATCTGGTCGCGTGCCTCGCGGAGCGTGGTCGCGAGCCGCTCGTTCTGCGCGGAGACGCCCGCCAGATTCGTCTGCAGCTCGACGACCCGCTCCTCCAGCACGCGTGTGTGCCGCGGGGAGTCGGCCAGCTTTCGGCGCAGGACGGTGATCTCCTGCTCAAGATCGGCTACCTGCCGGGCCGGGTCGTCGGGACCCCTCCCGGGTCGGATGCCGCGGTTGCTGTCGTCGTTCTGGGATACCACGGTCCTCACCTCCTCCAAGGGGAGCTGGACGCTTCCAGACCCTACCTGGACCGGTGCAGTTCGAAACCCCTAGATCACAAAGACGGTCGGGGTGTGTCCGATCTTCACCCTTGCGCACTCCCTCACGCCAGGGAATACCCACCCTGCGCTGCGGGAAAGCAGGTCGCTGTATGGTCGTAAGCGGTCAACACCCGCAGGGGATGGCTCCCTTTGACGCACACCTATGAGGAACGGTAGGCCATATGACCGCGCGGAACGACACCGACGAGATCGAGGTCTGGATCGATCAGGATCTCTGCACCGGAGACGGAATCTGCGCCCAGTACGCGCCCGAGGTGTTCGAGCTGGACATCGACGGACTCGCCTATGTGAAGCCGCCCGTCCCGGCCGGTACGGAGGCCGAGCTGCTGACGGACCCCGGCGCGACGGCCAGAGTGCCCCTGCCACTGCTGCGCGACGTCGCCGAGTCGGCCAAGGACTGCCCCGGGCAGTGCATCCACGTGCGCCGGGTGACCGACCGGGTCGAGGTCTACGGCCCGGACGCGGACTGAGGAGCGCCGGGCCGGCAGGCGCCGGTCAGACGCTGTTCGGCGCGCGGCGCGCGTGCAGGACGAGTCGGCCGTCCTCCCAGCGCCAGTCCACGTCGCGCTGGAGGTCGGGGCAGCAGCGCGGGACCGTGTCCGACGAGTAGCCGAGCAGGCGTACGGAGACGGTGTCGTCCCGCGCCGCGAGCCGTTCGACGGTCATCCGCTCCGCCGGGTCCACCAGGGTGGCCGCGACCGTGGTCGTGCCGCCCTCCGCGGTGAGCAGGTACATGCCGTTGGGCGGGCTGCCCGAGCCGGCGTCGCAGCGGACGACGGCCACGGCCTCGCCCTGGCCGTCGCCGTCGAGATCCGTGTCCACGCTGTCGGTGACCAGCACGTCGAGCGGCCCGCAGTCGACGGGGTAGTCGGCCTCTTCCGGGGCGGGTCCCGGCGCGGGTGCCTCCGGGGGCTCCTGGGCCGCGGGGCCGTCCGCGGGGGCCGCGGAGTCGGCGGCGCCGGGGCGGGCCGTCGCGCCCGACGGCTCGACGAGGGCGGCCGCGCCGGTGATCACCGCGAGCGCCAGGGCTGTCGTCACCCAGTGGAACGGGCGGGTGCGCGGGACGATCGGGTCGGCCGGGCTTGCCGGGAGCTGCACGCGGGGGACTCCTGGACGTCGTGAGGGAGTGGCACCATGCCGGACCTGCGCGACGGCAGGTGACCGGCATGGTGTCATATCTCACGGCGCGGCGGAACGGCGGGGTCCGGAAAGGCTGTTGGTCTGCCGCGGCAGTCCGGCGGACCCGCCGTCAGGCCGCTTCGGAGCCGGGGCCCGTGTAGTCCGCGCCGTACGCCCCGGGTGCGGGACGGCGGCGGCGCCGCGGCGGCTCGACGCCGTCCGCGAGCCGGCGGGCGGTGACGAGGAAGCCGGTGTGCCCGATCATGCGGTGGTCGGGCCGCACGGCGAGCCCCTCGACGTGCCAGGTGCGGACCATGCTCTCCCAGGCGCTCGGCTCGTTGAACGAGCCGTGCTCCCGGATCGTCTCCACGGTGCGGGCCAGCTGGGTGGTGGTGGCGACGTACGCGCACAGGATGCCGCCGGGCACCAGGGCCTTCGTCACGGCGTCCAGGCACTCCCAGGGGGCGAGCATGTCGAGGATCACGCGGTCCACGTCGGTGTCGTCCAGGTGGTCCTGGAGGTCGCCGACGGTCACCGTCCACGCCGGGTGGGGGCCGCCGAAGTAGCGGGTCACGTTCTCCTGGGCGATGGCGGCGAAGTCGGCGCGGCGCTCGTACGAGTGGAGCATGCCCTGGTCGCCGATGGCGCGGAGCAGGAAGGTGCTCAGCGAGCCGGAGCCGACACCGGCCTCCACGACGCGCGCGCCGGGGAAGATGTCGGCCATGGCCAGGATCTGGCCCGCGTCCTTCGGGTAGACGACGGCGGCGCCGCGCGGCATGGACAGGACGTAGTCGGGGAGCAGGGGGCGCAGCGCGAGATAGTCGACTTTTCCCGTGGTGCGGACGACCGTGCCCTCCGGGGCGCCGATCAGCTCGTCGTGCGGGAAGGCGCCCTTGTGGGTGTGGAAGCTCTTCCCCGCTTCGAGCGTGAACGTGTAGTGGCGGCCCTTGGGGTCGGTGAGCTGTACCTGGTCCCCGACCTGGAAGGGCCCGCGACGGCGGGCGGCACCGGTCGGTTCGGACATGGCGTTCAGCCTAGTCCACGCGGGTGGCCGGTCAGTCCACGGGCCGGGACGCGGGGGCGGCCGCGGGGCGTGCCATCGCGTCGATGAAGGCGCGTTCGACGTCGCCGGTGGACAGGACGCCGTAGATCTCGCCGGTGCGCTCGACCACCAGGTACTCGCTGGCGGGGGTGGCGCGCAGGTGGTCGAGCAGTTCCTCGCCGTTCAGGTCCGCCGGGACGCGCAGTCCTTCGCTGAGGTCCTGCGCGAGGGTGCTGACCGCGACCCACGGCCGCCGGTGCTCGGGCACCCCGGCGATCCCCGCCTCGCGGACGAGGGAGAGGGGGTCGCCGTCCGGGTCCACGACGACGAGGGCGCGGGCCCCCGCCTCGTTGGCGCGGCGCAGGGCCTCGGAGAGGGAGGTGTCGGGGGCGACGGGGACGGCGCGGCGGGTGAGGGTGCGGGCGTTCAGGACGGGGAGGCGTTCGCGCAGGCGGGCCATGCGCAGGCTGTTGCCCGCGCCGGTCCAGATGATGGCGGCGAGGATCGCGGCGAGCAGCGCGTCGGTGAGCGACTCGACGCCGCTGAACGACTCGCGCTCCCCCGCCGTCCCGACGTAGGTGGCCAGCGGGAAGCCGACCAGGACGGCGATGGCGAGGGCCCGGCCCGTCCAGGCGGCGGCGACCGTGCCGGTCATGGGGCTGCCGGACAGCTTCCAGATGACGGCGCGCAGCATCCGGCCGCCGTCAAGCGGCAGTCCCGGCAGGAGGTTGAACGCGGCCACGATCAGGTTGGAGATCATCAGGCCCGCGAGCAGCACGCCGGGGATGGTGCCGGAGTCGGTGACGAGCATGCCCGCGTAGAAGACGCCGGACAGGACGAGCGACAGGAGCGGCCCCACACCGGCGAGGACGAACTCGCGGCCGGGGGTCTGCGACTCCTTCTCGATCTCCGAGACGCCGCCGAAGAACTGGAGCTGGATACGGCGCACCGGCAGGTCGAAGCGCACGGCGGCGACGGTGTGGGCCATCTCGTGGACGAGGACCGAGGCGTAGAACGCGACGGCGAAGAAGAGGGAGACGAGGTACCGGCCGCCGCCGAGGTGGGGCAGGACGCGGTCGAGCTGGTTGCCGAAGAACCAGGTGATCAGCGCGGCGACCAGGAACCAGCTGGGCGCCACGTAGACCGGCACGCCGAAGACCCGGCCCATGAGGATGCCGCCGCCGGTGCCCCGGCCGCGCGGTGCGCGCTCCTCGCCCGCCCCTGGGGCCGCGCCCGCGGGGCCGGCGGGCTTCCGGCCGTCGCCGGGGTCCGTCGTCGGGTCGCTCTCGGAGTCTGCCACCAGTTCCCCTCGTCGCCGTGGGCCCGCCCGCGCGGCCGCTCGGACAAGCGATTTTGCCGTGTGCGCGGGCTCCCCGTCGATGGTAAGCGGCTACCTGTCAGTGACGCGCCGTAGGGTTCGCTCCATGACCGCTCCCATCGCCAGGCCGCCGGATTCTCTTTCCCCGTCACGGGCCGCTGATTTCATGCAGTGTCCGCTGCTCTACCGGTTCCGGGTGATCGACCGGCTGCCGGAGGCGCCGAGCGCGGCGGCGACGCGGGGGACGGTCGTGCACGCGGTGCTTGAGCGGGTGTTCGACGCGCCGGCGGGCGAGCGGGTGGTACCGCGGGCGCGGGCGCTGGTGGCGCGGGAGTGGGAGCGGCTGCTCGCGAGGCGGCCCGAGCTGACGGCCTTGTTCGCCGAGGAGGAGGAGTCGGCGGCGGAAGGCGCGGCCGGTTCCGCCGGTGGAGTGGACGCGGCGCGGCTCGCGGAGTGGCTGACGAGCGCCGAGGAGCTGGTGGAGCGCTGGTTCTCGCTGGAGGACCCGACGCGTCTCGAACCGGCGGAGCGCGAGCTGTTCGTCGAGACCCGGCTGGAGTCGGGGCTGCGGTTGCGCGGTGTCATCGACCGTGTGGACGTGGCGCCCACGGGCGAGGTCAGGATCGTGGACTACAAGACGGGCAAGGCGCCGGGCCCGCAGTACGCGGGGGCGGCGCTGTTCCAGATGAAGTTCTACGCGCTGGTGCTGTGGCGGCTGCGCGGCGCGGTGCCGAGGCGCCTCCAGCTCGTCTACCTGGGCAGCGGCGACATCCTGACGTACGACCCGGAGGAGTCTGACCTGCTGGGTGTGGAGCGCAAGCTCGTCGCGCTGTGGCACGCGATCCGGCAGGCCACGGAGACCGGCGACTGGCGGCCGAGCCGCAGCAAGCTGTGCGGCTGGTGCGACCACCAGGCGCGCTGTCCGGAGTTCGGGGGCACTCCCCCGCCGTACCCGCTGTCGATCCAGACGGC
The DNA here is from genome assembly GCF_047200595.1 of Streptomyces sp. MS19. Lineage (NCBI taxonomy): Bacteria > Bacillati > Actinomycetota > Actinomycetes > Kitasatosporales > Streptomycetaceae > Streptomyces > Streptomyces sp. MS19. The sequence continues at coordinate 169,095 of NZ_JBJZOH010000004.1, read as the reverse complement.
GCTGCCGCTGCTGCCCGGACAGGGCGCGCCGGTGGACGGCGGGGCGGGGGGCGTGGGCGCGGGAGAGCGGCCGGACACGGCGGAAGCGGGCGCGTGAGCGAGAATGGCCGGTGGCGCTCCGCGCCCACGGCGTCCCCGGAACGAAGGCTGGCCCATGCCCATTCGCGTGCTGCTCGTCGATGACCAGCCGCTGCTGCGCACCGGTTTCCGCATGATTCTGGAGGCCGAGCCCGACGTGGCGGTGGTCGGCGAGGCCGGGGACGGTCTCCAGGCGCTGGAGCAGGTGCGGGCGCTCCAGCCGGACGTGGTGCTGATGGACATCCGCATGCCGCGCATGGACGGCGTGGAGGCGACGCGGCAGATCACCGGGCCGGGGCACGACGGTCCCGTGAAGGTGCTGGTGCTGACCACCTTCGACCTGGACGAGTACGTGGTGGAGGCGCTCCGGGCGGGTGCGAGCGGCTTCCTGCTGAAGGACGCTCCGGCGGCGGACCTGGTGCAGGCGATCAGGGTGGTGGCGGCGGGCGAGGCGATGCTGGCGCCGAGCGTGACGCGGCGCCTGCTCGACATGTACGCCGAGCGGCTGCCGTCGGGCGAGGAGCCGGTGCCCGACACGCTGCGGCGGCTGACCGAGCGCGAGGTCGAGGTGCTGAAGCTGGTGGCCCGTGGGCTGTCGAACGCGGAGATCGCGGCGGACCTGTTCGTCAGCGAGACGACGGTGAAGACGCATGTGGGCCACGTGCTGACGAAGCTGGAGCTGCGCGACCGGGTGCAGGCGGCGGTGTTCGCGTACGAGAGCGGCCTGGTGCGGCCGGGCAGTTAGGTCGTGTCGTCCGGATCTTGCGTGGCACGCGCCGCCGGTCACCGCACCTCGCCGCGTCGTCCCATCGCGGAGGGTACGACCGGGTACGAGCCGCGTCCGGCACATGCCGCCGCCCGCCGCCGGGCTGGGGGGCAGGCCGAGGCGGTGTGTGGCGGACAGCCCTGACACGTCCGCCGCGACCGGGCGCCGGAGGTCAGCCGGGGTCCTTGGCGATCTCCCAGAAGCGGAACGTGGTCGCGCTGTCGAGAGCCCAGCGCAGGCCGGTGACGCCCCGGGCGGCGACCGCCTGCCGCCGGTCCTGCCACAGCGGGATGAGGGGCAGGTCCGCCGCGACGGCCTCCTGGATCGCGGCGAGGTCGTCGGCGGCGCGTTCGCGGTCGGTCTCGCGCTCGGTGGCCGGGACGAGGTCGCCGGTGACGTGGTCGGAGTCGTAGGGGGCGGTCAGGACGCCGCCCGCGCCGAGGAGGGGCTGGAGGAAGCTGTCCGGGTCGGGATAGACCGGGCTCCAGCCGTGCAGGGCCAGCGGGCAGGCGCCGCCGCCGTCCCGCGCCGCTTCGTCCAGGTCGGTGCCGGACAGCGTGCGCACCGTGACGCGGAACAGGCCGTCCGCCTCCAGTTGGGCGGCGATCCGGTCGGCGGCGGCCGTGGCGTCGGGGCCTGACCGCTCCGGTGAGGCGCACAGGGTGAGCGGGAGGGTGTCGATGTGTCCGGCGTCGCGCAGTTCCTCGCGGGCGCCGTTCGGGCGTGGGCGGTCGCCGTAGAGGTCGGCGAAGGGCGTCGTGTGGCCCAGGACCCCGGCCGGGAGAAGGGAGTACAGCGGCTCGGCGGTCTCGGGGAGGAGGCCGCGCAGCAGCGCGTCGCGGTCGATCAGCTGGGCCAGGGCGCGGCGGACCGCGGGGTCGCCCGTCACGGGGTCGGCGGGGTCGGGCACCAGGTACTGCGCCTCCAGGCCGCTGCCGCTGACGGTGGTGAACCGGTCGCCGTCGCGCAGGTCCGCGAGGTCGCCGGCGGTGAGACCGCGGTAGGCGAGGTCGACGGTGCCGTCGGTGAGCGCGTCGCGCAGGCCGCGTTCGTCGCCGGGGTGGAAGCGGATGGTCATGCCGGAGTTCCGGATGTCGGCCGGTCCCTGGTAGCGGGAGTTGACGGCGAGGACGGCGGTGTCCCCGTCCAGGCCCTCCAGCGTGTAGACGCCGGAGCCGTCCGTGCTGTCGTCGGTGCGCAGGGAGTCGGCCGGGTAGGCGCGGTGGTCCACGATGGCGCCCGCCGGGGTGGCGATCTTCTGGGCGAACGTGGCGTCGGGGCGGCTGAGGTGGAAGGTGACGGTCCGGTCGTCGGGTGTGTCGATGCGGTCGATGGCGGAGAGCAGGGCGGCGGGGCCGTGCGGCGCGTCGATCCGCAGGGTCCGCTCGAACGAGTACTTGACGTCGTGGCTGGTCAGGCCGTCGCCGTCGGCGAACGTCAGGTCGCCGCGCAGGCGGCAGGTGAAGCGGCGGCTGACGCGGTCGGTGAAGCCGCACTCGTCGGCGGCCTCGGGCTGCGGCGCGGTGCCGCCCGGCGGCAGGCTGAGCAGGGACTGGAAGACGTTGCCGGTGATGAGCCAGGACCCCGGGTCGTAAGCGCCGGCCGGGTCGAGCGTGCGCACCGTGTCCGTCGTGCCCATGACGACGGGCTCGCCCTCGCCGTCCGTGCCGCCGCCCCACCAGCAGCCGGTGAGGAGGAGGGCGGCGGCGAGGGCGGCGGCCGGGAGGGCCGTGCGCGGGCGGTGGGACGTCACGTTGCGTGACCCTAGTGGATCGGCGGAGGCGCGGCGGCACCGGGGAGCGTCACGGGACGGCCGGGGCGCCCGCCGTGCCGGTGGCGCCGCGCGGCACGGGCGCGGCGGCGACCGTGCGCAGCAGCGCCATGTCGATCTCCGCAAGCGAGCCGACGACGGTCCGGCCGGGCGCGGGCCCGATGGGGGCCACGGACGGCACGGCGATCACGCGGCAGCCGGCGGCCTCCGCCGAGGCGACGCCGGTGGGGGTGTCCTCCACGGCGACGCAGCGGGCCGGGTCGGCGCCGAGCCGCGCTGCGGCGGCGAGGTACGGGTCGGGGTGCGGCTTGGTGCGCTCCAGCTCGTCGCCCGCGACGGTGGCGGCGAAGTGGTGGGCGCCGAGGGAGCGGAGCATCCGGTCGATGACGGTGCGGTGGGACGCCGAGACGAGGGCGGCGGGGACGCTCCGCGCGGCCAGTCCGGTGAGCAGGTCGCGGGCGCCCGGCATGAGCGGCACGCCGCGTTCGAGGCGGCGGAGGAAGGCCGCGTTCAGCAGGTCGCGTACCGCGTCGAGGGTGATGTCGGCGCCGGTCACCTCGATGAGGTAGCCGGCGCTGCGGGTCATGGGGCCGCCCACGACGATGTCGCGGTGCTCCTCACCGAGCACGTGTCCGAGGGCGCCGAAGACCTCCACCTCGGCGTCCCACCAGAACCCCTCGGTGTCGACCAGCGTGCCGTCCATGTCGAGCAGGACGGCCTGGGGGCCGGCTCCGTGCGGAGTCCTGGTGTCGAGGGCGGGAAAGGAACTCGTCATCCGCGCGCACCTCCATAAGGGGCCAGAAGGCCGGTCGTCCCCGCGGGGACGACCGGCCTGTACCGGATCGATCAGTCTACGTCGCCGCTGGTCGTGGCGTCCTGCCCTGTGTCACCCGTATGGAGCTGCGACACCCGGACGGAGCAGCGCCAGGTCAGCGCGCGTTGAAGTAACTGGCTTCGGGGTGGTGGAGGACGATGGCGTCGGTGGACTGCTCGGGGTGGAGCTGGAACTCCTCGGAGAGGGTGACGCCGATGCGTTCGGGTTCCAGCAGTTCGGCGATCTTGGCGCGGTCTTCGAGGTCGGGGCAGGCGGGGTAGCCGAGGGAGTAGCGGCAGCCTTGGTATTCGGTGCGGAACATGCCGGCGAGTTGTGCGGGGTCGTGGTCGGCGATGCCCAGTTCGGTGCGGACGCGGGCGTGCCAGTACTCGGCGAGGGCTTCGGCGAGCTGGACGGACAGGCCGTGGAGTTCGAGGTAGTCGCGGTAGGCGTCGGCGGCGAACAGTTCGGCGGTCGCGCCGCTGACGCGGGGGCCGATGGTGACGGTCTGGAGCGCGACGATGTCCATCTGCCCGCTCTCGGCCGGGCGGAAGAAGTCCGCCAGGCACAGGCGGCGGCCGCGGCGCTGGCGGGGGAACGTGAAGCGGGTGCGTTCCTTGCCGTCCTCGTCGAGGATGACCAGGTCGTTGCCCTCCGCCTGGCAGGGGAAGTAGCCGTAGACGACGGCGGCTTCCAGCAGGTTACCGGTGTGGAGGCGGTCGAGGAGGGCCCGCAGCCGGGGGCGGCCCTCGCTCTCGACCAGGTCCTCGTAGCCGGGCCCCTCACCGGCGCGGGAGGCCTTGAGGCCCCACTGCCCCTTGAAGAGCGCGTCCTCGTCCAGCCACCCGGCGTACTCCTTCAGCGGGATGCCTTTGATGACGCGGGTGCCCAGGAACGGGGCCACCGGGACGGGCACGTCGGTCGCCACATCCGAACGCGCGGGCACCGCCGTCTCGTCGGGTTCGGGGAGGGTGGCGGTCCTGCGGGCGACGCGGCGCTGCTTCAACTCGGGCAGACCGGCGCCGGGGATACCGCGCTTGACCGCGACCAGGGCGTCCATCAGGCGCAGGCCCTCGAACGCGTCGCGGGCGTAGCGGACCTCGCCCTCGTAGATGTCGTGGAGGTCCTGTTCGACGTAGGCGCGGGTGAGGGCGGCGCCGCCGAGGATGACCGGGTAGTCGGTGGCCATGCCGCGGCGGTTGAGCTCCTCCAGGTTCTCCTTCATGATCACGGTGGACTTCACCAGGAGCCCGGACATGCCGATGACGTCGGCGCGGTGCTCGGCGGCGGCGTCCAGGATCGCGGAGACGGGCTGCTTGATACCGAGGTTGACGACGGTGTAGCCGTTGTTGGTGAGGATGATGTCCACGAGGTTCTTGCCGATGTCGTGGACGTCGCCGCGCACGGTGGCCAGGACGATGGTGCCCTTGCCCGCGTCGTCGGTCTTGTCCATGTGCGGTTCGAGGTGGGCGACGGCCGTCTTCATCACCTCGGCGGACTGGAGAACGAACGGCAGCTGCATCCGGCCCGAGCCGAAGAGTTCACCGACGACCTTCATCCCCGCCAGCAGCGTCTCATTCACGATCTGAAGCGCCGGGCGCTGCGCGAGGGCCGCGTCGAGGTCGGCCTCCAGGCCGTTGCGTTCACCCTCGACGATGCGCCGCTGAAGCCGCTCCTCCAGAGGAAGAGCGGCGAGTTCCTCGGCCTTGCCCGCCTTCAGCGACGCGGCGGTCGCGCCCTCGAACAGCTCCAGGAAACGCTGGAGCGGGTCGTATCCCTCACGGCGGCGGTCATGGACGAGGTCGAGAGCGACCTCCACCTGCTCCGGCTCGATCCGCGCGATCGGCAGGATCTTCGCCGCGTGCACGATCGCCGAATCCAGACCCGCCTTCACACACTCGTCCAGGAACACCGAGTTGAGAACGAGACGGGCGGCCGGGTTGAGGCCGAAAGAGATGTTGGACAGGCCCAGCGTCGTCTGCACATCCGGGTGGCGGCGCTTCAGCTCACGGATCGCCTCGATGGTCGCGACCCCGTCCTTACGGGACTCCTCCTGACCCGTGCAGATCGTGAAAGTCAGACAGTCGATGAGGATGTCGCTCTCCGCGATGCCCCAGTTCCCGGTGAGGTCGGCGATCAGCCGCTCGGCGATGGCGACCTTGTGTTCGGCGGTGCGCGCCTGCCCCTGCTCGTCAATAGTGAGGGCCATCAGGGCGGCACCATGCTCTTTGGCGAGCGCGGTGACCTTCGCGAAACGCGAGCCGGGCCCGTCACCGTCCTCGTAGTTCACCGAGTTGATGACAGCCCGGCCACCCAGCTTCTCCAGACCCGCCCGGAGGACGGCGGGCTCGGTCGAGTCGAGCACGATGGGGAGGGTGGAGGAGGTGGCGAGGCGCCCGGCCAGTTCGCGCATGTCGGCGACGCCGTCGCGGCCGACGTAGTCCACGCACAGGTCGAGCAGGTGCGCGCCCTCGCGGATCTGGTCGCGGGCCATCTCGACGCAGTCGTCCCAGCGGCCGTCCAGCATGGCCTCGCGGAACTTCTTGGAGCCGTTGGCGTTGGTGCGCTCGCCGATGGCCAGGTAGGAGGTGTCCTGGCGGAAGGGGACAGACTGGTAGAGGGAGGAAGCACCCGGCTCGGGCCTGGGGTCGCGCGGGGTGGGGGTCAGGTCGCGTACGCGTTCGACGACCTGGCGCAGGTGCTCAGGCGTGGTGCCGCAGCAGCCGCCGACGAGGGACAGACCGTACTCGCCGACGAACGTCTCGTGCGCGTCGGCGAGTTCCGCCGGGGTGAGCGGGTAGTGCGCGCCGTCCTTGCCGAGGATGGGCAGGCCCGCGTTCGGCATGCAGGACAGCGGGAGTCCGGCGTGGCGGGCGAGGTGGCGCAGGTGCTCCCGCATCTCGGCGGGGCCGGTGGCACAGTTGAGGCCGATCATGTCGATGCCCAGGGGCGCCAGCGCGGTCAGCGCGGCACCGATCTCAGAGCCCAGAAGCATCGTTCCCGTCGTCTCGACAGTCACGTGCACGATCACCGGCAGATCGACGCCCGTGGCATTCAGAGCCCGCCGGGCGCCGAGGACAGCGGCCTTCGTCTGGAGGAGGTCCTGGCTGGTCTCGATCAACAGGGCGTCCGCGCCGCCGGTGACGAGCCCTTCGGAGTTGCGCTGGTAGGCGTCGCGCAGCTCGGTGTAGCCGACGTGACCAAGGGTGGGGAGCTTGGTGCCGGGGCCGATGGAGCCGAGGACCCAGCGCAGGCGGCCATCCGCCGCGGCAAGGGCGTCGGCGGCATCGCGCGCGATCCGCGCACCCGCCTCCGACAACTCGGCGATGCGATCAGCGATGTCGTACTCACCCAGAGCCGAAAGGTTGGCCCCGAAGGTATTCGTCTCCACACAGTCCACACCGGCGGCGAAATAGGCATCGTGGACCGAGCGCACGATGTCGGGGCGCGTGACGTTCAGGACCTCGTTGCAGCCTTCGAGCTGCTGGAAGTCGTCGAGGGAGGGGTCCTGCGCCTGGAGCATGGTGCCCATGCCGCCGTCGGCGACGACGACGCGTGAGGCGAACGCCTCACGCAGCGCTGCGGCCCGCTGGGCCTGGGGGACGACGGACGGGCTGGACGAGGCCATGGGGAAGCTCCCGGGAGTGCGACGGCTGTCGGCTATGCGCGGCGATGCACGGCGCGCACGGGGTCAGCCTAACCGCATGGGCGAGCGGGGTGGGAGTGGCGTCGCAGCGGCGGGGCAGGCGGGAGGGCGCCCGTAGACTCGTGCCCGGCCTCCCGGGTATCGACATACCCCACTGATGTTCGACAATGCCGAATGACAGGCTGAGGCAGACGAGGTGATCGCACGGCAAGGAGAGGCGGCCTCCATGGCGCGGACCATTCAGTCGCTCGAACGCGCGGCGGCGGTGCTGCGCCTGCTGGCGGGCGGGGAGCGCGGCCTCGGCCTCTCCGACATCGCCGCGTCGGTCGGGCTCGCCAAGGGCACCACGCACGGTCTGCTGCGGACGCTCCAGCAGGAGGGGTTCGTGGAGCAGGACCCCTCGTCGGGGAAGTACCGGCTGGGCGCGGAGCTGCTGCGTCTCGGCAGCGGCTACCTGGACGCGCACGACCTGCGGGCGCGGGCCCTGGCGTGGACCGACGATCTGGCGCGGTCGAGCGGCGAGAGCGCGTACCTGGGGGTGGCGCACCGGCACGGGGTGCTGATCGTCCACCACGTCCTGCGCCCGGACGACAGGCGTCAGGCACAGGAGGTGGGGACGATGCAGCCGCTGCACAGCACGGCGCTCGGGAAGGTGCTCGCCGCCTACGACCCGGCGGCGTACGACGCGGCCGTGGGGGCGGGTCTCGCGGCCGTCACCGGGCGGACCGTGACCGGCGCCGAGGCGTTCCGCCGGGGTCTGGAAGAGGTGCGCTCACGCGGATGGGCGAGCGAAGTCGGGGAAACCTGGGATGGCGTGGCCTCGATCGCCGCGCCGGTCCTCGACAGGCGCGGGGCACCCGTCGGAGCCGTGGGAATCACCGGCGCGGTGGAGCGTGTGCTGTCCGGTGGGGAGCCGCGGCCGGGACTGGTGGCGGCGGTCCGGGACTGCGCGCGCGCCGTGTCGCGGGATCTCGGCTCCGGCCGTTTTTAGGACAATAGGTATATCAGTCGAATATCTGCCGCGATCCCCTTGACGGCAGGTGTTCCGGAGAGAACACTCCCGTTCACTGGTCGGCATTGCCGAACACTGGACGGACAACGCCCGGGAGACCCCTGGGCGGAGGACAAAGGAGTCGCGGATGTCCAGCCTCCACATCTTCTTCGGTGAGGTCCTCGGGACCGCCGTACTGATCGTGCTAGGCACCGGCGTCGTCGCCGGTGTGATCCTGACCAAGTCAAAATCGTTCGACGCCGGATGGGTGGCCATCTCCTTCGGCTGGGGCATCGGCGTGCTCTCCGGTGTCTACGTCTCCACCCAGCTCTCCGGCGCGCACCTGAACCCGGCCGTCACCCTCGGCATCGCCATCGACAGCGGCGAGTGGAACGACGTGCCCACCTACATCGCGGGCCAGCTCGTGGGCGCGATCATCGGCGCCGTGCTGATGTGGCTCGCCTACTACGGCCACTTCCAGGAGCAACTGCGCACCCTCAACGCCGAGAGCGGCTCCCGCACACCGGGCCCCCGCGCGTTCGAGGAGGAGGACGCGGAGGTCGAGGAGCGCGAACCCGCCACGAGAGGCGAGCCGGGCCCGGTCCTCGGCATCTTCGCCACCGCCCCGGAGATCCGGAACACGGTGCAGAACCTCACCACCGAGATCGTCGCCACCGCCGTGCTGGTCCTGCTGGTACTCGGCATCGGGCTCAACGACGGGCTGACCCTCTCCGGCACCGGCGGCCTGATGGTCGCCCTGGTCGTCGTCGGCATCGGCCTGTCCCTCGGCGGCCCGACCGGGTACGCGATCAACCCGGCGCGTGACCTCGGGCCCCGCATCGTGCACGCGCTGCTGCCGCTGCCCAACAAGGGCGGCTCCGACTGGAGCTACGCCTGGATCCCGATCGTCGGCCCGCTGGCCGGCGCCGCGATCGCCGCGGGCATCCACACCGCGCTGTTCTGAGGGCCACCGCGCGCCGCAGCCACTCCCCCACCGACCACAGGAGCCGCCTCATGTCGGACACATCGACCACCGGCCAGCGCGAGTACATCGCGGCCATCGACCAGGGCACGACGTCAAGCCGCTGCATCGTCTTCGACCACGGCGGGAACATCGTGGCCATCGAGCAGAAGGAGCACGAGCAGTTCCTGCCCAAGCCAGGCTGGGTCGAGCACGACGCCGCCGAGATCTGGACCAACGTGCAGGAGGTGCTCGCCGGAGCGCTCACCAAGGCGAAGATCTCCAAGGAGAACGTCAAGGCGATCGGCATCACCAACCAGCGCGAGACCACCATGCTGTGGGACAAGGCGACCGGTGAGCCCGTGCACCACGCGATCGTCTGGCAGGACACCCGCACCGACGCGCTCTGCAAGGAGCTGGGCCGCAACGTCGGCCAGGACCGCTTCCGCCGCCAGACCGGCCTGCCGCTGGCGTCGTACTTCGCCGGGCCCAAGATCCGCTGGCTGCTGGACAACGTCGAGGGCCTCCAGGAGCGCGCCGAACGCGGCGAGCTGCTGTTCGGCACCATGGACTCCTGGGTGATCTGGAACCTCACGGGCGGCCCCGACGGCGGCGTGCACGTCACGGACGTCACCAACGCGTCCCGCACCCTGCTGATGGACCTGCGGACGCTCCAGTGGGACGAGAAGATCTGCAACTCCATCGGCGTCCCGATGTCCCTGCTGCCCGAGATCCGCTCCTCGTCCGAGGTGTACGGGACGGCCAAGGGCGGCGTCCTGGACGGCGTGCCGGTCGCCTCGGCGCTCGGCGACCAGCAGGCCGCGCTGTTCGGCCAGACCTGCTTCTCGGTCGGCGAGGGCAAGTCGACCTACGGCACCGGAACGTTCCTGCTGATGAACACCGGCACCGACATCATCAACTCGTACGCCGGCCTGGTGACGACCGTCGGCTACCGCATCGGCGACCAGCCGGCCGTCTTCGCGCTGGAGGGCTCGATCGCCGTCACCGGCTCACTCGTCCAGTGGATGCGCGACCAGCTCGGCCTGATCAGCAGCGCGCCGGAGATCGAGGAGCTGGCGCGCTCGGTCGACGACAACGGCGGCGCGTACGTCGTGCCCGCGTTCTCCGGCCTGTTCGCGCCGTACTGGCAGTCCGACGCCCGGGGCGTGATCGCGGGCCTCACCCGGTACGTGACGAAGGCCCACATCGCGCGCGCCGTGCTGGAGGCGACGGCCTGGCAGACCCGCGAGATCGTGGACGCGATGCGCAAGGACTCGGGCACCGAGCTGACCACCCTCAAGGTGGACGGCGGCATGACGGCGAACAACCTGCTCATGCAGAACATCTCCGACTTCCTCGACGTCCCCGTGGTCCGCCCCGTGGTGGCGGAGACGACCTGCCTGGGCGCCGCGTACGCCGCCGGGCTCGCCGTCGGCTTCTGGGAGAACATCGAGGACCTGCGGGACAACTGGAGCCAGGACGCCGAGTGGACCCCGCAGATGGACGCCGGGGAGCGCGACAAGCAGTACAAGTACTGGCTCAAGGCCGTGCAGCGCACCATGGGCTGGCTGGAAGGAGAGAGCTGATCGTATGAACAACCCGCACCCGACCGCAGAGTCGGCCACCGCCACCCTGACCGCCCCGGGCCCGTCCGACACGGCCGCCCGCGACCGGGCCGAACGCCGGGCCCACACCCGTGACCGCCTCTCCTCGACGACCTGGGACCTGCTCGTCGTGGGGGGCGGCATCCTCGGCACCTCGGTGGCCTGGCACGCCGCGCAGTCGGGTCTGCGGGTGGCGATGGTGGACGCCGGCGACTTCGCCGGCGCCACCTCGTCCGCCTCCTCCAAGCTCGTCCACGGCGGCCTGCGCTACCTCCAGACCGGCGCGGTCCGGCTGGTCGCCGAGAACCACCACGAGCGGCGCATCCTCTCCCGCGACGTCGCCCCCCACCTCGTCAACCCCCTCACCTTCCACCTCCCCGTCTACAAGGGCGGCCCGCACGGCGCGGCCAAGCTCGGCGCGGGCGTCTTCGCCTACTCCGCGCTGTCCGCGTTCGGCGACGGCGTCGGCCGGGTCATCTCCCCCGCCGCCGCGGCGGCCGCCAACCCGGCGCTGCGCACCGAGGGCCTGAAGGCCGTCGCCGTCTACGGCGACCACCAGATGAACGACTCCCGCGTCGCCGTCATGACCGTGCGGGCCGCGGTCGGGGCGGGCGCCGAAGTCCTCAACCACGCGCAGGTCACCGGGCTGCGCTTCACCCGGGGCCGCGTCACGGGCGCCGAGCTGCGCGACGGGCTCGACGGCGCCGAGTTCGGCGTCGACGCGCGCCTCGTCCTCAACGCGACCGGCCCCTGGGTGGACCACCTGCGCGGCATGGAGGACCCGGACGCCGCGCCGAGCATCCGGCTGTCGAAGGGCGCGCACCTGGTGCTGCGCCGCACCGTCCCCTGGCGCGCCGCGCTGGCGACGCCCGTGGACAAGTACCGCGTCACGTTCGCCCTGCCCTGGGAGGACCAGCTGCTGCTGGGCACGACCGACGAGCAGTACGAGGGCGACCCGGGCGAAGTGGCGCCCACCGAGGCCGACATCGCGCAGATCCTCGACGAGGCGGCGCTGTCGGTACGGTCCGAGCACCTGGACTGTTCCCTCATCACCTACGCGTACGCCGGGCTGCGCGTGCTGCCCGGCGGTCCCGGCGGCGTCGAGTCGGCGCGGCGCGAGACCGTGGTCACCGAGGGACGCGGCGGCATGCTGTCCGTCGCGGGCGGCAAGTGGACGACGTACCGGCACATCGGCAGGACCGTGCTGGAGAAGCTGGCCACCCTGCCGGGCAGCCCGGTCGCCGAGGACATGGCGCCCGTCTCCGGCCTGGTGCGCCACGCCCCGCTGCCGGGTGTCGCCAACCCGGACGCCGTCGCGCACCGGCTGCTGGCCGACCCGCCGCCGTCCGGCATCGACGAGCACACGGCGCGCCACCTGGCCACGCACTACGGGTCGCTGGCGTTCGATGTCGTGCAGCTCGTCCGCGAGGACCCGGTGCTCGGCGCGCGCGTGCACCCGGACGGGCCCGACATCTGGGCGCAGGTCGTCTACGCGCGTGACCGCGAGTGGGCGGACACGGTGGACGACGTGCTGCGCCGCCGCCTGACGCTGGTGGTGCGCGGTCTGGACACGGAGGAGGTGCGGGCGCGCGTCGCCGGGGTGCTGGGCGGCTGAGCGGCGGCGGGCCGACGGCGTTCCCCCGCGCGTTCCCCCTGGGCCTGTCCGGCGGATCCTGGCGCGGGCTCGCGGCTCCCCCGGCCTGGCGGCTGGGGGAGCCTCCGGATGCGGTGCATCGCGAGGCGCCGGATCGCAGCTCGTACCCGGCAGTGTCCGCGCGATGCGGCAGGGCAGCGGGGTTCTCCCAGGCCCCGGAGGCCAGGGAGGTGCCCCCATGCCCGCGTCGTGAGACAGGCAGGGTCCGCCGGACAGGCCCAGGCCCCGCCGGGGCCCAGGCGTACGAGGACTGCGGGCTGGGAACGGTCACGCCGTAGGCTGGGGCCGCACGAAGACATCGTCAGCCGGGGTGGGGCGCCCGTTCCGCACCGGCCGGGAGGAGGCGCTGGGTGATCGAGCTCGAAGGGGTTCCCGAGCTGGTTGACCCGGTCATGGTGGCCGCGTTCGAAGGATGGAACGACGCGGGTGACGCCGCGTCGGCCGCGGTCGCGCACCTGGAGCGCGAGTGGAAGGGCGAGGTGTTCGCGGCGCTGGACGCCGAGGACTACTACGACTTCCAGGTCAACCGGCCGCACATCTGGCTGGACGCCGGAGTCCGCCGCATCACCTGGCCGACGACCCGCCTGTCCGTGGTGCGGATCGGGTCGGAGAACGGGCCGGTCAAGCGCCGCGACCTGGTGCTGGTACGCGGCATCGAGCCGAGCATGCGGTGGCGCTCGTTCTGCAACGAGATCCTCGGTTTCGCGCACGAGCTCGGCGTCGAGATGGTCGTCGTCCTCGGCGCGCTGCTGGGCGACACCCCGCACACGCGTCCGGTTCCGGTGACGAGCGTGACGTCCGACGAGGACCTGGCGCGCACCCTCGACCTGGAGGAGTCGCGGTACGAGGGCCCGACCGGCATCGTCGGCATCCTCCAGGAGGCGTGCACCCACGCCGGGGTCCCGGCCGTCACGCTGTGGGCCGCCGTGCCGCACTACGTCGCCCAGCCGCCGAACCCCAAGGCCTCCCTCGCCCTGCTGCACGCGCTGGAGGACCTTCTCGGGCTCGGCATGCCCCTGGGCGACCTGCCCGAGGACGCCCGCGCCTGGCAGATCGGCGTGGACCAGCTGGCCGCCGAGGACAGCGAGGTCGCCGAGTACGTGAAATCGCTGGAGGAGGCGCGGGACACGGCGGAGCTGCCGGAGGCGAGCGGCGAGGCGATCGCCAAGGAGTTCGAACGCTACCTGCGCCGCCGCGACGGGCAGCCGCCCGGCGGCGAGTCCGGCACATACCTGCGGGACCCGGGCAGCCGGGGCGGCAGGCGCGGCAGGCGCCCCGCCGAGGGCGGCGGCGAGCCGGAGCGGCAGGAGCCGGGCGAACCGGAGGAGTGAGAGACACGCGGCGGAGGGCCGGACCCCGAGCACCCGGGCGGGTGCCGGCCCTCCGCCGTGCGGGGTGCGCCGGTGTCAGACCGCGACGCCCAGCAGCGCGTCCACCGCCCGGCTCACGACACCGGGGGCGCCGGTGTCCGTGCCGCCGTCCGCCTCCTGCGCCGCCGCCCAGCGGTCGACGGCGGCCAGCGCCGCCGGGGCATCCAGGTCGTCGGCGAGCGCGGCCCGCACCTCCGCCACCAGCCCGTCGGCCGGGGGGCCGTCGGGCCGCGAGACGGCCGCGCGCCAGCGGGCGAGGCGGCGCACGGCGCTCTCCAGCACCTCGTCGGTCCACTCCCAGTCGGAGCGGTAGTGGTGCGCGAGCAGCGCCAGCCGGATGGCGGCCGGGTCCACGCCCGCCGCGCGGAGCTTCGAGACGAGGACGAGGTTGCCCTTCGACTTGGACATCTTCTCGCCCTCGTACGCCACCATCCCGGCGTGCACGTAGCTCGCCGCGAACGGCTGCTCACCGGTGAGGACCTGCGCGTGGGAGGCGCCCATCTCGTGGTGCGGGAAGACCAGGTCGGAGCCGCCGCCCTGGACGTCGAAGCCCATGCCGAGGTGGTCGAGCGCGATGGAGACGCACTCGATGTGCCAGCCGGGGCGCCCGGGGCCGAGGCTCGCACCGTCCCAGGAGGGCTCGCCGGGGCGTGCCGCGCGCCACAGCAGCGGGTCGAGCGCGTTCTTCTTGCCCGGCCGGTCGGGGTCGCCGCCGCGCTCGGCCGACAGGGCGCGCATCACGGAGGCGTCGTAGTGGGAGACGCCGCCGAAGTCCCGGTCGGCGTCCACGGAGAAGTACGTGTCGCCCTCGACGTCGTACGCCGCGCCGAGTGCGCGCAGCCGCTCGATGACGGGCACGATGCGCGGTATGGACTCGACGGCGCCCACGTACGCCTCGGGGGGCAGGTTGCGCAGGGCGGTCATGTCCTCGCGGAAGAGCGCCGTCTCGCGCTCCGCGAGCGCCGTCCAGTCCTCGCCGGTGGCGGCGGCGCGCTCCAGCAGCGGGTCGTCGATGTCGGTGACGTTCTGGACGTACCTGACCTGGCGTTTCGTGTCCAGCCACAGCCGCTGGACGAGGTCGAACGCGGTGTAGGTGGCCGCGTGTCCCATGTGCGTGGCGTCGTACGGGGTGATGCCGCAGACGTAGATACGGGCGACCGGGCCGGGCGTCAGGGTCACCCGGCCGCCGGTCGCGGTGTCGTGGATCGACAGTTCAGGGCTCTGACCGGGCAGAACGGGGACTGTGGAGGGAGGCCAGGCATGCATGCGCCCGAGCCTAACCGGCGAGGCGGGCACCGCACGACACGGCGTGCCCGCCGGGCCGGGGGCGCGGGTCAGACCAGGGGCCAGGGGATGGCGGGCCACTCGCCGCTCGGCAGGGGGTGGCGGCCGTCCCGCACGAGGGCGGCGGTCCTGGCGCGGAGGGCGGCGATCTCGTCGCCGGTGAGCAGTTCGCGCAGGCGCGCGGTGAGGGGGGCGTCTTCGGCGAGGGCGGCGGCGAGGCCGCGCAGGGCGGCCAGGACGGCGTCGGGCAGCGGTTCGCCGGCCCAGCCCCACAGGAGGGTGCGGAGCTTGTTGTCGGTGTGGAAGGTGACGCCGTGGTCGATGCCGTGCAGCGCGCCGCCGGCGGTGGGGAGGAGGTGGCCGCCCTTGCGGTCGCCGTTGTTGATGACGGCGTCGAGGGCGGCGACGCGGCGGAGGCGTTCGTCGTCGAGGTGGACGAGCAGGGCGGTGCCGTCGGGGCCGTCGTCGTCCAGCTGGACGAGACCGACCGCCCTCCAGCCGGGCGGCGGCTCCTCGGTGTCCACGAGGGCGAGCAGGTCGCCCGGCCCGGGGACGTCCTCCGGCTCCCCGGCGTCCTCGGCGTCCGGCAGCGGGCCGATCCAGCGCTGGCACATCCCGACGCCGAACGGCCCGTCGCGCAGCACGGTGGTGGGCACGATGTCCCAGCCGAGCGCGCGGCAGACCTCGTACGCGGCGACCTCGCGCTGCGCCAGGTTCCCGTCCGGGAAGTCCCACAGGGGCCGCTCGCCCCGCACCGGTTTGTAGACGCACGGCACGAGGTGCCCGTCCAGCTCGGCGACGGCGTAGAGCACCGCGTTGGAGGCGTCGGTGATGCGCCCGCGCACGGTCAGCCCGCCCCGGGCCAGCGTGGCGTGCGTGTCCGCGCCGGTCACGCCCGGCTGCGGCGGTATCCGTTCTGGCGCGGACATACGTGTCCCTCCGGGTCGAGCGGCAGGCTGCACAGGGGGCACGGCGGGCGGCCCGCGTTGACGACCTCAAGGGCCCGTTTGGCGAACGCGCGGGCCATGGTGCCGCTGAGGCGCACCCGCAGCATCGGCGGGCCGTTCTCGTCGTCGCGCAGCAGCCGCTCCTCGGCCTCGGCGAACTCCTCCTCGGTCTCCACCTCCAGCTCGACGAGGGCCTGCGCCTCCACGATCATCCGCTCGTTGTCGCTGTCCCAGGCGAGGGCCATCGTGCCGACGCGGAACTCCTCCTCGACCGGGGTCTCCAGGGGGCCCGTGTCGGCGAGTTCGGAGGGGGCGACGGCGGGGACGGTGGTGTTGCCGCCGGATCTGCGGACGACCTCGTCCAGCAGTTCGTCGATGCGCTCGGCGAGCGCCTCCACCTGCGCCTTCTCCAGGGCGACGCTGGTGGTGCGGCCCGCCGCCGTGGCCTGCAGGAAGAAGGTACGGCGGCCAGGCAGCCCGACCGTCCCGGCGACAAAGCGGTCGGGCGGGTCGTAGAGGAACACCTGACGGGACACGCACTGCTCCTGGTGTCGGTTGCGTGGGGACAAGGGAACCCTACTGCGCTTCGCGATCACCGTGGTCAGGCGCCACCGCCCACCGGGGTCTCGGTGGCCTCGGCGGTGTCGCGTTCCGCCGCTTCCGTCCGGGGGACGAACTCGGCGAGGTCGCCCGTATCGCCGAAACGCAGGAGCAGCGGCGGGATTCCATACCGGATCGCGGTGACGGACGCCGGGTGCGGGGCCAGCCGCTGGAAGAGGTCGAGGTGGAGTCCGAGCGCGTCGGCGGTGATCGCCTTGATGTTGTCGCCGTGGGTGCACATCAGCCAGACCGCGTCGGGGCCGTGCTCCGCCGCGACGCGGGCGTCCCAGTCGCGGGCGGCGTCGGCGACCCGCGCCTGCATGGCGCGCATCGACTCGCCGCCGGGGAACGTGACGGCGGACGGCTGGACGCGGACGGTGGCCATCAGCGGCTCGTCGGCGAGATCCCGGAGCGCGCGGTTGGTCCACTCCCCGTAGTCGCACTCGGTGACCCGCTCCTCCACGTGGACGGGCAGGCCGGGGCGTTCCGCCAGGAGCGGCGCCAAAGTCTCGGCGCAGCGCTGGAGGGGGCTGTGGACGGCGGCGGCCAGGGGGATGCCGGACAGGCGCGCGGGCAGCGCGGCGGCCTGGGAGGTCCCGTACTCGTCGAGGCTGACGCCGGGCGCGCGGCCGGCGAGCAGGCCGGAGGAGTTGGCGGTGGTCCGGCCGTGGCGCAGGAGCAGCAGAGTGGGCATGGCGTCAGCCTAGGCCGCCGCGGCGGCGGGGGGTCAGGCGAGCCCCGCGCGTTCCAGTGCCTCGACGCCCGCGCGCAGCCCGGCGAGGCGTTCGTCGAGCGTGAGGCCGGCGGGGGCGAGGGAGAGGGTGGTGACGCCCGCGTCGGCGTAGGCGCGCATGCGGTCGGCGATGCGCTCGACGGGGCCGATGAGGGTGGTCGCGTCGATCAGGCTGCGGGGTACGGCCGCGGCGGCGCCGTCGCGGTCGCCGGCCAGGTAGCGGTCCTGGATCTCGGCGGCCTCGCGCTCGTAGCCCATGCGGCGGGCGAGGCGGTTGTAGAAGTTCTGCTCGCGGCTGCCCATGCCGCCGACATACAGGGCTGTGTAGGGGCGGAAGTGGTCGGCGAGGGTGTCGAGGTCGTCGCCGACGGCGAGGGGCACGGTCGGGACGACGTCGAAGCCGTCGAGCGTGCCGCCCACCGCCGCGCGGCCCTCCCTGAGGTGACGGAGCGTCGTCTCCTCGGCGTGCTCGGGGGCGAAGAAGATGAGGAGGGCGCCGTCGGCGATCTCGCCGGTCTGGGCGAGGTTCTTCGGGCCGATGGCGGCGATGTACACCGGGATGCGGGGGCGGACGGGGTGGACGGTCAGCTTGATGGGCTTGCCGGGGCCGTCCGGGAGGGGCAGCGTCCAGTGGTCGCCCCGGTGGGTCAGCCGTTCGCGGGACAGGGCGGTGCGGACGATGTCCACGTACTCGCGGGTGCGGGCGAGCGGGCGGTCGAACCGTACGCCGTACCAGCCCTCGGACACCTGCGGGCCCGAGACGCCGAGGCCGAGGCGGAAGCGGCCGCCGGAGAGGGCGTCGAGGGTCGCGGCGGTCATGGCCGTCATGGCGGGGGCGCGGGCGGGGATCTGGAGGATTCCGGCGCCGACGTCGATGCGGCGGGTCTGCGCGGCGACCCAGGCGAGGACGGTCGGGGCGTCCGAGCCGTACGCCTCGGCGGCCCAGCAGACCGCGTAGCCGAGCCTGTCCGCCTCGCGGGCGACCTCCAGGTTGTCCGCGTCGAGGCCCGCGCCCCAGTAGCCGAGATTCACACCGAGCCGCATGTCCGCTCCTCCTGCCGCCGCTTACCGACGGGTAACCCGCCGCTCCCGGCGACTGTAACGCCTGGCCGCAAGTACGCTCAACGCCCATGGAACTCAGGCACCTGGGCCGCACCGGCCTGCGCGTCTCCCGGCTCGGCCTCGGCACGCTCACCTGGGGCAGGGATGTCGGGGAGCAGGACGCGGCGGAGCTGCTGAAGGCGTTCTGGGAGGCGGGCGGCACACTGGTGGACACCGCCGACGTGTACGGCGACGGGGGCGCGGAGGTGCTGCTGGGGCGGCTCGTCGGCTCGCTGGTGCCGCGCCGGGACGTGGTGCTCGCGACGAAGGCGGGCAGCGTGCCGGACCCGTACCGCAGGGTGGACGGCTCGCGCGGCCATCTGCTGGCGGCGCTGGACGCGTCGCTGGAACGGCTGGGCACGGACCACGTGGACCTGTGGCAGGTGCACGCCTTCGATCCGGCGACGCCGCTGGAGGAGACGCTGCATGCCGTGGACATCGCGGTGAGCAGCGGCAGGGCCCGTTACGCGGGGGTCGCCGACTTCAGCGGCTGGCAGCTCGCGAAAGCGGCGGCGTGGCAGCTGGCGGGGCAGGGCGCGAGGACCCGTCTCGCGAGCACGCAGATGGAGTACTCGCTGGTGCAGCGGGGCGTGGAGCGCGAGGTGCTGCCCGGCGCGCTCGACCTCGGCGTGGGGCTGCTGCCGTCGTCGCCGCTGGGCCGTGGCGTGCTGACGGGCAAGTACCGGAACGGGGCGCGCCCGGCGGGTTCGCGGGGCGCGTCGGAGCGGCTGGCCGGGTTCGTCGCGCCGTACCTGGACGACGCGGCGGCCAGGATCGTGGACGCGGTGACGATAGCGGCGGACGGGCTCGCGGTGACGCCCGCCCAGGTGGCGCTCGTGTGGGTGCGGGACCGGCCGGGGGTGGCGGCTCCGCTGCTCGGGGCGCGGACGGCACGGCAGCTCGACGAGGCGTTGTCAGTGGAGGACCTTACGCTTCCCGAGGAGATCAGCCGGGCCCTGGACGACGTCTCGGCCCCGGTGCACCACTATCCCGACCACGACTGGAGCACGCTGTGACCGCGGACAACGCATCGCCACCGCCTCCGGAGGACGCCGCGGCCAGACTGCGGGCCGCGGTGAAGGCCGTGGAGAGCGGCGAGCGGCCCGCCTCGTCGTTCTTCGCCGAACCGGCGCGCCCGGCGCGGCCCGCCACGCCCGTTCCGCCGGGGCCCCGCGCGCGCCCGGCGCGTACGGCGGCGCCCGTGCCCGTGCCGGAAGGGCTGCCCGCGCTGCTCGCGGCGGGGGGCGCGCCCGAGGCGCTGGCGGGCGCGGTGGCCACGGCGCTCGGCGAGGGCGCGGAGCGGGAGCTGCGGGACGATCCGTGGCGCCTGCTGGCCGTGCCCGGCGTGCGGCCCGAGGCGGCGGACGGCTTCGCGCGGGCGACGCTCGGCGCGGAGGCGGGTCCTGGCGACGAGCGGCGGACGCGGGCGCTGGCGGTGTGGCTGCTGGAGCGCGCCGCCCTCGCCGGGCACACCGCCGTGGCGGTTGACGACATCGCGAAGGGGCTCGCCGGGCAGGCGGTGCCGGAACCGGACGAGGCGGTGCGTGACGCGGTGGAGTCCGGCGCCGTCCTCGTCTTCAGGGACGCGGTGGAGGCCCCTGCGGGCGGCGGCCGGGCGGCGGGGGACGACGAGGAGGCCGCGCCCGTGCGGCTGTTGCTCGGCCTCGACCGGTACGCGCTGGCGGAGGAGAGCCTCGCGGACGGCCTGTCGCGGCTGCGCGGCACGTTCGAGCCGGTCACGGACGAGGCGGCGGCGGCCTGGGAGGCGGCGGCGGGCCGCGCGCCCTCGCCGTCGGCCGCGGCGCTGCTGCGCGCGGCGGCCGGGCACGCCGTGGTCGTCCACACCGGCGGCGCGGCGGCGCGTGCGGAACCGGCCACGCTGCTGGCGGCGGCGCGGTCGCTGGGCCTGCGTGCCTGCGCCGCGGCCCACAGCCGGGACGGGCGGCGCGCCCTCGCCGCGCTGCTGCCGGACGACGAGGCGGACGCCGCCGTGACCGTGGCCGGTCTGCTGGCGGGCGAGGAGGGGCCTGGGCGCGACGCCGAGGGCATGCTGCCGCTCGACCTGCTGGCCGTCCTGGACGCCGGACAGTTGCCGGCCGAGGCGGCGGCCTCGCTGGTGGAGGCGCTGCCCGACGGCGCGCGGCTCGTCCTCAGCGGCGATCCCGCGCTGCTGGGCGCGGCCGGTCCCGGGCAGGTCCTCGCGGACGTGCTGGGCGCGGACTTCGGCCCGCACGTCGCGTCGCGGACGCCGGACGAGGGGCCGGTCGGCGAGCTGGTGTCCGGCGTGGGCGTGGGAGAGCTGCTCCAGCCGGAGGCGCCGGGGCGCGAGGTCGTCATCGTGCCGGTGCGCGACCCGGGCGAGGCCGTGCACCGCGCGGTCCAGCTCGTCGCCGACTCGATCCCCCGCGCGTTCGGGCGGTCGGGGGCGGAGGTCCAGGTCGTCACGCCGGGGCACGCGGGCCCGGTGGGCACCCGGGCGCTCAACACGGCGCTGAAGGAACGGCTCAACCCCGGCCCTGGCAGGTTCGGCGGCTTCGACCCGGGCGACCGCGTGGCCCACTCCCCCGCGCCCGGCCGCGTCCGGCCCGCGACGGTCACCGGCGCGGACGCGCAGGGGCTGTGGCTGGAGGACGCGGACGGCAGGTTCGTGGTGCCGGTGGACGAGGTCGGCGAGACGGTCAGGCACGGCTGGGCGCTCACCGCGCACCAGGCGGCGGGCAGCAGGTGGCCGGCGGCCGTCGTGGTGCTGCCGGGGGACGCGGACGGGATCATGGACCGCTCGTGGGTGTACACCGCGTTCAGCCGCGCCGCGCAGCACCTCTCGGTCGTACAGGGCAGCGGTCCCGGACTGGCGGCGGCCGTCGCGGGGCCGCCCGCGCCCCCCAGGGAGACGCGGCTGCGGACGCTGCTGCGCGAGCAGCTCGCCGCCTCGGCCCCCGCCGCCACCTGACGCGGAGGGCCGCCGGTCAGCGGCCGGGTCACGTACGGATACGGCTACGGGCGGGGCCGCGGCGCGGTGGCTCGGAGCGGTGCCGCGGCGTACCGCGTGGCTCGACCGCGAGGACCGCGCCCGCGTGGTGGCGGATCGCGGGCTCCCCGGCTCCACCGCGGGCGAGCACCGCCCGTCCTCCGCCGTGCGCCCCGCAGGGGTACGCGGTCAGTCCTCGGATTCCAGGTCGTCGTCCTCCTCGAACGCCTCGCTGATGTCGAAGCGGCAGACGACCCGTTCCGGGTCCACGGAGTCGAACGGCGCGGACAGCCACTCCCCCGGCTCGGCCGGCTCGTCGCCGACCGTCACCCAGAGCGTCGCGTCGCCCTCCTCCAGGCCGAACTCCTTGTGACGGCCGGCGATCTCGTCCGGGTCGAACTCGCCGAACAGCACGCCGAGCGCCGTCTGCACGCTCCGGCCGCCCGGCTCGTCGGCGTCCGGGCCGCCCGCGAGGGCGCTGTCCGGGTCGAGTTCGGCGATCCGCTGCGCCTGGGCGAGCAGCCGCCTCGGCTCCACCAGGGTGTAGTCCCGGCGGATGAAGACGCTCAGGGCCTCCGGCTCGTCGGGCCCGTCGTACGCGGCGCCGCCGTCCGTCTCCGGGACCTCGAAGGGGGTGACCTCGTCATAGACGTCGTACAGCAGCTCGTCGTACGCCTCGCCCGCGGCGGCCATCTCGTTGAACGCGGCGAACACGGCGGCGTCGGCCGCCTCCGTGTCCGTGTCGGGTCCGGCGGCCCGGCGTTCGACGGCGGCGAGGTGCCGGTCGATCGCCTCTTTGAGCGCGTCGGCGGCGGCACGGACTTCGGCAGCGGTCGGCTGCACAGCATCAGACATGGTGCAGACGGTATCGGCATCCAGGGCGTGCGCGCACAATGGTTGCGATGCCGGAATACGAGTTTCGCGATGTGTACGTCCCGCGGGGTGTCTCCCGTGCCGCCGCCACGCGCCTGCTGACCGACCACGCCGAATACGGTCACTGGGAGCTGGCCCGACTCCGCCTGTACCCCGACGGCAGCCGCCGCGTGCGGCTGCGCCGCAGGATCATCCGTCAGTTGCGCCCCACATGGTGACGAGTGGGCCCCATGACGGACGGGGCCCACTCGTATATACGCGCTGACCGGCCGGTGGACGGCGGTCACCGTGCGTGTGCGCCAGGAGGCGTCGGCACGGTGGCGCCGTCATCGTGGCACGGTCGCCGGCCGGTGACCGGCGCGCGGCTGCCGGTGCGTGGGGTTACCGGTTCAGCCGCGGTGCGCCGCGCGGGAGCGGCGGTAGAGCAGCGTGCCGCCGAGCAGCAGGCCCGCGCCCATCGACAGGGCCGCGCCCATCGGGACGTCGCTGCCGGTCTCCGCCAGCTCGCCGCCGGCGGGCTCGGCACCGGCCTGCGGGCCGGTGGTGTCGGGGGTGGTGCCGCCCGGAGTCTCCGGGGTCTCGCTGCCGGGCTCCTCGGGGGTGCCGGGCTCGCCGGGCTCACCCGGTTCGCCGGGCTCTCCCGGCTCGTTCGGCTCCTCCGGCTCGCCGGGCTCGTTCGGCTCCTCGGGCTCCCCCGGTTCGCCGGGCTCTTCCGGCTCCCCCGGGCGCTCGATGTCGGCGTCGTTGGCGCAGCCGTTGCCGAAGGCGCCGTTGCCGATGCCGATGACCGAGACGCTGTTGCCGCAGGCGTTGACCGGTACGTCGACCGGGACCTGGACATCGTTGCCGGACGCGACGCCGGGCGAGCCGACGGCCGCGCCGCTCGCCTGCGAGCCGCCGTCACCGCCGCCGGGACCCTCGTCGCCGCCGTTGTTCACGCAGTTGTTGCCGAACGCGGGGTTGAGGATGCCGACGACGTTCACGGTGTTGCCGCAGATGTTCACCGGCACGTCGACCGGGACCTGGACGTTGTTGCCCGACGCGACGCCGGGCGACCCGGCCGCGAGACCGGCGGCATCGGAGTCCGCGAAGGCGGCTCCGCCCGAGAGCGCGAAGACGCCGCCGAAGGCGGCGGCGGAGAGCAGGCCCTTCTTCGTGACCTGACGCATGGTGGTGTTCCCCTGCCTTGATCTTCATGGGTCGCGGGGTGGGGGGCTGAGGGCTCCCGCGCCCGAGGTCAAGCCTGGCGGCCCCGGAACGCACGGTGCGCGCTCCGAGGCCGCCGGCTCTACGCCCTCATGGGATGGGGCGCGGCAGTCAGCCGTTGACGCAGGTGTTGCCGAAGGCGGGGTTCAGGAGACCGATCACGGAAATGGTGTTGCCACACACGTTGACCGGCACGTGGACGGGAACCTGGACAACGTTGCCCGACAGGACACCGGGCGACCCGACGGCGGCACCGGCCGCCTCGGAGTCGGCGGTGGCGAGCCCCGCGCCCGCGAGCATCAGACCGCTGGCAGCTGCCGCGACGGCGACGACCTTCTTGATCATTATTCCTCCTTGTGACAATGCGGCCCCAGCCGGGGACTGCACTCGTCGTAACGAGGGGGCGTGATCGGGGGCACGAGGCGCGGGGCTCTTTCACCCAGCTGGGTGGATCGGGAACAGGGGTGCGATTTTCTTAAGAGATTTTCTTCTGAGAAACCGTCACATCGTTCGGTGCCGGCCTGGACCGGCTCGGCACCGGGTCAGCACTGCTCGATGAAACGGTCCAGCACACGGGCGCCGAACTTCAGCCCGTCAACGGGCACCCGTTCGTCCACCCCGTGGAACATCCCCGCGAAATCCAGCTCGGGCGGCAGCTGGAGCGGCGCGAAGCCGAAGTTCCTGATGCCGAGCCGGGAGAAGGACTTCGCGTCGGTGCCACCCGACAGCATGTAAGGGACGGCGCGCGCGATCGGGTCCTCGGCGCGCAGCGACGACTGCATCGCGGCGACCAGCGCGCCGTCGAACTCCGTCTCCACCGCCCGGTCGTAGTGCACGCGCTCCCGCTTGACGCGCGGCCCGAGGACACGGTCGAGGTCCGCCTCGAACTCCTCCTCGAAACCGGGCAGGAAGCGGCCGTCCACATGCGCCGTGGCCTGGCCCGGGATGACGTTCACCTTGTATCCGGCGCCGAGCTGCGTGGGGGCGGCCGTGTTGCTCAGAGTGGCCCCGATCAGCTTGGCGATGCCGCCGAGCTTGGCGAGGGTCTCGTCCATGTCCTCGGGGTCCAGCTCGGTGCCGAGCGCGTCGGACAGCTCGTCGAGGAAGGAGCGGACGGTCTTGGTGACGCGGACCGGGAAGCGGTGCCGGCCGAGGCGGGCGACCGCTTCGCACAGCTCCGTGATCGCGTTGTCCTTGTTGGTCATCGAGCCGTGCCCGGCTGTGCCGTCCACGGTGAGGCGCATCCAGTTGATGCCCTTCTCCGCCGTCTCGACGAGGTAGAGGCGCAGCTTCTCGTTCACGGTGAAGGAGAAGCCGCCGACCTCGCTGATCGCCTCGCTGACGCCCTCGAAGAGGCCGGGGTGGTTGTCCACGAGGTACCGGGCGCCGTGCACGCCGCCCGCCTCCTCGTCGGCGAGGAAGGCGACCACGATGTCGCGCGGCGGCCTGCGCCCGCTGCGCAGCCGGTCGCGGATGACGGCGAGCGTCATCGCGTCCATGTCCTTCATGTCCACGGCGCCGCGGCCCCAGACGCAGCCGTCGGCGATCTCGCCGGAGAAGGGGTCGTACGTCCAGTCCGCCGCGTTGGCGGGGACGACGTCGGTGTGGCCGTGGATGAGCAGGGCGGGCCGCGACGGGTCGGCGCCCTCGATCCGGGCGACGGTCGAGGCGCGGCCCGGGTGGGACTCGAAGATCTGCGGTTCGAGGCCGACCTCGGCGAGCTGTTCGGCGACGAACTCGGCGGCGGCGCGTTCGCCGGGGCCCGAGTGGTCGCCGTAGTTGCTGGTGTCGATGCGGATCAGGTCACGGCACAGGTCGACGGCCTCCTGCTCGCCGCGCGCGCTGATCCGGGAATCCTCCGGTGGGGTCGGGTCTGTCTGGCTCACGCTGCCTCCTGCTGCGATGGTTCAGCCCCATCCTAGGAGCGCTCGAACTGTGGACCGGATGAGTCATCGGCGGACAAAAGCCACAGCGCAGTGGGGCCCTGATGACGCCGGCGCAGCTCGCGCAGCGCGGCGCTTCCGGCCGCCCCGGACGCGGAACGGCCCCGCGCGGCGGCTCTCCGAGGAGGGGAACGCGCGGTGGGGATGAACGCGGTGCCGACCGAGCCGGCGGACCGGCGCGGCATGCGGCCGTGGATCGAACACACCCGCCGTTCGTGCCACGCGCGGGAGCGTGGCTGAGGCGCTGGGGCGGCCGTTCCCTGCCCGGCCGGTGGGGACGGGGGCAGGCGCCGTTGCAGCCCCGGGGTCCGTCGCGTCGCGGTTTCCACCGAAGCCGGGCACGAAGGCGAAGCAGAGGAACGGCGCCCCGTTGCGCACGCTGCCCGCCCACATGACGCCGACGCCCTTGCGTCCCTCCCGGGGGATCGCGGTACCGGAGCGCGCACCCGCCGGGCTGCCTGCGCTGTCGTACCGCGGGCGTGCGGTCCCCGGCCGCCGGGCACGGGCGTGAAAGGCACCGCCGGATCTTGGTAGGGTGTGTGTCACCCGCCGGGAAACCCGGCAGGCGCACACTCGTCCGGGTGGCGGAATGGCAGACGCGCTAGCTTGAGGTGCTAGTGCCCGTTTAAGGGCGTGGGGGTTCAAGTCCCCCCTCGGACACCACCAGAGACCCCAGGTGACCTGGGGTTTTTCTGTTGTCGGGGGCCGTCGTGACCAGCGGCGTGACCAGCCCGAAAACGATCTTGCTCGTCAGGCGACCGCGGCGAGCTTGATCCGGCTGGAGCTGGCGGCGGCCGGCTTCCGAGCCCCCTCCTCGCGGCGCTTGCCGTACCGGCTCTTGGTGTAGCCGGGTGAGTGGTGTCGGACCTTCGCTGATACTTCGACGGGATTCGCCCCGCAGTCCAAGTCGTTGGACCCGGAAGCCATCGGGGAGCCCTAGCCGCTTGCGCAAGGTGCGCCAGCGGCCGGAGACCTTCTCCGGGTCCTGCGGACCGCCCCGAGCGAATAGCCGCACTCGGTAGAGTCTTCGGCCTAGGCCAAGCAGAAACAGACGCGCTGTTCATCGCAGTAGGTTTTCGCTCAGGGATCTGCGGGTGCTCGTCGGCCGCATCCCCGACCCCGCGATGGTCACTGACGCGTTTCGGAACATTTATGCCAGCAACCTGCGGTTCGACGCATGGCTGCCCATTGCGGGGAAGCGGAAGTACGGGGGCAACCTGTTGAAGTGGTTGGTCCACGCCCCCGAGGCAAAGTCGGTGTTCCGGGGCGAATGGGTGGGACGCGTCAGAGCCATGGTCGAGTCGATGCGGATCACGCGCCTGATCGTGGCCGACCCTCGCCCGGCAGAGGCGTTGGTCGCCGACCTGCGCGAGCAGCCCGACTTGCGCCAGCGCTGGGACTCCTACCCCGCATCCGAGCTGGCGCCCGACCGCACGCAGATGCACCTCGCTATCACCGGCCGCCAAGGCACGCCCGGCCTGATCCATGTCCTGCGTCCCGTCACGGCGGCCGGCCTCCGGCTGGTGGTGATCACGCCGCCCCCCGACCTGCCCCTGCGCACCCCCGCGGCCCAGGCCGGGTCACCTCGCCAGAGCGTTCCCTCCCAGCGCCGAGTCGTACGATCCGCTCAACAGGTGCGCAGGTGAGTCGTTACTGAGGATGAACTCGTGGAGTCGTAGGGGCTGACGGTTGGTGCCGGGGTGGGGTATCACGGGAAGATGCGGTATCCACAGGGTGGCGGGTTGACCGCCGAACGGCAGTACAGGCGCGAGGAGTTACGGCTCCAGGCGGGAGATCGGTTCGCCCGGGGCGAGGGCAGTACGTCGATCGCAAGGGACCTGCGGGTCAGCGTCCGCTCGGTGCAGCGATGGCGCCATGCGTGGGCCGAGGGCGGTCCGCAGTCTTTGCGGTCCCAGGGTCCGGCGTCGCTGCCGAGGCTGAGCGAGAAGCAGTTCGCGCAGTTGGAGGCGGAGCTGGCGAAAGGGCCTGCTGCACATGGCTGGGAGGACCAGCGCTGGACGCTGTCCCGGGTCAAGACCGTGATCGGTCGGCGTTTCCACCTGACCTACACCATCCAGGGAGTGCGGAAGCTACTGGTCCGTAACGGGTGGTCCTGCCAGGTCCCGGCCCGGCGCGCGATGGAACGCGACGACGATGCGGTGGCCGGGTGGGTCAAGGAGGTCTGGCCCAGCGCGGAAGGCTAGCGGCGGCCCGTGGAGCCTGGCTGGTCTTCGAGGACGAAGCCGGCTTCTCCATGACGCCGCCGCAGGCGAAGACGTGGTCACGGCGTGGCCGGACCCCGGTGGTGCGCGTTCGCGGCCGGTCCCGCCGTCGGATATCCATCGTAGCGTTAACCTGCTACAGACCTGGCCACCGATCGAGGCTGATCTACCGGCCCCGCCGGGACGACGGCCGACGCGACGGACGCAAGAGCTTCTCCTGGCAGGACTACCGAGACCTGCTCACCGCTGCCCACCAGCAGCTCGGCGGCCCGATCGTGCTCGTCTGGGACAATCTCAATGTCCACAAAGCCGCTGGTCTGCGGGAGTTCGCCGAAGTGCGGGACTGGCTGACCATTTACTATCTGCCGCCCTACGCGCCCGATCTCAACCCCGTGGAAGGGATCTGGTCCCTCCTGCGGCGCGGCTGGCTCTCCAACGTCGCCTTCAGCACTCCCGAACACCTCGTGCAGACCGTCCGGCGCGGCCTACGGCACATCCAGTACCGCAACCACCTCATCGACGGCTGCCTCGCCGAGACCGGCCTGACCATCAAACCAACCTGAGCAACGACACGACATCACGAGTTCATCCTCAGTAGTCCGCAGTAGCGGAACGCCCAGTTGCCCACACGCGTCACCTGCGCCACCGCATCCGGGAGCGATTCGCGCCTCTCGCCAGTGGATACGATTGATACGTGGATGAATACGCACCGCTGGAAGGGCTGAGAAAGCTAGGACCGTGGGAAGTCATGTCCATTCCAGATGCCCAGAGACAGTTGATGCCTCTGGCGCGCCGGATCGCGGAATCACGTGACGACATCGCGCTTGTGGACACCGAGGACAGGATCATCGCACTGGTGATCAACCCCTCGGTGCTTGAAGACCTCGAAGACGAGCTGGCCGCCACGCGCGCTGAGCTACGCAAGCTGCGAGGTGAACGAGGGATTCCTCACGAAGAAGTCCTCAAGGAAATGCGACGCGACTGATGAGCACCATCGAGTGGGACCCTAAGGCCAAGAAGAGCCTCGCACGCTTAGCCAAGCAGGACCCGGGGGGCACGGATCAAGTATTGGACAGCATCAACCTTCTGGCCCGGAATCCCCGGCCGGCCGGGGCACAACCGTACGGTGCGAGCCTTCTGCGTATGCGTGTTGGCTTCTATCGGGTGGTCTACGAGATCGTCCGCGAGAAGCCTTTGATCATCTCCATCGAGCACGTCGGCAGGAGCCGCACGCCCTGACGTTCCTCAGCCCGATGGAAGAAGCCGCCCCACCTTGCGCTCTGCGGGGTGGGGCTGCGTCTCCGACCGTTCAGGAAGCTAGCTTCGTGAGGATGTCAGCGTTGGCCGCGGTGTCGTGGCCGAGGGTGACGGTGTGGTGGGGAAGGTGGGCGAGCAGCTCCGTGGCGGCTTCACGGCTGTTCGCGTGGCCGCCGCCGTCCACGCCTCCGGCCAGACCGAAGACATCCGGGTAGCGGTCTTCGGTCGCGCCGGTCATGAAGTCCTGCTCTTCCAGGGCGCGGCAGTTCTCTCCAAGCGTCGGTGCGGCGCCGGGGGCGACCCGGGGGAACAGCAGGTGGGCGGCGCGGCCCGTGGTGGCCAGTTCGACGCCGAGCCAGGTCGGGAACTGATCGGGGAAGACCTGGGCCTTCAGCTCCCGCCTGCCCTGCCACAGCGGTTCGCGGCGTCCGGCCAGCAGGGCGTCCGTCACCCGCTGGTCCTGCGTGGGGTGAAGCGCTTCTCCGGCTTCGAGATGGCGCCGCACCACGTCGGACCAGCCGAAGGCGTCGAGCAGGCCGAGGCCGAGCGCGGCAGCCGAAGGCCAGGGCAGCACCCGCACGCCGCCCGTGCCGTCCGGGCGGACGAAGACACGGTCGTTGGCTAGCAGCTTCCAGCCGTGCGTGGCGAGGGTGAGGGCGGTGGTGGTCTTGCCCGCCCCCTTTCCACCGAAGGACAGCACCACCCGGCCGTCACGTTCGACAGCCGAGGCGTGGAGTACGGTCCAGCCGTCGCGGAGCAGAACACCACGTACGGCTTCGCGGACGAGGCGGGCGGCAGCGGTAGCGACCTCCCTGGGATCGGTACCGTAGATGCTCAGTCGTCCGGCGTGGGTCTCGGAGCGGTAGGCCAACGAGGTGCTGGGGGTGACGGCGGTGATGACGCCCTCGGCCTGGTCCCGGGCGACGAGCATGGGCGTGCGGGCGTACTCGACCGTCGTGTGGTCGGCGTCCGATACCTCGGTGGCGAGGTCCACGTACCGTTCGGAATCGACCTCGGCCGCCAAGAGGGGTGCGGTCATCGGGCCTTTGATGGGGACGGTCTCGGCGGCCCACCACGGCTGGACGTACCGGGCGCACCAGTCGGTGACTGACTCAGTGTGCGATACGACGGTCGCCGCAGCGTCGGCGGTGCTCAGTCGGACAGCGTGCATCAGGGAGTTGCCCTCTCGGTTGTAGTGCGGAGGCTGTTGTCGGGGGCCGTCGTGACCAGCGGCGTGACCAGCCCGAAAACGATCTTGCTCGTCAGGCGACCGCGGCGAGCTTGATCCGGCTGGAGCTGGCGGCGGCCAGCTTCCGAGCCCCCTCCTCGCGGCGCTTGCCGTACCGGCTCTCGGTGTAGCCGGGTGAGTGGTGTCGGACCTTCGCTGACACTTCGACGGGATTCGCCCCGCAGTCCAAGTCGTTGGACCCGGAAGCCATCGGGGAGCCCCAGCCGCTTGCGCAAGGTGCGCCAGCGGCCGGAGACCTTCTCCGGGTCCTGCGGACCGCCCCGAGCGAATAGCCGCACTCGGTAGAGTCCTCGGCCTAGGCCAAGCAGAAACAGACGCGCTGTTCATCGCAGTAGGTCTTCGCTCAGGGATCTGCGGGTGCTCGTCGGCCGCATCCCCGACCCCACGATGGTCACTGACGCGTTTCGGAACATTTATGCCAGCAACCCGCGGTTCGACGCATGGCTGCCCATTGCGGGGAAGCGGAAGTACGGGGGCAACCTGTTGAAGTGGTTGGTCCACGCCCCCGAGGCAAAGTCGGTGTTCCGGGGCGAATGGGTGGGACGCGTCAGAGCCATGGTCGAGTCGATGCGGATCACGCGCCTGATCGTGGCCGACCCTCGCCCGGCAGAGGCGTTGGTCGCCGACCTGCGCGAGCAGCCCGACTTGCGCCAGCGCTGGGACTCCTACCCCGCATCCGAGCTGGCGCCCGACCGCACGCAGATGCACCTCGCTATCACCGGCCGCCAAGGCACGCCCGGCCTGATCCACGTCCTGCGTCCCGTCACGGCGGCCAGCCTCCGGCTGGTGGTGATCACGCCGCCCCCGACCTGCCCCTGCGCACCCCCGCGGCCCAGGCCGGGTCACCTCGCCAGGGCGCCGATGGCAGAGGTACCTCGCAACGTCGCATCGCACGATCTGCCCAGCAGCTTCCGCGGGTGAATTGCTGACACACGCCAGGATGGTGTCGCCAGTTGTTCCTGGGGCCTGCCCATTCTCGCTACCACAGCGTGGGAGGGGCCCCCGGCTCCGGGATGCCGGGCGGGCTCGCGGCTTCGATGAGCTTCTCCCAAGAGGGATATCGCTCCGCCAGGCGAAGCAGGAGTTGAGCGGCGGCGTAGGCGTCGAACATTGCGCGGTGTCGCTGTCCGGAGGCCTGTGAGAGGTCGAGGCCGAGGTGCTCGATCAGGGCGTCGAGGTTGTGCCCAGGAGCGTCGGGAAGTGTCGTTCGGCTGAGCCGGAGGGTGTCAAGGACGCCGTCCGGTTTCCAGTCGGGGAGGTGGCGGCGCAGGACCTTGTACTCGACGCTCGCGTTGTGCGCGCAGATCCACGCCTCGCCGAGCTGCGCGCCCACCTCGCCGGACACCGCGTTCCACGGCGGGCAGTCGGCGAGGCGGGCGTTGTCGAGCCTGTGGACCCGTGCCGCGAACGAGGTTACCGGCACGGGCGGGCGGATGAGCCAGGCCCCGGCCGAAGCCAGGTCGGGAACACCTCCGGTCAGGGGCAGCAGAGCGACCTCCACCAGATCGGGCGGAGTGGCGCCGTTGCCCTCGACGTCAACGACGATCAGCCGGGGCCAGGACTCGTAGTTCACGGTGCGGGTGTCTCCTCGTCCGGCCAGCCGATGTCGGCACGGCCATGTCGGCGGTAGAGGTGGGGTTTGCTCACGTCATGAACCTGATAGCCGAAGCCGTGCTGGAGGTAGTAGCGCGGCGGTTCGTCCAGGCCCTCGACCATGATGGCCCGATCGGTGAGCTGGATGCCGCCGGTGGCCCCCAGTCGGCGGGCCTGTTCGGCGACGTCGCCCATGTCCGGCGCCTTCCACGCGGAGGCGCACAGGTTGAGTTGGTTGACGGGGCAGATGGAGCAGAGTTCGCGGATGCCGTAGTGGCCGTTGTAGTCCGGCTCGCCGTGAGCGTAGGCGACCGCGCAGGACGTCTTGCGGAACAGCGCGCCCCAGGGTGCTGTGTGATCGCCGGGCTGACGGAAGTGTTCGAGGATGCGGTGTTCGGCCTGTTCGGGCATGATCTTGCGCCGGGCTGTGCCGTCGTAAGGCACGGGCAAGTCGTGGGCCGCGTAGTATGCGGCGATCTCTTTGCGGAAGAACAGGCCGGTGAAGACCGTGGCGTGTGCGTGCTCGGACAGTTCCCTGGCTCGTTCGAGGTGGGCGTCGGAGTCGTTGAGGTTGGGGACGATGGGGCGCCAGTAGAGGACAGTCCGGTAGTTCCGGGCGTGGGCGTGGAGCGTGCGCAGGCTCTCGGCGGCGATCGTGGAGTCCACGGGTTCAATACGGTCGTCGTCGATCCCGGAGTGGGTGACGAGGACGGTCAGCTTGACGTTGCGGAGGTTGTTGAACTCCGCGCAGTCCTCGGGACTCACGCGCCAGCGGGTGATGACAAGGACGTGGTTGGTGAGGCCCTGGCGGTCGAGGTGAGCCAGGACGTTGAAAGTGTGCGGCTTGACGTTCGCCAGCATCGGATCGGTGGCGCGGTTGAAGATCTGGATCGGGGTGACGTGCGGCCGGAAGAAAGGGTGGCAGACGAGCTGTTCCACGGCTTCCCGGTCCGGCATCAAGGCCCGGGGGGTCTTCATCTCGAAGTTGTCGAAGAGGTGCCGGACGCAGTAGCCGCAGTCGAGCGGGCAGCCGATGATGTGGTTGAGGGAGAGCCCGGATTTCCGGTACTCGATCACCTCGGTCAGAGCGGGCTTGAGGGCGGCGGCCTGTTCCGGCGTCAGTAAGGGCAGTGAGCAGCGGGAACGCCCGGAGGCAGTCATGCCGGTGTCCTTCCGTGATCGAGGGGCGCGGGAAGGTGAGGAGTGCCGAGCAACTGGTGGCTGTTCGCGCCGTACCAAGTGCCGAAATCCCGGCGGGCGGCGTCGGCGTCGTCGCTGGTGTGGACAAGGTTTTCCACCAGACGTTCGGCGGCGCGGGCGGCGGCGAGGCTGTCTGTGCCGAGGTCCCCGCGGATGGTTCCGGGAGCGGCCTCGGAGGGGTCGAAATGGCCGAGGAGCTGTCGGAGGCGCCCGGCTATACCGGAGGGGCCGTGCGCGAGAGCGACTGTGACTCGGCGGTCCACGTACATCGAACGGAGGCAGGCGGGGACATCGAGCCCGATGAACCAGTCCGCATCGACCAGCAGGTCCCAGTAGTGGATGAAGACCTGCCAGTCAGCCACCGTGACATTCTTCCGGCCCCGGATGTCGGCCTCGGCGGCGAGCCGGTCGAGCACGGCATCCGCCAAGCCGCGGCGTACGCAGTCGGGCTTGAGCAGGACGACGCTCCACCGGCTCCAGTCGATTCCCCCGAGGACTCCACCACGCACTTCCGGCGGCTGTTTCACTGGGTGCTCCTCGCGCTGGACGGTACGTGCTTCGGCCACTTGTTCGCGACCAACCAGCGAAGGCCAGGGTGGAGAGCCTCAAGGGCGGCCTCGCTGACGGTGCGGTCGCGGTTGTACGCAATCTGGCGGTGGATCTCGAAGACGAGAACGATCTGCCGCCAGTACGACGGCAGTTCCATCGCGGCGATGTCGTCGGGCCGGTAGCCGATCTCGTTGTGGCGCAGTGCCTCTTCGTGCGCGAGCACGGTGGCGATCGTGGCAGCGGAGGTCCCGGCCGGCATGGCGGGGAACGCGAACTCGCTGCGACGCGTACGGGGAGATGCGTCGGTCGCGGCGAGGATGCGGGCCACCCGGTCCATGTCGCGGTCACCGATGTGCATCGATCCCACGTGATGGGTGTAGGTGCCGAGCTTGAGACCCAGCAGGACGGCGGCGTACTCCTGGATGAAGGTGAAGGAGAACGCGTCGGCGACGAGTCCGCGGTTGGCGTCGTTGGCGCGCATGTAGCAGACCATGTGCAGCCGCTCGTCGCGGACGAGAAGATGAAGCGCGATGACGCAGGAGACGTCCGGGTTGTCCTGACGGACCAGCTCCTCCGGCCGGAACACCTGGAGGACAGCACGCTTGCTGTCCTCCTCCGTGCGCAGGAGCCGAAGAACCGTCTCGAACTGCGACGAATTCGCCCCGGCGGCGTTGAAGATGCGGGAACCGTACGCCGAGGGAATAGTCTTTCCGTCCCGGGAGAATTCCCGCATCCGCGGCGAGTAGTGCGCCATCATCGCAAGGTCGTCCCGGCCGCCCAGGTACCAAAGTGCCTCGGCGAAATGGAAGGCGGGGTTCACCTTACGTGCGGGGAGGTAGAGCGAGCGCTCCCGCGGGTTGGAGAGCTGGAAGGAAAGGCCGATACACTCGTGACTCGCGTTACCTCGTGGGGAGTTTCTGTACTCGTAGTGGTGCGAGACGTACTCCAGGACTCCGATATACGCGTCCTGGAAGGTCTTGAACCGTGCAGGTGCGAGCATGCAGTCCCTTCCGGTCAGCAGTGAAATCGAGCGTACCCGGGGCCGGATTTGAACCGGCATGCAGTGCTTTTCAAGAGCGCCCGCTCTTCCATTGGCGTACCCAGGCTGGTGATTCCCACCCTGTGGCGGGTGGGAATGCCGTGGCTGGTTCGCCGCCTCTTCCGAGCGGATCAGCTCACAGCCAGCGAGGTATTCGAGCGGCCGGACGATCGAGTCGGGGTGGTCGGTGCTTGCGCGGTCCCCGGTGTCCGCACTGGGCAACCGCCTCGGCCATGACCAATGCGTGACCAGTAGCACTCGGGAACAGGCGAGAACATGCAGGTAGCGGCCGGTAGGAGCTGGGTGTCCCACCGACCGCTTTCCTCATTGAAACCCCAGGTCAGCGGCCTGATGCCGCCCTTGATGAGGGAAGAGTTCAAGTCCCCCCTCGGACACTCATGGAGACCCCGGCGCAGCTGGGGTCTTTCTGCCCCCGGGGGTTCTGCTGTGACCGGTCCGTGGACGGTCTTGTCCGTGGGGCCTTCGTGGGCGCCCCGGGTCGGCCGCGGGATGTCCACGGCCTACGCGGCCGTCGTCGAAACGGCACCGGCAACCGCGGCGAGCCCGAAGCCCGTGCAGCGGCCCGGACCGCCGCCGCTGCTGCACGACCCGGCGTGACGCCGCACGCGGACCCGGAGCGTCCCGATGCCCACCGGCCAGGCCGCCGATCACCCGCTCCGTCCAGTCCGGCGACGCCCATGCCGTCCGAACACCGCCCGCAGGTGGTGACTTCACCCGTGATTCAGCCGGGGTTGCGGACCGACGCCGCCGGCGTCCGTGCCGGTCCCGGCGGGGGAGGCCGCGCGGAGCGGTGCCGTGGCGAACGCGCGCATCCCGGGGGCGAACGCGACGCGCGGCGTCCAGTCCAGCTCGGCGAGGGCGCGCGCCGGGGACGCCGTGATGTGGCGCACGTCGCCCAGCCGGTACTCGCCCGTGACGAGCGGGGCCGGGCCGCCATGGGCGTCGGCCAGCGCGCGGGCCATCTCGCCGACGGTGCGCTGCTCGCCGCTGCCCACGTTGTAGGCGCGCAGCGTGCCGGGCGGCCGTTCCGCGAGTACGGCGAGGGCGGCGGCGTTGGCCGCGGCGACGTCGGCGACGTGCACGAAGTCCCTGCGCTGCCCGCCGTCCTCGAAGACGCGCGGCGCGCGCCCGGCCTCCAGCGCGGAGCGGAAGAACGAGGCGACGCCGGCGTAGGGCGTGTCCCTGGGCATCCGGTCGCCGTACACGTTGTGGTAGCGGAGGCTGGTCGCCCGTCCGCCGGTGGCCCTGGCCCAGGAGGCGGCGAGGTGTTCCTGGGCGAGCTTGGTCGTGGCGTAGACGTTGCGCGGGTCGGCGGGGGCGTCCTCGGTGACCAGGCCGGGGACGAGCGGGGTGCCGCAGCTCGGGCAGGGGGGCTCGAACGACCCGGCGGCGAGCAGGCCGGGGTCGCGCGGCCCCGGGCGCACCGGCCCGTGCGCCGCGCACTCGTAGCGCCCCTCGCCGTAGACGACCATCGAGCCCGCCAGCACCAGGCGTTCGACTCCCGCGTCCGCCATGGCGGCGAGGAGGAGCGCGGTGCCGTGGTCGTTGACGCTCACGTAACCGGGCGCGTCGGCGAAGTCCTTGCCGAGGCCGACCCTGGCCGCCTGGTGGCAGACGGCGTCCGCGCCGCGCACCGCGCGGCGCAGCGCCCCCGGGTCGCGGATGTCGGCGCGGTGCCAGGGCACCCCGGCCGGGGTGGCGGGGTCGGGAGGGCGCACGTCGAGGACGGTCGGCTCGTGGCCGTGGTGCAGCAGTTCCGCGACGATGTGCGACCCGATGAAACCGGCGCCGCCGGTGACCAGTACACGCATGGCGGCACGCTATCCGCGCGACGTCGCGGACAGGTGCCCGCCGGGCGCGACGTCAGACTTCCGTAAGGACCGCCGCGCGGCGCGGCCGTCCGCACCCCCCGCGTCACGGCGCGGGCAGGACCACCTCGAAGCGGCAGCCGCCGTCGACATTGTCCACGCTCGTACGGCCGGCGTGCGCCTCCACGATGCCGCGCACGATCGCGAGGCCGAGACCGGCCCCCGCGGGAGGCGTCCTGGCGTCGGAGCCGCGCCAGCCGGTGTCGAAGACGCGGGGCAGGGCCTCGGGCGGGATGCCCCCGCAGCCGTCGGTCACGGACAGCACCACGGACTCCGCGCGGCGCGTGGCCGCGACGGCGACCGTGCCGTCCGGCGGGGTGTGGCGGATCGCGTTGACGAGGAGGTTGGCGAGGACGCGGTGCATCTCCTTGCCGTCGACCTCGACGGGCAGGGGCTCCACGCCGTGGTCGGCCAGCCGGACCCCGTGCTGCCGCGCGAGCGGGTCGGCCCCCGCGACGGCGTCGCTGACGAGGTCGTAGGCCGACAGCCGGGCCGGGCTCAGG
This sequence comes from Streptomyces sp. MS19, assembly GCF_047200595.1. Taxonomy (NCBI): domain Bacteria; kingdom Bacillati; phylum Actinomycetota; class Actinomycetes; order Kitasatosporales; family Streptomycetaceae; genus Streptomyces; species Streptomyces sp. MS19. The sequence continues at coordinate 132,284 of NZ_JBJZOH010000004.1, read as the reverse complement.
GACAGCGCCCCCGCCTGGATTCTCGACAGCTCGAAGAGGTCGCCGACCAGGGAGCTGAGCCGTTCGACCTCGCTGAGGATGAGCCGGTGGTAGCGGTCGGGGTCCTCGGCGACGCCGTCCTCAAGCGCCTCGGCCATGGCCCGCAGCCCGGCCAGGGGTGAGCGCAGGTCGTGGGAGATCCAGGCGACCAGTTCCCGGCGTGACGACTCCAGCGCGCGTTCGCGTTCCCTCGCCGAGGCCAGCTTGTCCTGCGCGGAGGCCAGCTGGGCGGCGAGCGAGGTGAGTTCGGCGGGCATGGGGCCGGGTGGCGGGATGAACGAGCCGCCCTCGCCCGCTGCCTGTGCCGACCGTTCCAGGGCGCGGTGGGCGCCGGTCACCCAGCGGCCGAGGAGGACGGCGGTGGCGGTGGCCGCGAGGGCGCCGACGGCGTTCACGGTGGTCACCACGGCCAGGTCGTGGGGGGACAGGAACATCGCCCAGGCCACCGACAGGGTCCCCGCGAGGAGCGCGCTCACGGTGACCGCGATGAGCACGGCCAGGGACACGGCGACCGGGCGGCGCCTGACCGCGGCGAGAGCGCCCACACCGGCGGCACCGGCGACGGCCGCGCCCGCCGCGGCGTAGAGGGCTATGAGCGGCAGGTCGCGCAGGAGCTGCTGGAGTCCCATCGGTCCTCACCCCGCGTCGAAGCGGTAGCCGACGCCCCAGACCGTGGTGATCAGGCGGGGGCCCGCGGGGTCGGTCTCGATCTTGTGCCGCAGGCGTCTGATGTGCACGGTGACGGTGGACAGGTCGCCGTAGTCCCAGCCCCACACGGAGCTCATCAGCGCCTCCCTGCTGAACACGCGTCCCGGGAAGCGCAGGAAGTGGGCGAGCAGGTCGAACTCGCGCAGGGTCAGCCGCAGCTCGCCGCGGGCGTCGGACGCGGTGTGCGCTCCGGTGTCCAGCGTGATGCCGGCCGCCCGCAGCACGCCGCCGCCGTCCGGCGCCGCGTTCGCGGTGGGGCCCGAGCCCGCGCGGCGCAGCACCGAGGCCACGCGCAGCGCCAGCTCACGGGAGCTGAACGGCTTGGTCACATAGTCGTCCGCGCCCGTCTCAAGACCCAGCACGCGGTCTTCCTCGGCGCCGCGCGCGGTGAGCATCACGATGGGCACCGGGCCCCTCTCGCGGAGCGCGCGGCAGACCGTGAGGCCGTCGAGGCCGGGCAGCATCAGGTCGAGGACGACCAGGTCGGGAGGGCACGCGGCGGCTCTGGCCAGCGCCGTGTGCCCGTCCCCCGCACGGTCGACGGCGAATCCCGCCCGGCGCAGGTAGCCGGCCACCACTTCGGCGACGGTCGGGTCGTCCTCGACCACGAGAATCCGCGCGGGCGGGGTCGGGAGGTTCTGCGGGTGCATACCCCGAGTCTCACACCACGTCCCCCGGACGTCGGCCGCGAGCCGGCGGCGCCTGGCCGATGTCAGCGTTCCGTAAGACCTCACGCCCCGATTTGTCCGTTTCGGCTTCGTAGGGTGAGGTGGCGTGACCAACTTCCCCACGACGCAGGGCGATCTGGTGCTGCCCTGCCTCGACGAAGCAGAAGCGCTCCCCTGGGTGCTGTCCCGGATTCCGGACGGCTGGCGGGCCCTCGTGGTGGACAACGGCTCCACCGACGGCTCGGCGTCCCTCGCCGAGCGGCTGGGCGCCCGGGTGGTGCGCGAACCGCGGCGGGGGTTCGGCGCCGCGTGCCACGCCGGGCTGCTCGCGAGCACCGCCGAGCTGGTGGCGTTCTGCGACTGCGACGGTACTCTCGACCCCGCCGAGCTGCCGGGGGTCGCCGCCCCCGTCGCGCGGGGCGAGGCCGATCTGGTGCTGGCGCGGCGCAGGCCCACCGTACGCGGCGCCTGGCCGCCGCACGCACGGGCCGGCAACCGGGTGCTGGCCCGTATGGTGCGCCGCCGCACCGGGATCGAGCTGTCCGACCTCGGCCCGATGCGGGTGGCCCGCCGGGCGGCGCTGCTCGGCCTCGGCCTGACCGACCGGCGCAGCGGCTATCCGCTCCAGATGGTGGTCAGCGCCGCCGACGCGGGCTGGCGCATCCGGGAGACGGAGGTCGCCTACGGGCCGCGTACGGGGCGTTCCAAGGTGACGGGCACGTGGCTCGGCACGTGGCGGGCGGTCTCCGACATGCGGGCGGTGCTCAAGTGACGGACGGGGTCCCCGAGACGGACGAGATCCGCACGGCCGAGCGGCCAGGGACGGGCGGGCCACACGGGCCGCACGGGCCGGCGACGCTGCTCGTCATCGCGAAGGAGCCGGTGCCCGGCCGGGTCAAGACGCGGCTCACCCCGCCGTTCACGCCCCGGCAGGCCGCCGCGCTGGCCGAGGCGGCGCTCGCCGACACGTTGCACGCCCTCCTGCGCACCCCGGCCCGGCGCCGCGTCCTGGTCCTCGACGGACGGCCGGGGCTCTGGCTGCCGCCGGGGTTCACCGTGGTGCCGCAGGCGGGCGGCGGGCTCGACCGGAGGATCGCCGCCGCCTTCGCGGCCTGCACGGGCCCGGCCCTGCTGGTGGGCATGGACACCCCCCAGCTGACCCCCGCGCTGCTCGCCCCGGCCACCGCCCCGGACTCCTGGCCACCCGGCCGGGCCTGGCTCGGCCCGGCCTCCGACGGCGGTTTCTGGGCGCTCGGGATGGCCGAGCCACGCCCCGACGCGGTCGTCGGCGTCCCCATGTCGCGGGCGGACACCGGCACGGCGCAGCGCGAGCGGCTGCGCCGGCTCGGCCTCACCGTCGAGGAGCTGCCGACACTGCGCGACGTGGACACGGCGGCCGATGCCGCGTGTGTCGCCGCCGAGGCGCCGCCCGGACGGTTCACCGCCCTGCACGCCACGCTGCGGCGGGCCGCCGGGTGCGGGGAGGCCGCCGGGTGACCGCCGTCGCCGCGTCGCACGCGCATCCCTGGACCGCCGATCCGTACGCCGCCGCCCTGCGCGCCGGGCGGGGCCCGCTGTATCTGCTGCGCGGGGACGGGCGGCGGCTGCCGCTGGACGTCGCGCGCTGGTGCGGCGAGCCGGACGCGGCGGACGTGTCGGTCCTCGACCGCTGCCGGGGCAGCGTGCTGGACATCGGTTGCGGCCCCGGGCGCATGGTCGCCGCGCTGGCCCGTGCGGCGCGCCCGGCCCTCGGCATCGACACGGCCCCGGCCGCCGTGGCCCGTACCCGCGCGTCGGGGGGAACGGCGCTGGTGCGCTCGGTGTTCGAGCCGCTGCCCGCCGAGGGCCGCTGGGGCAGTGCGCTGCTGATGGACGGCAACGTCGGTATCGGCGGTGACCCTGCCGCGCTGCTGCGGCGGATCGCCGCCCTGCTGGAACCGGGCGGTCTGCTGCTCGTCGAGACCGCGCCGGACGAGATGGACGAGCGTTTCGAGGCCCGGCTGTCCACCCCGTGGGGCGTCACCGCGACGGCGTTCCCCTGGGCGCGTCTCGGGCCGCGCGCGCTGAACGGCCTGGCGTGCCGGGGCGGCTGGCTCCCGGCGGGCCGGTGGAACGTCTCCGGCCGGGCGTTCAGCGTCCTGCGCCGGGGCGTGAGCTGATCCCGCGCCCCGCCGCCGGACGTGCCGTGCGGCGCGTCCGGCGGCGGCCGGACAGTGCCACGGCGGCCGTCGCCAGCGCCACGGCCGCCCACAGCGCCGCCAGGTTCGCCGGGTAGTCGAGCGGCAGCACGGTCGGGTTCCGCGGCGCGCCGGGCCGCAGCAGGATCGGCAGCACCACCAGGGTCGCGCACCCGCCCGCGAGCAGCCCGCCGCGGACCGCCCCGTGCCAGGCCAGACGGCGGATGGGCACGCCCGCGAGCATCACGCACGACGCGAGCACCACGTCGTGCGCCACCACCGCGCCGCCGAGCCACATCGCCACCTCCGCGGGCGTCCCGGCGGGGGTGGCCACCAGCACCAGCCGTACTCCCGCCAGCAGCAGAGCGGTTCCGGCCACGGCCAGCACCCCGCGCACGACCCTCATGACAGCACCTCGATCCGGCCGACCCACTTGGTCTGGAGCACCCCGGGCCGGTTGGGCGCGATGATCCGGGCGGGGAACCCGTGGTCGGGCGACAGCTCCCGCCCGTTGATCCGCAGCGCGAGCAGCGTCAGGGGGTCCCAGGCGTACGGCGGCGGCAGTTCGGAGACGCGGTAGCCGCCCTGCTGCTGGAGCGAGACGACGCGCGCCCCCGCGCCGGCCGGGGCGCCGGCGCGTTCCAGCAGGTCGCGCACCCGCACGCCGGTCCAGTCGGCGGCGGCGCTCCAGCCCTCGACGCACGCGATCGGCAGCCGCGCGGTGTGCTGCGGCAGCGCGTTCAACGCGGCGAGTGTCAGGTCGAACGGGCGCGGGCCCGCCACGGTCAGCCGCCACCGCTCCGCCGCCAGACCGGCGACACCCGCTTCGGCCGCCGTCCGGTTGACCGGGACTCCCTGGGCCGACGCGTCGGGGGCGCGCGGCGCCAGCACCGCCAGGCGGCGCAGCGGCGTGACGGACTGCCCGACCGTCGTCAGCGTCACGACGCCGACCGCGGCGCCCGTGCCGAGCAGCAGGGACCTGCGGTCGGGGCCCTGGGGATCGGCCGGCGAGCGCCGCCAGTGCGCGGCTGCCTGCGGCGCCTTGACGGCGACGTGCAGCATCGTGGCACCCACCAGCACCCAGGCCAGCGCCCAGTGCACCGGCTTGAACGGGAACGGCCAGGGGTACCACTGCGCGGTGTTGACCAGCCCGAGGAACACTTCGAGCAGCGCGGCGGACACCAGCACCCCCACCGAGGCGCGCTCGGCCGCGTGCAGTACCGAGCGGACGGGCGGCCGGACGAACAGACGCGGACGCACGGCCCACAGCTTCACCAGCAGCAGCGGCACCAGCGCGATGCCGGTGGCCACGTGCAGCCCCTGCGTGACGCGGTAGCCCCACACGGGACGGGTCGGCAGACGTGGCGCCAGCCAGTCCGGGGGCGTCTGGAGACCGTGACTGATCAGACCGGTCACGAAGCACACCACCACCCCCGCGCCCAGCCAGCGCCCGACGGCGGTGGCCGTGCGCGCGTCGTGCAGCCGGGCGCGGTCCCGCACCGGCGCTTCCCCGGAAACGGCGGACTTCCTTCCCCCGGGGCTCACCATCGCGTGAGCCACAGGTGGTTGACGATCAGGGCGGTCGCCGCCTGGGCTGCCAGCCACGGGCGGGCCAGGGCCGCCGGGAGCAGCGCCGTGGCGGGGAGCAGCCAGACGGCGAACGGCAGCCAGATGCGTTCGGTCTCCGCCTTGCTCATCCCGGACACGTCGGCCGCGAGCATGGCCGCCGCCCCCGCCGCGACCAGGGCGACGAGCGCGGCACGTTCGGCGTCGACCGGCCGACGGGCCGTCAACTCCCGTGCGCTCGCCATTCCTTCCACGGCCGCCCGACGCAGCCCGGCGACGGCCGCCAGGCCGACCGAGGCGACCTGGACGGCGGGGTTGGCCCAGATGAAGTAGGCGTAGGGCCGGTAGCCGCCGGCTCCCGCGTGGTAGCGGTCGATGAGGACGGTGTAGCCGTCGAACCACCAGAAACCGGACGCCGTGAACGCCGCCACCCAGGGCGCGATGCCGAGCACCACCCAGGGCAGGGGGCGCCCGTCCCGCGCCGACAGCAGTACCACCGCTGCGAGTGCGGCCATGAGCGCCAGGCCGTAGGACAGGTAGAGCAGCAGCCCGAACAGCAGCCCCGAGCCGAGGGCCGCCAGCCGTCGTGCCCACCGCCCCCGGAATCCGCGCACGGACAGCGCGAGCAGCGCCACCGCCCAGGCGCCCACGCCGGCGAAGTACCCGTCAGCCGAGACGCCCATCCACACCGCCGCGGGGGCCAGCACGAGGAACGGAGCCGCGAGCCTGGCCCGTCCCTCCCCGGCCAGCGCGCGGACGGTCAGCAGGACGGCGGGCACGGCGGAGGCCGAGGTCAGCACGCAGAACGCCGCGGCCCAGCCGCCGCCGGAGAGTCCCAGCCGGTCGATCAGGACGAACGTCAGCGTGGCGCCCGGCGGATGGCCGGCGACGTGGGCGGGCCAGTTGTCGGGGGAGTCGAGCGGGATGTGGTCGGTGAACGTCCTCAGGAACGGGCCCACGGGACCGATGTCGTCGAGCGCCGTCAGGTACTCCTCGCCGTGCGCGAGCCGTTCGGTCACGCCCCGCCGCCAGCCGTCGATCAGGGCGAGCGACATGATCCACGCCGCCGAGGCGCATCCCGACGCCCGGACCAGCGCGCGCCAGGTCAGCCGGTCGGCCAGCGCGGGCCCGTGGATCACCACCAGCGCGGCCAGCAGGAGGGCGGCCGGTGTACCCGGCCCGAGATGCGGCTCCCACCGCGCGAACAGCGGGGGCCAGTCCAGCAGCAGCACGTCCTCGTCGTTCACGGCCGCGCCGACGACGGCGGCGGCGGCGAAGAGCGACAGGGCCGACGCGGCGGCCACCAGATCGGGGGATGGTCTCCGGACGGTCACGCGTTCACGCTAGGCGCGGTCACGGGCCTGTGGGCGGCCGGGCGGCCGGATGTCACGGCTTCGTCAGAACTCGCGGCGGTCCGCCCCGCGCGTGTCCCGTGTCCGGCGGGGGTGCCCCCGGTTCACAAGCGCTTGCTGCGGTGTGCGACGGGGCACAGGAAGTCTTTTGCCGACCCATTGACACGCCAAGTTATCGATCACTAGGGTACCGGCCAGTCCTGGTGATCGATAACTTAACCAGAAAGTAACGGTAGTTCCTTGTACCGGTGACCGCGCCGTTCCACCACTCCCCCGTGGTCGATCTCCCCTGACACAGCACCCCGGTGTCAGCCCCAGGGCTCCCCTTCCGGTGCGCACGCACCGCCATGCGTCGTGCAGTCCCCCGTACCCGTTCCGGAGAACCGCCGTTCCCCGGGTCCGGCGGCCGCAGCGCTCAGATCAGAGAGGAATGCCCCGTGGAACGACTCACGGCACGTAGGGAGGGAGGCGGATGAGCGCTCTCGGCGAACTGCGGTCGATGAGCCGCGCCCACGGCGCCGCCTCCGGCGCGGACAGGCGGCGGGGCGGGGCGGGGATCGGCGCGGGCTCCGACCGGAAACGCGACGGCAGGGCGGCGCTGTTCTTCCTGGCGCCCTGGGTGGTCGGGCTGGTGGGCATCACCATCGGCCCGATGATCGCCTCGCTGTACCTGGCCTTCACCGACTACAACCTGCTACAGGACCCCCACTTCACGGGGCTGGACAACATCCGCCGGATGTTCGAGGACGACCGGCTCGCGCACTCGCTCCAGGTCACCTTCGTCTACGTGATCGTGTCGGTCCCGCTCCAACTGGCCGTGGCCCTGGGCCTCGCGGTGCTGCTCGACCGGGGGCTCCGCGGCCTGTCGCTGTACCGCTCGGTGCTCTACCTGCCGTCCCTGCTCGGCGCCAGCGTCGCCATCGCCGTGCTGTGGCGGCTGGTGTTCGGCACCGAGGGGCTGTTCAACGCGTTCCTGTCGCTCTTCGGTGTGGAGGGGACCGGCTGGGTCTCCGACCCGGACACGGCGCTCGGCACGCTGATCATCCTGCACGTGTGGACCTTCGGCGCGCCCATGGTGATCTTCCTCGCGGGACTGCGCCAGATACCCCGTGAGCTCTACGAGGCGGCGTCCACGGACGGTGCGACGAAAAGGCGCCAGTTCTTCTCCCTCACGCTGCCTCTGCTCAGCCCGATCATCTTCTTCAACCTGGTGCTGGGGATCATCGGGAGTTTTCAGTCCTTCACCCAGAGTTTCATCGTCTCGAACGGGACCGGCGGGCCGAGCGATTCCACGCTCTTCTTCTCGCTCTACCTCTACCAGGAAGGCTTCACCAGTTTCCGCATGGGTTACGCCTCGGCCCTGGCCTGGCTGCTGCTGATCGTGATCGGCGCCTTCACCGCGCTCAACTTCTGGGCCTCCAAGTACTGGGTTTTCTACGATGACTGAGACAGCCGTCCCCGCCCCCGCCCCGGTTCTCGCGCGCTCCGCCCGCGCCCGCCGCCGGCGTGTGACCAGCGTGATCAAGCACGTGTTCCTGGTCGTCATCTGCCTGTTGATGCTGTATCCGCTGCTGTGGATGGTCGTGAGTTCCCTCCGGCCGAACAGCGACATCTTCACCAGTCCTGGTCTCCTGGTCGACACCTTCGACTTCGACCACTATCCGACGGGCTGGGACGCGCTCAGCTATCCGTTCAGTACCTATCTGCTGAATTCGGCGCTGGTGGTCCTCGGTTCCGTCATCGGGAATCTGGTCTCCTGCTCGATGGCCGCCTACGCGTTCGCGCGGCTGGACTTCCGGTTCAAGAGGCTGGCGTTCATCGCCATGCTCGTCACGATCATGCTGCCGATCCACGTGCTGATCATCCCGCAGTACGTGTTCTTCGCGCAGCTGGGCTGGATCAACACCTATCTGCCGCTGATCGTCCCGAAGTTCCTCGCCACCGACGCGTTCTTCATCTTCCTGATGGTGCAGTTCATCCGGGGAATACCGCGGGAACTCGACGAGGCCGCCCGGATCGACGGCGCCGGGCACGTCAGGATATTCGGCCGGATCATGCTGCCGCTGATGGTGCCCGCGCTGGCGACCACCGCGATCTTCACGTTCATCTGGACGTGGAACGACTTCTTCACGCAGCTGATCTTCGTCACCAAGCCGGACCTCTACACCGTGCCGGTGGCGCTGCGTTCCTTCGTGGACGCGCAGTCCTCCTCGGACTACGGGGCGCTGTTCGCGATGAGCGTCGTCTCGTTGGTCCCGGTGTTCCTGGTGTTCCTCTTCGGCCAGCGGTTCCTGCTGCGCGGCATCGCCACGACCGGCGGAAAGTGACAGGAGGGCGGCATGAGAGACGAGTCATCCGAAGAGAACGGGAGGAGCGCCATGCGACGCACCACCACGGGGCGGCGGGGCGCGCGGCGGCTGGTCCGGGGCGCGCTCACCGCCGGGACCGCCGCCGTCCTGGCCACCGCCCTGGCGGCGTGCGGCATCGGCGAGGGCTTCGAGGGCGAGCCCGAGCTGTCCGACGGGAAGGTCACCATCAGCGTCAACTGGTGGGGCGCCGACGCCAGGACGCAGGCCACCGAGGCGGCCATCGAGCTGTTCGAGGACGAGTACCCGAACATCGACGTGGAGCCGCAGTTCGCCGACTGGAGCGGCTACTGGGACCGGCTGGCCACGACGACGGCCGCCGGGGAGATGCCGGACGTCTCGCAGTTCGACCAGCTCTACCTGTCCGCCTACGCCCAGCGCGGCGCGCTGCTCGATCTCGACCGCGTCTCCGAGTTCCTCGATCCCTCCGTGCTCGGCGACCAGTTGCTGGACAGCGGCCGAGTCCGCGGCAGCCTCTACGCGGTGCCGACCGGCGGCACGGCCAGCGCCATCATCATCAACACCACGCTCTTCGAGCAGTACGGCGTCCCCGTGCCGGACACCGGGCAGTGGACCTGGGAGGACTTCGAGCGGGCGGGCCGGGCCCTGACCGAGGCGTCGGACGGCGAGGTGCACGGCATCTCCCCGTGGGGCGGCGACGCGATCACCCTCACGGTCTGGGCGCGGCAGCACGGCGCGCAGGTCTTCGACGACGAGGGGAACGTGGCGCTGCCCGCCGATGTGCTGGCCGGCTACTGGCAGGAGGTCCGTGACCTCATCGACTCGGGTGCCGCGCCGGGCAGCACGCAACTGGCCGAGACCGGCGGCCTCCCGCTCGACCAGGGCGACCTGGTCACGGGCAGGACGGCGATGAAGTTCATCCCCGCGGGCATGTTCAACGCCTATCAGTCGGCAGCTCCTGACTACGCGTTCAGCATCGCCGACTGGCCGACCGATCCGGACACCCACGCGGGCTTCCAGTACCTCAAGCCGACCATGTACTGGGCCATCTCCTCCACCACGCAACATCCGGCGGAAGCGGCCCTGCTGGTGGACTTCTTCACCAACGACCCGCGCGTGGGGGAGCTGTTCGGGGTGGACCGGGGCGAGCCGGGCAATCCGCGCTTCCGGGAACTGATCGAACCCGATCTTGATCCCGGCACCCGGGAGGCGATGGCGTTCAGCAGCCGGGTCACGGCGGACATCCGTGACACGCCGCCGATCACCCCGCCGGGCGCCAGTGACCTGGAGACGGTGCTCGGCCGGTACAACCAGCAGGTCATCTTCGGTGACGCGACCCCGGAGGAGGCGGCGGAGGACTTCCTCGACGAGCTGAACGACTCGGTGCGTGCCGCGAGCTGACACCTCCCCGTCCGCCGGGCGCGTCACCGGTTCCCCCGTCCCCGGCATGCCCGGGGGCGGGGGAACGTCACGTGGAGGGGATGTCACGGAGCGTTGTCAGTGGCGCGTGCGACGATCCACGCATGATGTACCGAAGCAGGACATGGCGAGAGAAGGAACGGTGCTCCGGCGGCGGGGCGGTCACCGGGCGGTGGGTTTCCCGGCGCGGGGTGGCGGGCCTCCGGGTGCGCGTTCGGCTCGGGTGGTTCCGGCTGTGGCACGGACCGGTGCCGCGACCGCCGACCCGGCTCGCGGGCGGCGTGCTCGCCTTCGGGCGCCGGCTGGTGGGCACCGGCCGTCGCGGCGTGACGCGCGGCCTTGCGGGGCGGTGGCGGTGGCCGCCGGAGTACGGCGAGGCCGGTCCCGGCATGTGCCGGGACCGGCCTGGGAGGAGACGGGGCGGGGGTGACGCCGTGTCAGTCGTCCAGCCGGTGGAGGGTGGTGCCGGGCAGTTCGTACTCGTCGCGGCGGCCGCACATGCCGTAGCCGCCGAGCCGCGAGGGCTCCGCGCCGTACGCGGTGGCCTCGGCGAGGTACGCCGGTTCACCGGCTTCGAGCGCCGCCAGGTGCGCGCCGGTGCGCTCGGCGGCCGCCAGCGCGCCCGCCCGCCACAGCTCGCGCCACGCGGGGACCCGGTCGCGGACCAGCCGGGCCGCCGCACGCTGGAACGCGAGGAACGGCTCAGGGTCGCCCGCCGCCAGCGCGTCCCGCAGCGGCAGATAGCCCTCCACCGCGAGGTCGCGGCGGCGGTGGGCTGCGGCCTCCGCCGCCGGCCCCGACTTCGCCGGGAGCGCCGCCTCCCTGGCGTAGCGCTCCGGGTCGGCCAGCACGTCGGGCGGGAAGGTGAACACCGCGTCACCGGCTTCCGGCAGCCCGCTGTTCTGCATCAGCACGGTGATGCGCAGGTCACCGCCCTGCACCATGCGGTGCACCGTGCCGGGCGTGAACCAGGCCACGGCGCCCTCTTCGAGCGGCGTGTCGCGGTACCCGTCAGGGCTGAGCGTCTGCACCGCCCCCCGCCCGCCGGTGACCACATACGCCTCGGTGCAGGCCAGGTGCAGGTGCGGGCTCCCCCCGCACACCCCGTCGGCCGCCGCCCAGTCGTAGGCCCGCAGGTGGGAGAGTCCCACCGCGCCCGGCAGGGGCCGGGGCAGGCTCACCACGACAGCTCCGCCAGCGCGGACGCCACCCGTTCCCGGTCCCAGGCGCCGTCGGCGACGAGGACCCGGTAGCGGAAGGCGAACGCGTCGCCAGGCGGCAGCGCGAACTCCTCGAAGAACGCCCAGGAGAACGCCACGGTGGGGATGGGCGTGGACCGCACGAACCAGTGCGACCCGTGCACCGCCCGCTCCGGGTCGAGGTTCTCCGGCGCGTGCGCGAAGACGAGCGTCGACGCCGCGTCCACGTCGTCGTGCGTGCCGGAGAAGGCGAGCCAGGGTCCCTGGGTACCCATCAGCGCCTCCTGCCCCTCGGCGCCGTCGGGGCCATCGGGGCCATCGGGGCCGAACACCGTGCCGCCGGTGAGGTCCCGGGGCCCGCGCCACTGGAGGCCGGTGTACCCGGCCATCTCCCGCCCGGCGGTGGTCGGCGACCCGAAGCGCAGCGGCTCGTCGCGGAGGTTGGTCAGCCGGATCGACCAGTCGAGCGCCCAGGACCCGGCGGCCTCGTCCACCGCGTGGACGGTGAGGCCGCGCCGCTCCCCGGCCCACTCGGCGCCGTCGTTGGCCACCCAGGTCAGGTCCTCGGCCAGCGTGAGCCGCTCGTCTGTGGCGGTGAGGCCGGCGAAGCCGTCGTGGCGCATCGAGCCGACGCGCTCCGGGACGCGCCGGTAGCCCTGGTCGGGCCCGAGGTAGGAGTGGCCGCCCCAGAAGTTCTGGCCGGACAGGTGGCTGGCGGTCATCTGGAGGCCCTTGTGCCAGCGGTGGTCGTTGGGCCGGTAGCCGCTGACGAGGCGGCCGGACAGCGTGCGCAGCGGGTGCACGTACGGCTTGCGCGACTCGTACGGCTCCGGGTCCGGGCGGTACACGTAGGAGAGCAGGTCCACGCCGCCCGCCGAGACGGTGATCCGCTCACCGTGGATGTGGTCGACCTTGATCGTCATCGCTGGGGCCTCCAGTCCGGGTGGTCGCCGTGCATGGCGGTGTAGTAGGGGTCGCCCTCGCCGATCTCCCCGGCGAGCACCGGCCGTCCGGTGAACGCGGACTTGTACAGCGCCGCCGCGAACTCGACGGTGCGGCGGGCGTCCTGGCCGCTGCCCGGGGGGCGCTCGCCCCGTTCCAGGGCGTCGAGGAGCGCGCCGAGCTGGGCCGCGTGCGAGCTGGGCAGGTCGTCGGCCGGGGTGCGCCAGCGGGCCACCCGCGCGTCGTCGCCGAGGCCGGGTCGCGGGGTGTAGACCCAGTCTTCGTTGGTGTGGCCGTAGAGGTGGGTCAGCTCGACGGTCGCCTCGGCGCAGTCCACGCGGATGCGGCTGACCTCGTCGGGCGACAGGACGCTGTTGACAACGGTGGCCAGCGCGCCGTTCTCGAAGCGCACGAGCGCGGTGGACACGTCCTCGCTCTCCACGTCGTGCACCAGCCGCGCCGCCATGGCACGCACCTCGGTCCACTCGCCCAGCAGGTGGAGCAGCAGGTCGAACTGGTGGATGCCGTGCCCCATGGTCGGCCCGCCGCCCTCGGTCGCCCACCGGCCGCGCCACGGGACGGTGTAGTACGCCCGGTCCCGGTACCAGGTGGTCTGGCAGTGAGCGACGAGCGGGGCGCCGAGTTCGCCGCCGGAGATGAGCCGCCGCGCGTGCCGCGCCCCGGAGCCGTAGCGGTGCTGGAAGACGACGGAGGCGTGGTTGCCGGTGGCGCGCTCCGCCGCGGCGACGGCGTCGTACTCGGCGAGGGAGAGGGTCAGCGGCTTCTCGCAGAGCACCGAGGCGCCGGCTTCGAGCGCCGCGACCGTCTGCTCCCCGTGGAGCGAGGGAGGCGTGCCGATGAGGACAAGGTCGGGGGACGCCTCGCGCAGCATGGCGCCGAGGTCGGTGAACCCCTCGGCCGCCAGGCCGGCTTCGCCGGCCTGGCGCCGGAAGGCGGCCAGCCGCTCGGGGGCGACGTCCACGGCGGCGACGAGTTCGACGCGGTCGGCATGGGCCCTGAGGGCGGGGAGATGGCTGCCGGTGACGATGCCACCGGTGCCGACGACCGCCGCGCGCAGTCGGGACGGAGGTGAGGGCATGGGAGACGGCTCCTCGATTCAGAAAGCGCTTGCAGCACCCCACCCTACGATTTAAGTTATCGATCACACAAGACCCCGCGGAGGGTGGCCCACCGGCTGCCGGGAGCACATTCCCGCAGGTCAGCCGGGCTTTCCGGCGCCCTGGGGGTGGTGTGTCCTGGCGGTCAGGAGGTCAGGAGACGGAGGTGGGCGCCGGGCCGACGGACCCGCGCGGTACCAGGCGGTTGATCCCGCCGCTGGTCAGTGGCGGGGCCGCCGGCGCTTCTCCCCTGAGCAGCGCCAGCAGCCGGCCGAAGGCGACCCAGCCCTGCCGTTCCCGGTCCACGCTGACCGTGGACAGGGGCGGGTCGAAGTACCGCCCCAGTTCGTCGTCGTCCCAGCCGAACACGCTCACCCGCCCCGGCACGTCCACCCCGACGCTCTGCAAACCCCGGATCACCCCGAACGCCATCTGGTCGTTGGCGGCGAACACGGCCGTCACCGGCGAGCCCGCGACGACGTCCCTGGCCGCGTCCCAGCCGGCCCGCACGCTCCAGTCGGCCTCGACGACGGCGTGCGAGACCAGCCCGAGACCGGCCACCGCCGACTCGTAGACGGCCCTGCGGTTGCGCGCCGACGGCCAGCTGGACGGCCCGGCGACATGGAGGAACGTGCGGTGCCCGAGCCCGGCCAGGTGCGCGACGATCTCGGCGGCCGGGGTGGCGTCGGCGAGGACGCCGCGCGAGCGCATGTTGTCGTCGTACTCCCCCTCGACGACCAGCGGGACGCGCAGCGCGGCGGGCGCGAGCGCGGCGATGTTGTCCGGCAGCGCGGCGAACGACAGCAGGCCATCCACGTTCTCCGGCTGGAGGAGCGTGCCGATGCGGGCGGCGCGGGCGGTCGCGTCGCCTTCGAGGCCGACCACGTCCAGCAGGTACCCCGCCTCGTGCGCGGCCGCCGCGGCGCCCCGCAGCAGGCGGTTGGGGACGAAGCTCGTGGAGTCGGGCAGGATCACGGCGACCCGGTTGGTGCGCCGGGTGCGCATCGACCTGGCGGCGAGGTTGGGCCGGTAGTCGAGCGCGCGGACCGCCTCGGACACCCTGCGCACGGTGTCGGGCCGCATCGTCGGGTCCTTGCGCAGGAACCGCGAGACCGTCTGGTGCGACACCCCGGCGAGCCTGGCGACCTCGTAGATCGTCGCCGCCTTGCGGGCGGGCCCGGCCGTCGCTCCGGTCCCCGTCCGCGCGGCGGTCGTCTCCGCGTCCCCCGGCGGTGTCGCGGGCTGCTCCGGCATCTGGTCGTCCCCTCCGGTCGGGTGTGGCGGCGGGCGGCGCCGGGGCACCGCCCGTGTGAACGTTCACCCAAGTCTGCCCTGCCCCCGCCCCGGCCCGGCAGGGCGGCCCCGTGCGTCACGCCGGGAGGCGTTCGGGGGCGGGGTGTGGGTGTGCTCCTCCGCCAGCAGGTGTGCGAGTGCGGTCAGTTGGGGGCCGGTGCGGTCGGTGCACCAGATGAGGGCGAGCTGCGACGCGCCGAGCCCGTCCACGCGGACGTAACGTACGTCGCCCCGGGTCAAGCGTTCGGCCAGCGGGCGGCAGACCAGCAGGGTGTGCTCGCCTGTCGCGACGAGCGCCGGCCCCTCCTGGACGGAGCTGATCCCGGTGGTGGAGCGGATGGGCGCTCCGCCGGGGTGGCGCGCGGCAGGCGGGCGGCGCGCCAGTGGTCGGGGGCGTCGCCGACGGGGTGGAGGACGTCCGGGCCGGCCAGTTCCTCGGCGTGCACGCGCGCGGCGGCGGCCGGCTCTTCGTCACCGCGCACTTCGCCGCGTACACGTACGTGCGGCCGCTGTTGGAGGAGCGAACCGGGCTCGGGCAGGGGACGCTCGCCCTGGTGCTGCTGCACGGATGCCCCCGTGGGGAGGAGGCGGGAGCGCCGTGGGGTGCGCCGCCGGCCGGGGAGGGGACGGTGGCGGGCCGGGGCTGACTGTGTGGTGAGAAGTCAAAGTCCGTCGCGCGTCACGCAGAGCGCGCCGTTTTCCGTTCGAAGAAGTCCTTACTTTGTCCCTTGACGAGCGGAACTTCTGCTCCGACAGTGCAGACGATGAACCGTACAGGTACATGACAGCGCATGATCCGTCAGGTCCGCACGGCTTCCCTCATCATCCGGCCGCCGCCCGGCGGCTCCCTCCGAGGCACGGCGCGTCCCGATCCGTTCCGTCCGAACACGACCATCGGAGAGGAACCCATGAGAAGACCCCCGGGCCACCGTCGCCTGACGGCGGTCACCGCCCTGCTCGCCGCTCCCCTGCTCGCCCTCGGCGCGCTGCCCGCCGCGTCCGCGTCAGCGCACGAGAACGCCGCCGCCGACTTCCACGCCCTGCTGTTCACCAGGGCGGCCGGCTACGTCCACGGTTCCATCCCCGCGGGCATCGAGATGTTCGAGGAGGAGGCGGCCGAGAACAACTTTGAGATCCACCAGACCGCCGACCCCGCGATCTTCAACGACGCGGACCTCGCGGCGTTCGACGTCGTCATCATGCTCCAGAACTCCGGCATGGTCTGGGACACCGCCGCCCAGCGCACGGCCATGCAGAACTACGTGAACGGCGGCGGCGGGGTGGTCGCCGTCCACAACACGCTGGACATGGGCATCGAGCAGCAGTTCCCCTGGTGGGACGATCTGATCAACGGCGGCGCCCACATGCCGGCCCACTCCCCCGGCACCCTCCAGGGCACGGCCCACGTCGCCGACCGCGCGCACCCCTCCACCCGTGCCCTGCCCGAACGGTGGGAGCGGGCCGAGGAGTGGTACAACTTCTCGCCCAACCCGCGCGGCGACGTGCACGTCCTCGTCACCGCCGACGAGACCACCTACGACCCGGGCGGCTCGGCCATGGGCGCCGACCACCCGATCTCCTGGTGCCGCGAGGCCGAGGGCGGCCTCGTGTGGGCCACCGCGATGGGCCACGAGGCGGCCGCCTACGACGAGGCGGCGTTCCGCGACCACCTCGTCGGCGGCGTCAAGTGGGCGGCCGGCGTGGAGCCGGGCGACTGCGGCGGCACGGTGTGGAGCAGCTACGAGAAGGTCACGCTCGACGACAACACCGCCGACCCCATGGAACTGGACGTCGCGCCGGACGGCCGCGTCTTCTACGCCCAGCGCGGCGGCCAGTTGCGCGTCTTCGACCCCGACAGCCACTCCACGGTCACGGCCGGGACGCTGAACGTCTACACGGGCGGCGAGGACGGACTCGTGGGCCTCGCCCTCGATCCGGACTTCGCGACGAACAACTGGATCTACCTGTACCACTCACCGGCGGCCAGTACGCAGGACGTCAACCGGCTGTCCAGATTCACCATGCAGGGCAACACCCTGAACCTGTCGAGCGAGGAAGTCCTGCTGGAGGTCCCCGCCTACCGCGACCGCTCGTACCCCGAGCCGGGCCACACGGGCGGCAGCCTCGACTTCGGCCCCGACGGGACGCTCTACCTGAGCACCGGCGACGACGTGGCGCCCAACCTGTCGTCGCACTGGCAGGGTTACGCCCCGCTCGACTGGCGCGCCGGGCAGGAGCGCCTCGACGCCGCCCGTACGGCGGGCAACACGAACGACCTGCGCGGCAAGATCCTGCGCATCAGGCCGACCGGCGACGGCGGTTACACCATCCCCGGCGGCAACCTCTTCGCGCAGGGCACGGCCGGCACCCGCCCGGAGATCTACGCGATGGGCTTCCGCAACCCGTTCCGCTTCACCGTGGACCAGGAGACGGGCCACGTCCACGTGAGCGACTACGGTCCCGACCGCGGCGGCCCCACCACCGACCGGGGTCCCGAGGGCCTGGTGGAGTACAACATCATCAAGCAGCCGGGCAACTTCGGCTGGCCCTTCTGCCACGGCGACAACCAGCCGTACGCGCCCTACAACCCGGACACCGGCGTGGTCGGCGCGAAGTTCAACTGCTCCGGCCCCGTCAACGCCTCGCCCAACAACACCGGCCTGCGGAACCTGCCGCCCGTGCAACTGCCCGACGTCTGGTACGGCTACGGCGCGTCCGCCGACTTCCCCGAGGTCGGCGAGGGCGGCTCCGCGCCCATGAGCGGCCCGGTCTACCGCTACGACCCGGACAACCCGTCCCCCACCAAGTTCCCCGAGTACTTCGACGGCACCAGCTTCTTCTACGAGTGGGCGCGCAACTGGGTGAAGGAGATCCAGCTCGACGAGGACGGCGAGGTCCTCAAGATCAACGACTTCCTGCCGGACGTCGACTTCGTCAAGCCGATGGACATGACGTTCGGCCCCGACGGCTCGCTGTACGTCCTCGAATGGGGCAGCGCCTTCGGCGGCGGCAACAACGACTCGGGCCTGTACCGCATCGACTACGTCCAGGGCGGCCGCGCCCCCGTGGTCGAGGCGAGCGCGTCGGTCACCAACGGGCCGGCGCCGCTGACCGTGCAGTTCTCCAGCCAGGGCACCCGCGACCCGGACGGCGGGGCGCTCACGTACGCGTGGGACTTCGACGGCGACGGCACGTTCGACTCCTCGGCGCAGAACCCGTCGCACGTCTACCGGACGGTCGGCGAGTACACGGCCCAGCTGCGGGTCACCGACTCCGACGGCAACGCCGGGTACGGCAACATCCCGGTCAACGTGGGGAACACGGCGCCGACCGTGCGGATCGACTTCCCGGTCAACGGCAGACTCATCGAGTTCGGCGACCAGATCCCGTACCGGGTGACGGTCACCGACCCCGAGGACGGCACGATCGACTGCAACAACGTGATCGTCAACCCGGCGCTCGGCCATGACGACCACGAGCATCCCACCACCGACCTCCGGGGCTGCCAGGGGACCCTGGACACCTCCCACCTCGGCGGGCACCCCGAGGGCGCCGACCTCTGGTACGTCCTCAACGCCCGCTACACCGACCGCGGCGCCACCGGCACCGGCGCGCTGACCGGCTACGGCCGCGCCGTCCTCCAGCCCCGCCACAAGCAGGCCGAGTACTACCAGGCCCAGTCGGGGACGCGGATCGTCTCCCAGGCGGGCGCGGAGAACGGGCAGCGGATCGGCGACATCAGCGACGGCGACTGGATCGCGTTCGAGCCGATGAGCGTCGAGGGCGTCAACTCGGTGTCGTACCGCTTCTCCTCACCGTCCGGCGGCGGTTCCATCCAGCTGCGCGCCGACTCCCCGACCGGCACGCTGCTGGCGACCACGCCGGTCACCGGCACGGGCGGCTGGGACACGTACCGGTCCACGCCGTCCGTACCGGTCGCGGCGCTCGGCGGCACGCACCGGCTGTACCTGGTGTTCACCACCACGTCGGACAACTCCTTCGACGTGGACGCCATCCAGTTCGGCGCGCCGAGCGGGTACCAGACGCTCAGCGCGCGCCACTCCAGCAAGTGCGTGGACATCCCGGGGTTCTCCACGGCCCCGGGGACGGGCGCGATCCAGTACGCGTGCAACGGCGGGACCAACCAGCAGTTCACGGCACGTGACGCGGGCGGCGGGCGGGTCCAGCTGGTGAACCGCAACAGTTCGCTGTGCCTCGCCGTGGCGGACGGGTCGAGCGCGGACGGCGCCGCCGTCGTGCAGACCGCGTGCGGCAGCGCGACGAGCCAGCGGTGGCAGTTCACGGACGCCGGTTCGGGCTTCGTCCGGATCGCCGCCCAGCACAGCGGCAAGTGCCTGGACGTGGAGGCCGCCTCCACGGCCGACGAGGCGCGGCTGATCCAGTGGACCTGCGGGACGGGTACGAACCAGCAGTTCCGCCGCACACCGGTGTGATGCGCACCGGCTGAACGGCACCACCGCAGGTGAACGGTACGGCCCGCCGAGGGCTGCCCGGACGGTGCGCGCTGCGCCGCCGGACCGGTTTTTCCCGGCGTGGAGAAGGCATGGACGGCTCCACCGCGAGTCCCTACCGTGTGCGCCACGGGCACTTTACGCGTACATGACATACACATGCGCGGGCCCGCCCGTCGCGCACCACCCCCGTTCCACCCCTCGCTCCGCCTCGGCATGTCAGGAGGACATGTGAGAACACGGAAGCACCGGCGCACGCGCGCACGTGCGCTGGGTGTGCTCCTCAGCGGGCTGTTCTTCGCGAACCTCGCCTCACCCGGCACCGCCACCGCCGCCGACGTCCCGCCCCAGGAACCGGGCGTGACCCTGCGCACCTTCGACGTCGGCGTCCCGCTCAACGAGATCTGCCCCCTCAAACCGGGCCAGACCCCGAACGTCGACAAGCTGATGCCGACGGTCGACTGGACGACGACGAGCCAGTTCGGCGGCACCGACAACTTCGTCTCCCAGGTCATCGGCAACGTCAGCATCTCCCAGGCCGGCACGTACACGTTCCGGCTGATCAGCGACGACGGCTCCCGGCTGCTCATCGACGGCCAGGAGGTCATCGACCACGACGGGCTGCACTCCGCGACGCCGAAGGACGGCTCGGTCGCCCTCACCTCCGGCTACCACGCCCTGCACATCGACTACTTCGAGCGCGGCGCCGACCAGCAGCTGACCCTCCAGTGGCGGCCGCCGGGCGCCACCGCGTTCACCCTCGTCCCCCACTCCGTGCTCAGCACGGACGCGGGCGTCGTGCGCGTGACGGCGCCGGGCCGCAAGGAGTGCGAGAGCGGCTTCGACGCGCCGGGCGACGGCCTGCCGCTGACCGGCGTGCACCCCAACTACACACTGACGAACCTGCGTCCGGCCGGTTTCGAGCCGCAGGTCAGCGCGATGGACTGGCTGCCCGACGGCCGCCTCGCGATCACCACCTGGGGCGGCACCGACAACGTCACGGGCGAGGTCTACCTGCTCAGCGGCGTCACCGGCGCGACGAGCCCGAGCCAGGTCACGTACCGGCGCATCGCCCAGGGGCTCAGGGAGCCGATGGGCATCAAGTACGTGGACGGCAAGCTGTACGTCTCGGAGAAGCACCAGCTGACCGAGCTGAACGACACCGACGGCGACGGGGTCACCGACCAGTACCGGCGGGTCGCGCAGTGGCCGTACGGCGGGAACTTCCACGAGTTCGCCTTCGGCCTGCTCTACCAGGCGCCCAACTTCTACCTGAACCTCTCCGTCTCCATCAACTACGGCGGCGCGACGACCGATCCGCAGCCCGTGCCCAACCGCGGCACCACCATCAGCGTCAACAAGGACACCGGCCAGGTCTCGTACGTCGCCGGCGGCCTGCGGACGCCGCACGGCATCGGCTGGGGCCCGGAGAACGAGATCTTCGTCACCGACAACCAGGGCGGCTGGCTGCCCTCTTCCAAGCTGCTGCACGTCAAGCAGGACCGGTTCTTCAACCACTACATGAACCCGGCCGGGCCGTTCGACAACCGCGCCGTCAGCAAGCCCGTGCTGTGGCTGCCGCAGAACGAGATCGGCAACTCGCCCAGCACGCCCGTCACGCTCACCCAGGGCCCGTTCGCCGGACAGCTGCTGATCGGCGACGTGACGTACGGCGGCCTCCAGCGCGCCTTCCTGGAGAAGGTGGACGGCGAGTACCAGGGCGCCGTCTTCCGCCACACGCAGGGGCTCGAAGCGGGTGTGACGCGGGTCAGCATCGGCCCGGACGGCTCCCTCTACACCGGCGGCCTCGGCGCGGGCGGCAACTGGGGCCAGGAGGGCAAGCTCAGCTACGGCCTCCAGAAGCTCACGCCGAACGGCACCAACGCGTTCGACATCAGATCGATGAGCCTGACGGACAACGGCTTCGTCCTCACCTACACGCAGCCGCTCTCGCAGGCCACGGCGGACAGCCTGGCGAGCAAGTACCGCGTGCAGCAGTGGCGTTACGCGCCCACGGCCGACTACGGCGGCCCGAAGCTGGACGAGGAGACGCTGTCCGTCTCGTCCGCCCGGCTGTCGGCGGACCGCACACAGGTCACGCTGACCATCCCCGGCCTGAAGACCGACCGCGTCGTGCACGTCCAGTCGCCGCGGCCGTTCAGCTCCCAGTCGGGCGAGACGCTGTGGAGCACCGAGGCGTGGTACACGCTGAACGCCAGGCCAGGCGAGCGCACGGGCCAGATCACCGGCCTCGGCGGCCTGTGCCTGGACAACAGCCAGAGCAACACCGCGGACGGCAACCCCGTCCAGACATGGGCGTGCAACAACACCGGCGCCCAGCGCTGGAGCGTCGGCGAGGTGGACGACACGCTGCGCGTCCAGGGCAAGTGCCTCGACGTCAGCAACGGCGGCACGGCGGACGGCACGGTCGTGCAGCTGTGGACGTGCAACGGCACCGCCGCGCAGACGTGGCAGCACCAGGCCAACGGCAGCCTGCGCAACCCGCGTTCGGGCAAGTGCCTCGACATCCCCGGATCGAGTACCGCCGGGGGGACACGGGTCACGATCTGGACGTGCAACGGCAACGCGAACCAACGGTGGGTCCTGCCCGCTTAGCGGCGGCACCCTGTGAGACACGGAGGGGCCCTGACCTGCCGGGAAGGCGGGTCAGGGCCCCTCTGTCATGCGGTGCGCGGGTCCGGGTCAGCTGAGCTGCGCGGCGTTGAGCAGGTCGAGCGCGCTGTGCTGGCAGCCGTGGCCGACGGTGGTGCGCGGGCCGGCCCAGTGCGAGCTGTAGAGGTTCAGCTCGTTGCGGGCGTTGGCGTACGCGGCGTCGGCCTGCCGGTCGAGGTAGGCGTTCCACGGGTGGTCGGACAGGTACGCGTTCAGGGCGCCGAGGCCGCGGGCGTACGCGCCCTTGAACGAGGGGCCGTCACCGTTGCAGCCGTCCGACTCGTTCGGCTCCCGCAGGATGCCGCCCGGGTTGAGGTAGGACGAGCCGGTGGAGGCGTCGGCCAGGTTGCGGGCGGCGGTCAGCAGGCTGTTGTCGCCGGTGGCGCGGTGGAGTTCGGCCAGGCCGCCGAGGATGACGCCCTGGTTGTACGTCCAGGTGGGCTGGCCGTTGTTGGCGCAGTTGTCGTTCAGCCCGTCGTTGATCAGGTGGGACGAGTTGATCATCCCGCTGCTGCGGAACCAGTTCCACTCCTGCTGCGCCCGCTGGAGGTACACGGTGTCGCCCGGGATGCGGTTGTGCAGGGCGGCGTTGAGGTGGAGGTACAGCTCGTTGGTGATGGCGTTCTTGTAGTCGTCCGACTGCCGCCACTGGACACCGCCGCCGCACTTGCCCGTCCAGTACCGCGCCATGTGCTCGGCGTCGGTCCTGGCCGTGTCGAGGTAGCGGGTGTCGCCGGTCAGGTCGTACGCCTTGATCCAGGCGAGGCCCCACCAGCCCGTGTCGTCCAGGTAGTCGTTGCGGAAGTCGCCGCCCTGGTTGTCGCGGGCGCGCTCCCAGGTGCGGGCGATGGCGTAGGTGTAGCTGCCCATGCCGCTGATGCGGATGTTGTCGATGACGGCGGTGAGCGCGTTGGCCGACGTCCACCAGCCGTTGCCCTCGAACAGCCCGGTGTCGCGGTCGTACATGGCCATCAGGCCGGTGGCGGCGGCCGTGCTCCTGCTGCCCGCGTTGCGGGTGTCGCGCGCCCAGGGCGTGCAGGTGATCTCCGGGGCGCCGGACGCCTTGCCGCAGGCGCGCAGGGCGCCGACGCCCTGGTTGGCCCAGTCGTCCACGTTGTACATCTGGGTGCGCCAGCCGCCCCAGCCCGCCGGGGTGGTCGTGGCGCCCAGCCTGCTGTTGTCTCCCCAGGTCCTGCCCGCGTCGAACGAGCGGTCGAGCCAGACCTCGTCGCCCGCCCCGCCGTTGTCGATCGACGCCCAGCCCATCGAGGAGGCGTCGTCGATGTGCAGGCGCACGGTGCGGCCGTGCACGGTGGAGCTGACGGGCACGCGGTCCTGCGCCGCGTTCGAGGGGTCGCGGGCGTCGCAGTACGTGTTGCAGACGACCGCGAGCGGGACGACGGCGCTGTCCGCCGCCTCCCGTCCGCCGGCCTGTGCCAGGGGGGTTGTGCCGAGCAGCAGCGTGGACAGCACGACTGCGGCTCCCGATGACGTGCGGAACAAGGGCATGGTCACACTCCAACCGCGTTACCTGTGGGGGATCGCCCCCTCGGTGGGGGCCGGGCGGCCGAGGGCCCGGCGCAGGAACGCCAGACCCTCGACCGCGATGGCGTCCTGGTGGGGTGCCAGGGGACGCCAGACCGAGGCGGCCACCGCGATGCTGTCGTTGTGCGCGGTGAACGACTCGATGCACAGCGGGCCGGTGTGGCCCGCCGCGCGCAGGGCGCCGAGGAACGCCGGCCAGTCAAGGTGGTCCCGGCCCGGCGTTCCCCGGTCGTTGGCGCAGACCTGTACGTGGGCGATGCGCCCGGCGGCCTGTGCCACGGCGGTGTCGAGGCCCGTCTCCTCGATGTTCTGGTGGTACGTGTCCAGGCACAGCCCGACCGCGTCGGCGGGGAGCCCTTCCAGGGCCTCCAGGGTCTGCGCGACGGTGTTGAGGAGGCTGGTCTCGTACCGGTTCAGCGGCTCGACGCCGAGGGTGATCCCGGCGGCGCGCGCGTGGTTCACGACCGGGGACAGGTGGTCGCGCCACTCGGCGAGCGCGGCGGCCCGTTCGCCCGGTCTCATGCGCCAGGTCCGGCCGACGGCGGCGTACATCGGACCGGCGACCACCGGGGCGCCGACCCGCGCCGCGGAGTCCACGCAGCGCAGCAGGTACTCCTGGGTGCGCTTGACGGTGACCGTGTCGGTGGCGACGAGGTCGCGGCCCGGCGGCATCACGGCCATCA
Source organism: Streptomyces sp. MS19 (assembly GCF_047200595.1). Classification (NCBI taxonomy): domain Bacteria; kingdom Bacillati; phylum Actinomycetota; class Actinomycetes; order Kitasatosporales; family Streptomycetaceae; genus Streptomyces; species Streptomyces sp. MS19. The sequence goes on along the minus strand of NZ_JBJZOH010000004.1, from coordinate 108,103 downwards.
CGGCGGCCGCGGTGAGGCCGTGGCGGGCGAGCAGCGGGGCGACGGCGGCGGGGTCCCAGTCGTCGGCCTGCTCCAGGGGCAGTTCGACGGCGTCGAAGCCCCAGGCGGCGAGCCGGGGCACGGTCTCCGCCAGGGCGGCGCCGTCCACCGGGGAGTGCCAGATCCAGGGGTTGGCGCCGATGGGGAAGCCGGGGGTGTGGGGGGCGTCGGGCGTGTCGGGGGTCGTCATCACCGGCCTCCCCAGTCCTGCGGGTAGCCCGGCAGGTCCTCGCAGCCGCACAGACCGTAGTGCAGGGGCGGCATGTCGCCGGTGAGGTAGTCGTCGCGGTTCTCCTCGGTGATGACCGGCTGCGGCAGCACCCACTCGGACGGGACCTCCTCGCCCGCCAGGACGCGCAGCGCGGCGATGACCGGGGTCCGCCACTGGAACGTCGGGTAGCCGGGGGCGATCGCGGTCAGGCCGCCGTCCCGCCAGGCCTCCAGGAAGTCACGCTGGTCCTCGCCGGTGATCGGCGGGACGTCCTCGCCCGCGTCCTCGAACGCCTCGATGGCCGCGACGGCGGTGGCGCCGGAGTCCATCCACACGCCGTCGATGCCGCCGCTGCGTTGGATCGCGTCGGTCACGATGGACTTGGTGGTGGCCGGGTCGCCCTCGGTGAACTCGACGCCCACGACGTCGAGTCCGCCCTCCTCCAGGGCGCGTTCCGCGGCGGCCCAGCGGTGTTCGAGCACGTCCACGCCGGGCGAGATGCGCAGGGCCAGCACGCTGCCGCCCGGCTCGACCTCGTCCACGAGGAAGTCGGCGGCGGCCGCACCGTACGCGTACCCGCCGACCGGGTGGATGAAGGTGACGGGGCAGTCGGTGGTGACGCCGCGGTCGAAGACGACGACCGGCAGGCGCGTGCAGGCGTCCTCGATGGCCGGGGTGAGGGTGGCCGTCGTGTTGGGCGAGACGATCAGCAGGTCGCAGTCGCGGTTGCTGAGGTCCTGGATGTCGGAGATCTGCTTGTCGTCCTGGCCCTCGGCGTCCAGCACGGTGAAGTCGGTGATCTCCTCGTGCTGCGCGACCTCGGCCTCCATGGTCGTCAGGCCGACCTGGCGCCACGGGTTGAACACGCCCGCGTTGGAGAAGCAGAGGTGGACGCCGTCGGCGGTGTCCGCCGCGTACTCCTCGGTGCTGACCAGCTCCGGGCCGAGCATCTGCTCCCAGGGGCGGTCGGCCGGGCCCTCGGGCGTCTCCTGGGCGAGGGCGAGCTGCCGCTGGTACTCGTCCTCCTCGAAGAACCCGCTCTCCGCCGCGTCGGTCTCCCGCGCGTCGCCGGAGCCGGGTGAGCCGGAGGGTGCGCCGGGGGTGTCCTGCGGGACGTCGCTGCTGCACGCGGCGAGCAGGAAGGCCGCCAGGAGCGCCGTCGCCGCGAGCGCGGGGCGGCGGGCGGTTCTGGAGCGGGCGGTGCGGAGCGTGCTGCGTGCGGTCATGCGGCGGGACCTCCGGTTGTGGTGGAACGGCGGCGCAGGCGGGACCAGTCGGCGGCCCCGATCGCCACGGCGGCGATGACGATGACGCCCTGGACCGTGGGTTCCAGGGCGCCGGACACTCCTCGCAGGTTGAGCAGGGTGAACAGCGCGGTGAGGGCGAACGCCCCGGCCATGGCGCCGACGACCGACCCCCGGCCGCCGCCGAGCAGCACGCCGCCGAGCACGACGGCGGTGATCGCCTCGAACTCCATGCCGCTGCCCGCCTGGGCGGAGACGCCGGAGAAGCCGCCGACGAGCACGGCCGCCAGCGCGGCGACGGCGCCGGAGAGGACGAAGACGGCGACGCGGACGCGGTGCGTGCGCACGCCGGACAGCTCGGCGGCGCGTTCGCTGTCGCCGGTGGCCATCAGGGTGCGGCCGAAGCGGGCGCGCATCAGCAGGGCGACGGCGACGCCCGCCGCGAGGCAGACGACGACCGCCCAGGGCAGGCCGAGGACGTCGTCGCGGCCGATGGCGCGGAAGTCGTCGGGCAGGCTGCCCCGGGGCGAGCCGCCGGTCCAGTAGAAGACGCCGCCTTCGAGGATCAGCATCATGCCGAGCGTGGTGATGAACGACGGCACGCCGAGGGCCGTCGTCACCAGCCCGTTCACCGCGCCGACGGCGGCCCCGGCGAGCAGCAGGGCGCCGGTGACGACGAGCCAGTGGGCGCCGGGGAACGCGTCGTAGATCTCGGCGGCGACCACGACCCCGGTCGTGACGACCGCGCCGACCGACAGGTCGAAGTGGCCGCTGACGATGACGAGGTACTGCCCGGCGGCCAGCAGCACCAGGGGCGCGGCGCGGCGGACGAACGCGAGGAGCCGGTCCGGTTCGTAGAACGACGGGTCGGTGACGGCGAGGGCGGCGAGCAGGACGAGGAGCAGGGCGTAGACGGGCAGGGCCGTGCCGAGCAGCTGCGTGAGGCGGGCGCGGCCTGGCGCGGCGGCGGGGATGGGGCGCGCGATGGTCATGCGTTCCTCCTCGCGGAGCGGCGGCGGCGCGTGTAGACGGCCACGGCCGCGATGATGATGACGCCGCGCAGGACGTTCTTGAAGAAGGGGTCGACGGCCAGCTGGTTGAAGACGCTGTCGAGGACGGCGAGGACCATGACGCCGCCGAGCGTGCCGACGACGCTGCCGCGGCCCCCGGCGAGGATCGTGCCGCCGAGGACGACCGCCGCGATGGACTCCAGGTCGTAGCTCGCCTCGGTGCCCGCCCAGGGCGAGCCCGCGCCGAAGCGCGCGGCGAGGAACAGGGCGGCGACGCCCACGCACAGGGAGCACAGGACGTGGGCGGCGACGACGGTGCGGCGGGTGCGGACGCCGGAGAGGCGTGCGGCGTGCTCGTCGCCGCCGGTGGCGTACATGTGGTGCCCGAGGCGGGTGCGGCGGCAGACGAACCACAGGGCGAACGCGACGGCGGCAAGGAGGAGTACGGCGAGCGGTACGGGCCCGACGCGGTCGTAGCCGAGGCGGCGGAACGTCGCGGGCACGGCTCCGGCGGGTCCCGTGTAGTTGTCCTCGATCCAGCCGCGCAGGATGAGGGCGACGCCGAGGGTGGCGATGAACGCGTTGACCTTCAGGCCGGTGACGATCAGCCCGTTGGCCAGGCCGACGGCCGTGCACAGCGCGAGGACGGCGAGGACGGCGAGGACGACGTTGCCGTCCTGGCCCGCCATCGTCTCGGCGGCGACCAGGGTGCCGAGGCTGGCGAGGAACGCGACGGACAGGTCGAGCGAGCCGGTGAGGATGACCAGCGTCTGGCCGAGGGCGATCAGGCCGAGGGCGACGCAGTTCTGGAGGATGCCGGTGATGTTGGGCTGGGTGAGGAACTCGCCGCCGCGTGCGGTGACGACGATCCAGCCGAGCAGGGTGACGCCGAGCGCGGCGAGCCAGATGCCCACGGCGGGGTCGGCGAGACGGCGGCGCCAGGCGCCGGCGCCCGTGCCGGGGCGGCGGGCGAGCGCCGGGAGGGGCGCCTCGGAGGGCGAGGTGGCGGTCATCGGTGGGCACCGTCCCCGGGGGCGGAGCCGGTGGGGGGCGGGGCGGTACGGGCCGGCGCGGCCGAGGTGGCGAGCCGCATGATGTCCTCCTCGGTGGGTCCCGCGGGGAGTTCGCCCGCGGGGCGTCCGTCGGCCATGACGAGGACGCGGTCGCTCATGCCGATGAGTTCCGGCAGGTCGGAGGAGATGAGGACGACCGCCATGCCCTCGGCGGCCAGTTCGCGCACCAGGGTGTGGATGGCGGCCTTGGCGCCGACGTCCACGCCGCGCGTCGGCTCGTCGAACAGCAGGACGCGGGGGCGGACGGCGAGCCACTTGGCGATGACGACCTTCTGCTGGTTGCCGCCGGAGAGGAAGCGGACCTCCTGGCGGGTGCCGCGCGAGGTGAGGCGTACGCGGTCGAGGAGGCGGGTGACGCCCTCGTCGCCGCGCGGGCGGCCGGCGCCGGACGGCGGCACGGCCCGCGTGACGAGCAGCGCGTTGTCCTGGACGGACTGGCGCAGGGCGAGCCCCTCGGCCTTGCGGTCCTCGGTCACCAGGGCGATGCCGGAGCGGATGGCCTCCCGGGGGCGGCGCGGGCGCAGCGGCCGCCCGCCGAGCGTCATCGTGCCCCGGGTGAACGGCGCGGCGCCGAAGACGGCGCGGGCGAGCGCGCTGCGGCCCGAGCCCTGGAGGCCGCCGACGCCGAGGATCTCCCCGGCGCGGACGGCGAACGAGACGCCGGACAGCCGGTCGTTGCCCGCGTCGTCGAGGGCGAGGACCGTCCCGCCCAGGGCGGCGGTGTCGGCGCGCGGCGGGTAGTAGGCGCTCAGCTCGCGGCCGACCATGGACCGGACGATCTCGTCCACGGTGGTGCCGGCCGTGTCGACGGTGGTGACGTGGCGGCCGTCCTTGAGGACGGTGATGCGCTGCGACAGGGTGAAGATCTCGCGCATGCGGTGCGACACGTAGAGGATGCCGAGGCCGCGGGCGGTCAGCCGTCTGACCAGGGCGAAGAGGGTCGCCACCTCGTGCTCGGCGAGCGCGGCGGTGGGCTCGTCCATGATGAGGATGCGGACGTCCGCGGCGAGCGCCTTGGCGACCTCGACGGTCTGCTGCCTGGCCACGGACAGGTCGCGGACGGGGGTGTGCGGGCCGATGTCGGCCGCGTCGAGGCCGGCCAGCAGCTGCGCGGTGCGCCGCGCCATGGCGGCGCGGTCCACGAGTCCCCTGCGGGTGGGTTCGCGGCCGAGGAAGACGTTCTCGGCGACCGTGCGGTCGGGGAGGAGCGCCAGCTCCTGGTGGATGACGCCGACCCCGGCGGCCTGTGCCTGGGCGGGGTGGGTGAACGAGCGGGGCTGCCCGTCGATCTCGATCCGTCCCCCGTCCGGGACGTGCTCGCCGCTCAGCAGCTTCATGAGGGTGGACTTGCCCGCGCCGTTCTCGCCGACCACGGCGTGCACCTCGCCCGCGCGCAGGTCGAGGGAGACGCCGTGGAGTACGTGGATGCCGAGGAACTTTTTTGTCATGCCCTGCATCGACAGCATGCAGGCAATGTCGGGGCGTCAGAAAGGTCTGTCAATACTCAAAGCGTGGGTAAGACCGAACGGAATCAAGGAAGTTGGTCCGACAACCCCGGCCACTTCGTCCCGCTGGAAGCAAAAGTCCGTCCGCTGGAGGCATCATGCTCACACCGTCCGCACCGGATACGGGACAGGTGCTGCCCGCGCTCGCCTCGCCGGGCCGGGTCCTCGCGCTCGTGGCCCGCGGGGCCGCCGAGACGCGCGCCGACCTCGCCCGGCTGACCGGCCTCGCGCGTTCGACCGTCTCGCAGCGGGTGGACCTGCTGATCGAGCACGGCTTCCTCGACGAGGCGCCGGACGTGGGGGCGTCCGGGCGGCGGCTGCCGCGCCGGCTGCGGCTGCGGACGCGCGACCAGCTGGTGGTGGGGATCGGCCTGGGCGCGACGCACTGCCGTGTGGCGCTGCTCGACGTGGGCGGGCAGGAGGTGGTCAGCCGCGAGGAGCCGCTGCTGATCTCGGACGGGCCCGAGGCCGTCCTGGACGCGACGGTGCGGACGGCGCGCGCGCTGCTCGCGGAGTCGGGACGGTCCGCGGCGTCGGTGCGGGCCGTGGGGGCGGGGGTGCCTGGTCCTGTGGAGTTCGCGACCGGGCGTCCGGTCGATCCGCCGATCATGCCGGGCTGGCATCTGTTCCCGATACCCCAGTACCTGGCGGAGCGGCTCGGCGCGAGCGCGCTCGTGGACAACGATGTGAACGTCATGGCGCTCGCCGAACGGCACTGGGTGCTGCCCGACGTGCAGCACCTGCTGTTCGTGAAGGTCGGCACGGGCATCGGCAGCGGCGTCCTGGCGGGCGGGCGGCTGCACCGGGGGGCGCAGGGGTCGGCCGGGGACATCGGTCACATCCGGGTGGGCGCGGCCGACGCGCCGTGCCGTTGCGGCAACACGGGCTGCCTGGAGGCGTTCGCGGGCGGCGCGGCGCTCGCGCGGCGGCTGACGGCGTCGGGTGTGCCGGCCGCGACGGCGGCGGACGTGGCGCGGCTCGTGGCGGCCGGGGACCGTACGGCGGTGCCGATGGTGCGGGAGGCGGGGCGGCGGATCGGGGACGTGCTGTCGAGCCTGATCACGTTCTTCAACCCGGAGGCCATCGTGTTCGGCGGGGCGCTGTCGTCGGCGCACGAGCTGCTGGCGGGGGTACGGGAGGCGGTGTACGAGCGGTCGCATCCGCTGGCGACGCAGTATCTGCGCATCGCGGCGAGCGGGACCCGGGAGAACGCGGTGGCGCGGGGCGCGGGCCTGCTGGCGATCGACCACGCGCTGTCCCCGTGCCAGGTGGACGGGCTGCTGGACGGCACGGCGCAACGCACCGGCGCCGCACCGTAGTCACAGGGGGGCGGGGCCGGACGGGCACGGACGGCGGGAACGCGCGGCACCGTTCACGGCACCGCCCGGGACTCCCCCGGCGCCGCCGCGCGGCAAGGGCGACGGCCCACCGGGCCCTCAGCGCACACGGCCGGCCCGGCGACTCCGGCCGCACCACCATGCGAGCCGCGGCCCCGGCGAACCCCGCGTACAGGCTGCACATGCGCCAAGACCGACCGCCACGCCGCAAACCCCGGTACACGCAGCGGACAAGCCGTCCCCGGACGGGACGCCGCTCCCGGGAACACGCGGCGCGCCCAGCGCACATGCCCGAGCGTCGCCGGAACCCCCCGCCCCCGCGCCGCTCAGCCTGCACGGGGACGCGAACCGCCGCCCCGCAGGCTCGCGTTCGCCCACGGCCCCGCCCGAACCCATCGGGTGAGACGGCACGCGGGCCACCCCGACGAACCGCCAGGCCACGAGTCCGCGTCGCGGCGGGCGAACAGGGCCGATCGTCAGCGGGACCCCGCAGCGTCCGTGGGCGGGAGCCGTCCGGTCGATGGCGGGCGCGCACGATGTGCGTCCCCGGCGGGGCTGCCGTACCCGTGTGGCCGGTCACCCTGCCCACCGGCCGGCGGCGGCGCGGCGTTCGCGGTGGTCGCACACGTGAACGATGCCCGGGACACTGGACGTCCGGTCGGCGGTGGGCGATCATCCGCACGGTGACGGAGACCACAGGCCCCGCGGGCGAGCGGGTGCATTTCACGGCGCTGACGGCGGACGCGCTGACGGCGCTGCTCGACGGCGACATCCCGCGCGCGAGCGAGGAGGCGGGCGTCCCGCTGACCGACTGGTTCACGACCCGCGAGGCACAGTGGGTGTGGCGGTTCAGGCTCGGCCAGCTCGCCGCCGACCCGGCCGCCGTCCGGTGGGCCCTGCCGCAGGCGGTGACCGTGGCCGGCGGCCAGGCTGTCGGGTACTGCGGGTTCCACGGGCCGCCGGGCGAGGCGCGAACGGTCGAGATCGGCTACTCGGTCGCCCCCGCGTTCCGCCGCCGGGGCTACGCCACGGCGATGGTCGCCAGGCTGCTGCGGCGGGCCGCGGCCGAGCCGTCGGTCACGACCGTGCGGGCGTCCGTCCGCCCCGACAACACCGGGTCCCTCGCCACCCTCGAACGCTTCGGCTTCCTGCCGGTCGGCGAACAGTGGGACGAGGAGGACGGCCTGGAACTGGTCTTCGAGGTGCCCGCCGCCGGGGGCGGGCACCTCTGACGGCGGCGGGCGTCACTCCCCCGCGAGCACCGCGTCGAGCGCGTCCTGCAACCGGTCCACCCGGTCCCGGCGCGCCCGGGGCAGCACGACCTCGGCCGGTCGTCGCCGCGTCCTGGCGTACGGAATCCGCGCGGCCGGTGCCCACCGTCGTGGTCGCGCGGCACGACACGGCCGTGGCGTACGACAGCGCCGTGGACGACGACCGGACGGGCGCCGCGCTGCTGGTCGGGCACCTCGCCGGTCTCGGGCAGAGCCCGCACAGCGTGCGCGAGGACGGGTACCGGGAGGCGATGCGGCGGCTCGGCCTGGCCGAGCACATCCACGTGGTCCACACCCGTGGCAGCGAGCAGGGCACCCGCGACGCGACGGCCCGGCTGCTCGACGAGGGGCACACGCCGACCGCGCTGTTCGCCGGCCCAGTGCGGGCCCCGGCGGAGCGCGGTCCGCGCGTCCCGGCGGACGTGTCGGTGGCCGGATACGACGACACCCGGTTCGCCTCGCACCCCCCGTTTCTCCCTCACCACCATCGCGCAGCACGGCGCCGGGATGGGCCGCAACGCGGCGCTGCTCGCGCTGGAGCGCGTCGAGGGCCGCGACGCGGCACGCCGCTGGGTGTCGCACCCGCGCCTGGTCGTCCGCACCTCCACCGGCACACCGCCCGCCGGGAGTTGACGCGCGCCGCCGGGGGGCCGCGTCCCCGCTCCGTCCGGAACGCACGCGTCCCGGACGGAGCCGGACGGAAGGCCGGGAAAAGCACTTTTCCCAGCCGCCGTCTCCCGCTTCTGCTTCGGACGGCCGACAGCCGGTGTCCGAACGGCTCTTCGGCCAGATGCCAGGACGGCATGGGTCAGGGGCGAGCCGCCGCTTCCATGAGGGCAGTGGCGTTCTCGGCCGCAACGGCGAGTGCCTGGTCGAGGTATTCGGGATGGCGGCCTCCCGCGCCGGCGACCGGGCCGTGGCCGCCCGTTCCGCCGCCGACGAGGCGGGCGGCGTCGGTCAGCAACTGGCTGGCCCGCACACCTTCGCGATGCAGGCCGGGGGTGACGGCGGCGGCGAGGAGTGCCTTGCCGTCCCGCTCGGTGCTGAGGACGACGGCGGCGGGCTCGTCGAGACGGGCGGCCGTCTCCTGGGCGAGCGTGCGCAGTTCGTCCGGCGTGGTGCCGGTGACCGTCCGGGCGACGACTCGTCCGGCCCCGGACGGCCGGGCGGTGGCCGCGAGGCGTGTGGCCTGCTCGCGCAGTTCGGCGGCCCTCGCCCGGGTGAGTGCGTCCTGGGCGGTGGCGAGGGCCTCCAGGCGTTCGCGCAGGGCGGTGGGGGCGTCGGCGGGCCGGGTGCCGAGCAGGGCGGCGAGTTCGGCGATCAGGCGCCGTTCGGTGTCCATGTGGGTCAGGGCGCCGTGGCCGCTGAGGGCTTCGACGCGACGCAGGCCTGCCCCGATGGAGGATTCGCCGAGCAGGCGGAAGGTGCCGATCTGGGAGCCGTGGGCGACGTGGGTGCCGCCGCAGAGTTCCCGCGAGAAGTCGCCGATGTCGACGATGCGGACGGTGTCGCCGTACTTCTCGCCGAACAGGGCGACGGCTCCGGCGGCCTCGGCTTCGGCGCGGTCGGCGTGCCAGGCCCGCACGTCCGGGTCGTCGAGCACATGGCCGGTGACGGCGTTCTCGATCCGGTCGAGCTGGTCGGGGGTGAGCGCCGCGAAGTGCGCGAAGTCGAAACGCAGCCGGTCGGGCTCGACGAGGGAGCCCCGCTGGCGGGCGTGGTCGCCGAGGGTCGCCATGACGACGGCGTGCAGGATGTGGGTGGCCGAGTGCGCACGCATCAGGCCCGCCCGCCGGCCGGCGTCCACGACCGCCTCGCCGACCGAGCCGGTGCGGAGTCCGCCTTCGACGACGCGGGCTGTGTGGACGCGGAAGCCGTCCAGACCGTAGCGGGTGTCGGTGATGTGCAGGCGGGAGCCGTCGCGCAGGGTCAGCGTGCCGGTGTCGCCGATCTGACCACCGGCTTCGGCGTAGAACGGTGAACGGTCCAGCACCACTTCGGCGTCGCCGCCCTCGCCGACGCTGTCGGTGACCGCACCGCCGGAGACGATGCCGGTGACGGTGGCCTCGGCGCTCAGCGTCCGGTAGCCGACGAACTCGGTGCGCGGCAGGCGTGCGGCGAGTTCGCGGTAGGTGTCCATCGCCCGAAGCGCCTCGGCGGTCCTGGCCTTGCCGCCTGTCCTCGCGCGCCTCTTCTGCTCGTCCAGCAGCGCGGCGAAGCGGTCCTCGTCGACGGTCAGTCCGGCGTCGCGGGCCGCCTCGACGGTCAGTTCGAGGGGGAAGCCGTAGGTGTCGGCGAGTTCGAAGGCGGTCTCGCCCGGGAGGATGGCCGAGCGTGTCGTCCGGGTGTGGTGGATCGCCGAGTCCAGCAGTCGCGTGCCCTGGGTGAGAGTGCGGGTGAAGGCCTCCTCCTCCGCGGTGACGACCTGCTCGATCAGAGTTGCCTGGCCGACGAGTTCGGGCCAGACGTCACCGAGGTTGCCGACGATGCTGGCGGTCGTGTCCCGCAGGACGGGCCCGTCGATGCCGAGCAGGCGGGCGTGGCGGATCGCCCGGCGCATCAGGCGTCGCAGGACGTATCCCCGGCCGTCCTTCGCGGGCAGCACCCCGTCGGCGATCAGGAAGGCGATGGACCGGGCGTGTTCGGTGACGACCTGGAACGACACCTTCTCCTCGCCCTCGGGCGGGCACGCCCGTCCGGCGAGGTGCTGGACCGTGTCGAAGGTGGGGGCGAGCAGGTCGGTGGTGCAGACGTTGGGGACGTCCTGGAGGATCGCGGCGAGCCTGTCGAGACCGAGGCCGGTGTCGACGCCTCTCCGGGCGAGTTCACCGAGGATGGGGAAGTCGCCCTTCCTGTCGCCCTCGCCCCGCTGGAACTGCATGAAGACCAAGTTCCAGATTTCGACGTACCGTTCGCCGTCGACGGCCGGGCCGCCCTCCTCGCCGAAGGCGGGGCCGCGGTCGTAGTTGACCTCGGAGCAGGGCCCGCACGGGCCGGGGACGCCCATGGACCAGTAGTTGTCCTCCATCCCGAGCCGCTGGATACGGGCGGCGGGGACACCGACGCGGCGCCAGATGCGCTCCGCTTCGTCGTCGTCCTCGAAGACGGTGATCCAGAGCCTGTCCTTCTCCAGCCCGTAGCCGGAGGTCAGGAGTTCCCAGGCGTAGGCGATGGCGTCTTCCTTGAAGTAGTCGCCGAAGGAGAAGTTGCCCATCATCTCGAAGAACGTCGCGTGCCGGTTGGTGCGGCCGACGTTCTCGATGTCGGAGGTGCGGGCGCACTTCTGGACGGAGGTGGCCCTGGGGTACGGGGGCGTGGTCTCGCCCAGGAACCAGGGCTTGAACTGGTTCATCCCGGCGTTCGCCAGCAGCAGCGTCGGGTCGTCCGGGACCAATGGGCTGGAGGGCACCAGGCGGTGGCCGCGGGAGGTGAAGAAATCGGTGAACGTCTGACGGATCTGCGTCGAGCGCATGACGGCATGGCCTCACGGAGGAGTCGTGACAGGTGATGGGGGAAAATCGCACGCCGAGCCGGGCCGAGGACCAGGACTGAGAGGCTTCTCAGTTCTCCGGCTCGACGCAGATAGCTCGCGCCCCCATGGGCCGCACCGTGACTCCAGATCCGTCGATCACATCGGTGACGCGGCGGATCACCCACACCCGGGGACCTGCCGCACCACCGACTGTAGCGCGTGACAACCCATGATCGCTCGGCGCGACGGAACCGTGACCCGGTATCCCGAGCGGTGTCCGAGCAGTCCCGGTCCGGGCCGGCGCCACCGCGTGAGCCGTTCGTTCGGGGAGAGGGATCACGTGGACGTCATCCGTCTCCAAGCGACATGGGTTCCGGCGATCCGCCGTGGAGGTTTCCGACCAGCAGTGCGTTGTGTGATTGGGCTTACAGCGCTGTGAGTGCTTTGAGGATGAGGGCTCGTGCATCGGCCCCGTAGACAGCCAGTGATGTGAGGTCCTGGAATGCCTTGAGGTAGAGGGCGACGTCGGACGGCTCGGTGACGGTGACCCTGGCGCTGAGCAGTTCCACCGCGACGAGGATGTCGTCGTAGACGTGGAACGCTTCGAGTGGGCGGATCGGTCGCTCTCGCAGGCCGACGGGGATGATGCCGAGCGATACGGCGGGCAGTGCTCCGGCGGTCAGGAGGTGGCCGAACTGCGCCGCCATCGTCGTTGCGTCCCCCAGCTGGTACTGGAGCACGCTTTCCTCGATCAGTAGCACCGCGCGGCGCCCCGGACGGTGGAGGACCCGGGAGCGTTCCATGCGCGCCGCCGCCGCTGCCGCTGAGTCGTCGGGGACGTTGTGCAGGCGTGCGACGCCTCTGAGCAGGGCGGTTGCATATCCTTCCGTCTGGAGCAGGCCGGGCACGATGCGGGAGGAGTAGGCCCTGAACAGGGTCGTCTGCTCGAAGAGGCTGGTGTAGCTCTCCTGGAGGTGGCGGAGCCCGGTCCGCATGGTGCGCCGCCACTCGGTGTACATGCTTTCAGCGGTGCGGTTGGCGGCGACGAGGTCGGCGGCCGCGTGCTGGAAGCCGCACGCGGCGCACCAGGCACGGATGTCGGCGACGGACGGGCTGGTGCGGGCGTTCTCGATGCGGGATGTCTTGGCGTGGTGCCAGCCGCAGCGTCGCGCCAGTTCCGTCACGGTGAGCCCCGCGTCGAGCCGCATCTCTTTCAATCGGCGGCCTACGGCCAGCCGTGCAGACTGAGCGGCGGAGGACGGGGACTCGGGCACGGTCGGGCGGGTTCAGTGGATGTCGAAGTCGGTGTGGGGTGTGGCGCGTTCCCATACTGCGTGGAAGGCGTTCGCGCACAGCTGGGTCACGGTGGGGGTCTGCACGAGTTCGTGTCCGGTGATGTGGCCGTCGCCGTCGAAGTGGCCGAAGCGGACGAGGTGTCCGTCGAAGAGCCAGAAGTCGTTGCCTGGCAGGGCCAGGTCGGATGCCGCGTGGCGGGGGAGCCAGCGGACGTCTTCGCCGGCGGCGAGGTTGACGGGGGTTCCGGCGTGTTCGAAGCGGATGTACTCGGACGCCGGTAGGGAGACGACGCGCGCCCGGCGGACGGTCACGCCCCGCGCGGCGGCCCGGCGGACGATTCCGGTCCAGCCGCGCCAGTACGGGGAGTCCGGATCGGTGTCCCGCAGCCCGGTCGCCCGCCACCGCGCGAGCTGTTCGTTCTCCGGGGCCACCGCGTAGACATCGCGCATCTCCAGATGAACGGCCGTCTCCCGGGCGGAATCCATGAGGTCAGCGATGGGCGGGACTTTCGAGGGCATCAAGTGCCTTCCTGACGATGGACGCCATGCGGGCCGGGATACGGACGATCGTTTCATGGTCGGGAACGCCCGACGTGTGACCGGACGCCGTCCCGCCTTCTGCGTAGCAGCGCGTTTCCTCCTCCGAGGTGGCGGTCCATCCTTGGATGAGGAGTTCCTGCCTGTCGGTGTCGGCCCAGACGGTCGGGCTTTCGCCCTGCTCGGACCCTGGGTCGATCCCGATGAAGATTACCGACATGCCAGCCTCCCTGATCTCCTGTGTGCAGCTCTGTGCGGCACTTTCCTGCGGCTGGGCTCTGCGGTCAAGAGGGCCTTCGCCGGGTTGCACAGACGGAGTGAGCTGATGCACAACTGTGCACATTGATGGCGGTGGTCAGGCCCCGGTCCCTACGGTCTCGGCACGACCTCAGTCCGCAAGGAGCCCACCATGTCGATGTTCGCTCCCCTCTCCCTTCCCTCCTGGCTGCCGATTGATGGGCGGGTGTGGATAAGGCCGTTGGGGGAGGAGTTCGATGCTGTGCGGGTGCCGTTGTTGCAGGGGTTGTATGTGGTGCCGCGTCTGGCGTTGACGGGGTTGTCGGGGCCCGTGGTGGAGGATCCGGTGCAGGGGGTGTTGCACTGGCTGATCCCGGCGGGGGATGCGACGGCGCGGTGGTGGCCGGTCGGTGTGACGCCGTTGGGGCGTGGGGCGCTGCTGGCGATTCCGTCGGCCGGCAGTGTGCGCGGGCCGTGGGACGGTGATGGTGGCAGTGAGGTGCGGTGGCTGGGCATCCGGCCGTACGGGGATTGCCTGACTGATCCGGACGTCCTGTACGGCGCGTTGTGCCGGGTGTTCGGGGAGGCGCCGTGACGGACGACCGCTTCTGGCCGCCGGAACCCGCACCGGTGCGTGACCCCGACCCCGAGATCACCGTCATCACCGGCCTGGAGGGCCCGGTCTGGCTGCCGGTGCACCGGGCGCCCGAACCCCCGGCCGAACCTCAGAACGAGGACGGGCCGAGGAGTTGAGCGCACGGCCCGCACGCGGGCTGCCGCGTGAACTGGTGGTCAGGCTCGCAGGCCCCTGCCGTCGGAGAGGTGCCGTGACGCGTCTCCTGTGCACATGGGCCGCCATCACCTCGGCCTCCGGGGAGTGTCAGTCGGCCGGGTGGATGTCGCCTGTTGTCGTGGAGAGGATGGGGCGGCCCGTTGCCGGGCCCGCGGGGGGCATGCCGGGGTGGTGGCCGCCTTGCGGGGCGGTGGCGGGCGCCGCGGTGCCCAGGGTGAGGCGGGACATGATGCGGTACCGGTCGCCCCGGTAGAGGGAGTGGCAGTACTCGACGACGCGCTGCTCGTCGTCCGTCGTGATCCGTTCGAAGAGCAGCGCGGGCGAGAACGGCGGGACGTCGAGCAGGTCCGCCTCCTCCTCGCTGACGACGGTGGGCTCGATCGACTGGACGGCCTCGCGGACCCGGATGCCGTGCCGTTCGCGCAAGTGGTCGTAGAGGTCACCGGTGGTCAGCTCGTCCTCGCCGAGTCCCGGCACCAGGTCGGCGGGCAGGTGAAGGTACTCGACGGCCATCGGGACCGACTCGACCAGGCGCAGCCTCGCGCAGTGGACGATCCGCCCGGCCGGGGACATCCGCAGCTTGCGGCCGACGCGGGCGCCCGCCGCCTGGACGCCGTGCGCGAGGACCCGGCTGCTCCAGGCGCCGGAGGCGGGCGGGACGGCGAACGCGTCGGCGCGGGAGACGAGTTCCTGTGTGATCTTGCCGGGGGCGATGAACATGCCGCGGCCGTGCTCCCGTACGAGCTGGCCGGTAGCGACCAGTTCGTCCACGGCGGCGCGCAGGGTGGGGCGTGACACGTCGAGCCGCGCGCACAGGGAGCGTTCGGAGGGGATGGCGTCGCCCGGCCGCCGCTCCTCGATGAGTTCGAGCAGATGGTCGCGTACACGGTCCCGTTTGAGCGCTGCGCCCTGCGGCCCCCTGGGCATCCCGGCCTCCCCGCGTCCCCGTGTCGGCGATGGTCGTTGACCAGCATATGACCAGTTGAGCCCGGCCGGTGCGCGCCGGACGCGCGCACCGGCCGGGCGGCGGGGGGTCAGGAGGCGGGGACGGTGTCCTGGAAGGCGACGCCGTCGGCGCGGTAGCCGGCGACGAGGGCGTTGACCTGCTGCGGTGTCAGCACGGTGTCGGCCGCGTGGAAGACGTAGTCCACCTGCTGGTCGTACGCGCGGGGGGTGGTGCTGGTCTGGCCCGCGAGGTCGATGAACCACTGGTTGAAGTTGATCGACATGGCGCGTTCCGGCAGGTACGGCTCGCCGTGGACGCCGAAGAGGCGGCCGTCGACGTAGTAGCGGATGCTCTGGCCGTCGATGGTGAGGACGAGGTCGTGCCAGCCGGCGAAGCTGGTGCGCTCCTCGCTGTGGGCGTTGACCGCCTCCCAGGGGTCGGGCCGGTAGGTCTCCCAGGAGGTGGCGTACAGGATGTTCGACGGCTCGCCCCAGCCGCCGTTGGGGAGGTACTCGAAGTCGTACTCGGCGTAGTCCGGATGCATCGGCGCCTGGAGGTCGTTGATGGTGAAGAACGTCTGCACCAGGCGGTCGCCGTCAGGGCCCGAGCGCGGGGCGTCGGAGAAGCGGACGCGGGCTGCGTAGGTGCCGTTGCGGAACTTGACCGACGAGGTGTACAGCTCGGACTGCTCGGTGCCGGCGGCGGTGCCGTTGGTGCCGGACTCCAGGTTGAGCACGGTGGAGCCGCCCGAGGTCGGGAACGTGATGTTGTCCGCCGCCCAGGTGGCGCCGGGCACGCCGGGGCCGCCGGAGTTGGAGCGGACGACCCAGCCGCGCTGCGCGAGGCGGGGGTCGGTGTGGCCGGTGTAGCTGAAGTCGTCGAACAGCGCGCGGGACGGGGGTTCGCCCGGCTCACCCGGCTCGCCCGGCTCGCCCGGCTCCTCGGGCTCGCCCGGGTCGTTGCCCTCGGGCGCGGTGCCCCACACGAGGCCGCCGTCGGACTGCACGGTGACGCGCTGCCAGGGGGCGTACGAGGTCTGCGCGCCGTTGAACGAGTAGTCGTCGGACTGGGTGAGGCGCTGCCAGTCGGTGCGGTGGTAGCGCAGTTGGAGGTCGCCGGTGTCGGCGCCGGGGGCGAGGGTGCCCGCGCCGCCGGTGAAGCCGACCTCCAGGTAGCGGTCGGCGGTGGCGGTCGGCGCGTTGAGCAGGCCGAACGTGCCGGTGACGTTGGCGCAGCCGCGTACGGCCCAGGAGCAGCTGAACCGGTAGCCGGTGCCCGCCGATTCGGCCGTGAAGTAGTAGCGGATGGTGAGCCTGCTGAGCTGCACGGGCGTGGTGCCGGTGTTGACCAGTCGGAACCAGGGTTCGGCCTGGTCGGCGGTGCCCGCCGAGCTGCTGGTGCGGTACTGGGCGACCACCTGGGGGCCGTCCGCCGCGGCCGTGGCCGGGGCGGCGGTGGCGGTGACGCCCGCGCCGGCGGCCAGGCCGAGGACGGCGGCGAGGACGGCCAGGCGGCGTAAGGGGCGTGCCGTACGTCTGCGACGCATCGTTTCTCCTTCTCCGGTGGGGTGGTGCGACAGGGGGTGCGGGTCAGAGGCGGGCGGCGGCGTTCTCCAGGCCCGTCGGGCTCGGCGGCGTGCGGTGGTGCACGCCGAGGGCGTCGAGCCGGTCGCCGTGCCGGACGAGCCGGGCGGCGAACGACCTGGGGCCCTCGCCGCCCGCGTCGCCGGGGGCGCGCCAGGCGACGTCGGCGAGGGCGGCGAGGCGGGGGAACGCCTGGTACTCGACGTGGGCGGGCGTGGGCATCAGCTCGCTCCACAGCTGCGCCTGCGTGCCGAGGACGGACGCCGCGTCCGCGCCGTACTCGGCGGCGGGCGCGGGGTCCCAGCCGGTGATGTCGTCGAGCGTCACGGGCCCCGGCTGGCCGAGGAGTTCGGCGGGATCGTCCGACCTGGCGTAGTCCAGGTACGTGTGGCGGAACGGCGTCGTCACGACGCGGTGGCCGCGTGCGACGGCGGCACGCGCGTGCGCCGTGGTGCGCCACGGCATGGTGAGCACGTCCGGCGGGAGCGCGCCGGCCTCGCCCTCGTCCCAGGTGACGGGGGTGCGGCCGTGCTCCTGGAGGAAGGACGCGATGCGCCGCAGGAACCAGCCGCGCAGCGCGGGCGTGCCGGACAGCCCTTCGTCGTGGGCACGCTGCCGCGCTCTGGGGTCGCTCTGCCATTCCCCGGCGGGGCACTCGTCGCCGCCGATGTGCACGTAGGGGGACGGGAAGACGTCCATCACCTCGGTCAGGACGGCGCGGCAGAAGTCGAGGACCTCGTCGTGGACGCCGAGCACCGTGTCGCACACGCCCCAGTCGGTCCAGACGGGGAGTTCGCGTCCTGGGACGGTGCCGAGGTGGGGATAGGCGGCGATGGCGGCGCGGGCGTGGCCCGGCATCTCGACCTCGGGGACGACGGTGATGCCGCGGGAGGCTGCGTGGGCGACGAGGCCGGTCAGTTCGGCGCGGGTGTAGGCCCCGCCGTGGGGGGTTTCGTCCCACTGGCCGCTGGTGCGCCGGCCCAGGCGGGAGCGGGTGCGCCAGGCGCCGGTGGCGGTCAGGGCGGGGTAGGCGGGGACGGGCATGCGCCAGCCCTGGTCGTCGGTCAGGTGCAGGTGGAGGACGTTGAGCTTGTGGAGCGCGAGCAGGTCCACGAAGCGGTGGACGAAGTCGATGGGCATGAAGTGGCGTGCGACGTCGAGCATGGCGCCGCGCCATGCGAAGCGGGGCCGGTCGGTGATTTCGACGCAGGGCAGTTCCCAGGGGATGCCGCGTACGGGGGTGGCGGACAGGGCGGGCGGCGGCAGGAGTTGGGCCAGGGTGTGGACGCCGTGGCGCAGGCCGGCGGGGGTGGCGGCCCGGAGGATGACGGCCTGCGGGCTGACGGTCAGGCCGTAGCCCTCTGGGCCGAGGCCGCCGAGTGCGTGGTCGAGGGTGAGCGTGACGCGTCCGTCGGCGCGGGCGGGCAGGGGCAGTCCCGTGCCGGGGGTGAGGGTGGCGCGCAGCAGGTCGGCGGCGTCCTCGGTGCCGGGGGTGACGCGCAGGGCGGTGTCCTGGTCGAGGACGAAGTGGCCGGATCGCTCCAGGAGATGGCTGGGCAGCGGGACGAGCACAGGGGCCTCCGGTCCTGGGGGTGCCCGGACCGGCGGCCGGGCATGCGGGGGATCGCTGTCCGCGACAACCGATCCAATTGGTAAGACGAGGGCCGGTATTGGTAAGAAAGTGGCAGCAGTCGGAGGGCGCCGTCAAGAGGTCTGTTCGGGCCAGCCATGACGATCAACGGCATGGGCGCGCGGCCGTCAGTTGGCCCGGCCATCCGGACGCGGCACCGGAAACGCGGGGGCCGTCGATTCGTTACCTGCGGGCGGTGGTCGGCCCCTTGACGGGTTCAAAAGGTCTATGCCACCTTCAACTCTCATCACCGCGCAGCAGGCCAATTGGTCACGTCAGCCGTCTCCCGCCCCGTACGTCACACCAGGCTCCCGCGCACCGTCCCAGGCGGCTCCGGCCGCTCCCCTGCCCCGTCCGCCACAGCCCGCCGCGCTCCACCGCGGCCCGCCCCGCGGCGCCGTGGCCCCCCGCACCACCCGGCCCGTCCCGTTCCAGACCCCGAGGTGAACCGTGAAGATCCGCACCCTCGCCTGCGTGACCACCCTCGTCACCGGCATCGCCCTGAGCGGCTGTTCCAGCGGCTCGGACGACTCCGGCGGGTCGGACGGGCCACGCACCCTCGACGTGTGGCTGATGCGCGACAGCGTCAGCCAGGAGTTCCAGGAGGAGTTCACCACCGCGTTCGAGGACGCGCACCCGGACATCCGGCTGAACATCCAGATCCAGCAGTGGAACGGCATCGGCGAACGCGTCACCGCCGCCCTCGCCAGCGGCGACGCCCCCGACGTCATCGAGGTCGGCAACACCCAGGTCGCCCAGTACGCGTCCAGCGGCGGCCTCACCGACCTGAGCGACCGGGTGGACGACCTCGGCGGCGAGGACTGGCTGCCGGGCCTCGCCGAACCCGGCGCGTACGAGGGCGCCCAGTACGGCATCCCCTACTACGCGGCCAACCGCGTCGTGATCTACCGCACCGACCTGTTCGAGGCCGCCGGGATCGACGCCGCCACGCTGACCACCCGCGACGCCTGGCTGGAGGCCACCGAGGCCCTGAACGAGCCCGAGGGCCAGCAGGGCATCTACCTCCCCGGCCAGAACTGGTACGTGCTGTCCGGCTTCATCTGGGACGAGGGCGGCGACCTCGCCGTGGAGAGCGACGGCCGCTGGGAGGGCGCGCTCGACACCCCCGAGGCGCTCGCCGGGATGGACTTCTACCGGCAGGTGCAGGCGCTCGGCCAGGGCCCGCGCGACTCGGACGAGGCGGAGCCGCCGCAGGTCGAGGTGTTCGCCTCGCAGGAGGTCGCGCAGATCGTGGCCGTCCCCGGCGGCGCCCGGCTGATCACCGAGCAGAACCCGGAACTGGAGGGCCGCATCGGCTTCTTCCCGATCCCCGGCATCACCGCCGACGCGCCCGGCGCCGTCTTCACCGGCGGCTCCGACCTCGTCATCCCGGCGGCGGCCGGCAACCAGGACGACGCGTACACGTTCATCGAGGAACTGACCGGCGACGACTGGCAGTCCCGGCTCGCCGCCGCGATGAGCTACGTGCCGAACAAGACGAGCCTGTCCGGTGTCGTGGCCGACGACCCCGGCACCGCCGCCATGGCCGCGGGCGCCGCCAACGGCCGCGCCACGCCCAACACGCCGACCTGGGCCGCCGTCGAGGCCGAGAACCCGATCAAGGACTACATGACGGCCGTCCTCACCGGCCAGGACCCGGAGGACGCCGCGGCCGAGGCGTCCGAGGTCATCACCCGGGCGATGAACCCCTGACCGGGCGCCCGGCGGAAGCGAAGGGACATCCGATGCCGGTCACCGGCCCCCGCAGCACCGCGTCCGCGCCCCCGCCCGCCTCCCCGGGGACCCCCGCGGACGCCCCCGCGCCCGGCGGACGCGCCGGGCGCGGGGCCGCCCGTACGCGCCGCCGCGCACGCGCCGCCGGCTGGTGGCCGTACCTGCTGATCGCCCCCACGGTGGCGGGCGCCGCGTTCCTGCTGGTCTACCCGCTGCTGCGCGCCCTCGTCATCTCGACGCAGCGCTACGGGCTGCGCGAACTGATCAGCGGCGACGCCGAGTTCGTCGGCCTGGAGAACTACCGCACGCTGCTCACCGACCCCCGATTCTGGGAGGTCGTCCGCAGGACCTTCCTCTTCATGGCCGTCAACGTCGTGCTGATCGTCGTGCTCGCGACGCTCGTCGCGCTGCTGATCGCGCGGCTCGGGCGCTTCGGCAGGACCGCCGTCCTCAGCGGCCTCGTCCTCGCCTGGGGCATGCCGGTGATCGCGGCGACGACCGTGTTCCAGTGGCTGTTCCACTCCGAGTACGGCATCGTCAACTGGGCGCTGACGAGCCTGGGCCTCGACTCGTTCGACCGCTACGCGTGGCTCGCGAACGGGCCCGCCGCGTTCGCCATCCTCGTGCTGCTGGTGGTGTGGCAGTCGGTGCCGTTCGCCGCGGTCACGCTCTACGCGGCGCTGACGACCGTGCCGCGCGAGCTGAACGAGGCGGCGCGCCTGGACGGGGCGAGCGCGGCCCAGACGTTCCGCTCCATCACCTTCCCGATGCTGCGGCCCGTCTTCATGCTGGTCGTCTGCCTCGAAGTGATCTGGACGTTCCGCGCGTTCGTCCAGATCTGGGTCATGACGCAGGGCGGCCCCGGGGACGCCACGACGCTGCTGCCGGTCTACGCCGTGCAGACCGCCCTCGCCGCGCAGCGGTACGACCTGGGGACCGCCGCGTCCGTCGTGACCGTCGCGTTCATGTCGGGCGTGCTCGTCGTCTACTTCCGCCAGCTCTACAAGCAGGAGGCCGAGCAGTGACCACCACCGCTCCCCCGCGCCTGGCCCGCCGCAGGCGCCACCCGCTGCGCAGCGGTGCGGCCGTCGTGGTGTTCGTCTTCTGCGTGTTCCCCGTGTACTGGATGATCTCCACGGCGTTCAAGCCCACCGGGGACATCCAGACGGACAGCCCGCGCCTCGTGCCGTTCAGCTGGACGTTCGACCACTTCAGGACGGCGGTGGAGGCGGACGGCTTCTGGCTGTACTGGCGCAACAGCCTGCTGGTCACCGTCAGCGCGGTGCTGCTGGCGCTGCTGGTGGCGCTGGCCGCCTCGTTCGCCGTCGCGCGGATGCGGTGGCGGGGGCGGCGCGGCTTCCTGCTGATGGTCTTCGCGGCGCAGATGGCACCGTGGGAGTCACTGATCATCCCGATCTACCTGATGTCGCGCGACGCGGGGATGCTGGACCGGCTGCCGACGCTGACGCTGGTCTACTTCATGATCACGCTGCCGTTCACCATCGTCGTGCTGCGCAGCTTCCTCGCGACGGTCCCCGCGGAGCTGGAGGAGGCGGCGCAGGTGGACGGCTGTACGCGGCCGGCGGCGTTCCGGCGCGTGGTGTTCCCGCTGCTGGCGCCGGGGCTGATGGCGACGTCGCTGTTCGGGTTCATCACGGCGTGGAACGAGTTCGCGTACGCCAACTTCCTGATCATCAACGACCAGAACAGCCGGACGCTGCCGGTGTGGCTCACGTCGTTCCAGAACACCTTCGGCACCGACTGGGGCGCCACGATGGCGGCCTCCACGCTGTTCGCGCTGCCCGCGCTGCTGATCTTCCTGCTCATGCAGCGGCAGGTGACGTCCGGGTTCGCCGCCGGTTCCGTGAAGGGCTGAGGGGCACGGGCCGGGCCCGCCCGCCGTTCACTTGACGCTTCAAGTTACGGTGGGGGCATGGACGACGCGGACACCGCGAGGTGGCTGGACGAGGACGAGCAGCGGGCATGGCTCGCGCTCGTCAGCACGGTCGTACGGCTCCCCGCCGCGCTGGACGCCCAGCTGCGGCGGGACGCCGGGATCAGCCACTTCGAGTACCAGGTCATGGCCGGGCTCTCGACCGCCCCGGGGCGCACCCAGCGCATGGGCGAGCTGGCGCGCTGCTCGGACGGCTCGCTCTCCCGGCTGTCGCACACCGTGCGGCGCCTGGAGGAACGCGGCTGGGTCCGCCGCACGGCCGACCCGGCCGACGGGCGCCGCACGCTGGCCACCCTCACCGACGACGGGTGGGCCAAGGTCGTGGCGATCGCGCCGGGGCACGTCGCCGAGGTCCGCCGCCTGGTGGTGGACCCGCTCACGGCCGCGCAGCTGGCGCAGCTGCGGGAGATCGGCTGCCGCATCAACGACGCGATCGGCCCCGACCCGTCCCTGCCGTCCGTCCCCTGACACCCCCGCCCCCACACCTCATCGCACGAGAACGAGGTACCACCATGATCGTCGTCACCGCCGCCACCGGCCCGTTCGGCCGTCTCGCCGTCGAGGCGCTGCTGCGCCGCGGCGTGCCCGCCGGGGAGATCGTCGCCGCCGTGCGCTCCCCCGAGCGGGCCGCCGGTCTCGCCGCGCTCGGCGTCGTGGTCCGCGAGGCGGACTACGACCGGCCCGGCACGCTCGCCGCCGCCTTCGAGGGCGCCGAACGCGTCCTGCTGGTGTCGGGCAGCGACGTCGGCCGCCGCGTACCCCAGCACCGGGCCGTGATCGACGCGGCCCGCGCCGCCGGAGCGCGGCTGCTGGCGTACACGAGCGTGCTGCACGCCGACGACACCACGCTGTCCATCGCACCCGAGCACCGCGCCACCGAGGAGTACCTCGCCGCCTCCGGCCTGCCCCACGTCCTGCTGCGCAACGGCTGGTACACCGAGAACTACGCCCCCACCGCCCGCCAGGGCGTCGCGACCGGCACGGTCATCGGCGCCACCGGCGAGGGCCGCATCGCCTCCGCCTCCCGCGCCGACTACGCCGACGCCGCCGCCGCGGTCCTGACCGGCGGGGACGCCCACGCGGGCGCGGTGTACGAGCTGTCGGGCGACACCGCCTGGACGATGGCCGAGTTCGCCGCGACCCTCGCCGACGTCGCCGGGACCCCCGTCGTCCACCGCGACCTCACGCCCGCCGCGTACGCGGCGGCGCTCGCCGGGAACGGCGTGCCCGAGGAGGTGGCGCGGATGCTCGCCGGGATGGAGACCGACATCGCCGCGGGCGCGCTCGCCGACACTCCGGGCGACCTGGCGCGGCTCACGGGCCGCCCCACCACCCCGCTGCGCGACACGCTCGCCGAGCTGCTGAAGGGCTGACGAGCCGCATGCCCGGTCCCCTCGACCCCGCCGTTCCCGCCGGGGCCTACGACGCCTTCCTGCCCGGCGCGCTCCCCCGCGCCCGCGCCCATCGGGCGTGGGCCCCGGCGGACGGGCCGCTGCCCGCGCTGTACCTGAGCCACGGCGCTCCCCCGCTGTTCGACGACGGGCCGTGGATCGACGCGCTGTTCGCCTGGGCGCAGTCACTGCCGAAGCCACGCGCGGTCCTCATCGTCTCCGCCCACTGGGAGACCGCGCCGCCGACACTGTCCGCGCCCGCCGCTCACACCCCGCTGGTGTACGACTTCGGCGGCTTCCACCCGCGCTACCACCGCATGCGGTACGACACGCCGGACGCCTCCGCGCTCGCCCGCCGCGTCGCCGCGACGATGCCGGACGCCGAGCCCGTGCACCAGCACCCGGCCCGCGGCCTCGACCACGGCGCGTGGGTGCCGCTGATGGCGATGTATCCCCTTGCCGACGTCCCCGTCCTCCAGCTGTCCCTGCCCACGCACGACCCGGCGCGGCTGCTCGGCCTGGGCCGCCGCCTCGGGCCGCTGCGGGAGGAGGGCGTGCTCGTCGTCGGCTCGGGCTTCATGGTGCACGGACTGCCGTTCCTGACCCGGGAGATGCTGGCGGGCCGCACGGTGCCCGGCTGGGGCACGGACTTCGACGCCTGGGCCGCCGACGCGGTGACGCGCGGGGACCTGGACGAGCTGTCCGCCTGGACCGACCGCGCGCCCGGCATGCCGTACGCGCACCCCACGCCGGACCACTTCCTGCCGCTGTTCGTCACGCTGGGCGCGGCCGGCGACGCGCCGCGGCCCGCCCGTTCGGTGATCGACGGCCACATGATGGGCCTGTCGCGCCGCTCCTTCGAGATCGGCTGAGCCCGCGCGGCGGACGGGGTGCCGCCGCGCCCGGTGGCCAGGTGTCCCGGCAGGTGGCCGGGCTCCCGACCGGCCGACCGGCCGCCGGGCGCGTATTCTCGCGAGGAAGGGGCCTCCGGGGCGGAGGTCCCGGGCCATGGGCGGCAGGAGGTTACGGGATGGCTGGGACGACCGAACGCGCGGTGCTCGCCGGGGGCTGTTTCTGGGGTGTGCAGGACCTGGTCCGGCGCTTCCCGGGCGTGGTCTCGACCCGGGTCGGCTACTCGGGCGGCGACGTGCCGAACGCGACCTACCGCAACCACGGCACGCACGCCGAGGCCGTCGAGATCGTCTTCGACCCGGAGCAGACCTCGTTCCGCGAGCTGCTGGAGTTCTTCTTCCAGATCCACGACCCGTCCACCCTGAACCAGCAGGGCAACGACATCGGCACCAGCTACCGGTCGGCGATCTTCTACGCGAGCGACGAGCAGAAGCGTGTCGCCGAGGACACCATCGCGGACGTGAACGCCTCGGGCCTGTGGCCGGGCCCCGTCGTCACCGAGGTGACGCCGGTCGGGGATTTCTGGGAGGCGGAGCCGGAGCACCAGGACTACCTGGAGCGTTACCCGGACGGCTACACCTGCCATTACGTGCGCCCCGGCTGGAAGCTGCCCCGCCGCGACAGCTGACGCACCGCACGGGGGCTGGGCCGTTCGCTGCCGAAAACACCTCAGACATTGGACAGTTGATATGACATCAACCTAACCTTTCCGGGTCGGCGAACGGAAGGTCACAGGCAGATGGTGTCGTACTGGTGGGATCTGGCGCTGGGCGAGGTGCAACCGCTGCTCATGGCGGTGAAGAAGGTGGAATTGTTCGTCATGGAGATCGACCCCGAGGACATGGCCGACACCGCCGCCATCTACCAGCAGGCGGTCGGGGAGGCCAGGACGGCGGGGGACCTGGCCGAAGCCGCCTCGAACCTCTCCGGCGAGTCCGGCTCCCTCGACCACACGGCGATCGCCGACGCCGACCAGCGCACGACCGACACCGACGGCGCCCTCGCGGGTCGGGGCACGGGCATGGAGCAGGTCGCACAACTCCTGAAGCTCGCCATGGAGACCGCCCTCCACCACGTGTCCCAGGTCACTTGGATCCTGGACGGCCAACTCTGGCCCCAGTGGGAAGCGGCGAAGGCGTCATACGCGCGGGCCAGGGAGGAGAACCCCGAGCCGCTGCTGCCCATGATCAGAGCCAGGCACCTCGCGGATTTCACGCCGGCGGCGCAGGAGGCCGAGGAGAAGATCGACGACGAGATCGCGACGTACCGCCGGACCCTCATGCGTCTGGGCCTGGAGTTGTACGAGCAGGGGTACGACCTGGCCGGCGGTCCGCTCGACCTGTGGTCCTCCGTATACATGGCGAGAGAAGCCGCCGCCAAGGTCAAAGAACTCCTCGCGGACGGGAAGCGGCCCGACCCCGACGAGCTCCGCCTGTGGACCAGCGTCCTCAACGCCCTGTCCCGGGACCTGCGCGACGGCGGTGGAACGCCACGCGAACTGACCGACCTCGAAGCCGAGTTCGTCCTGTGTTTCTTCGAAAAGCTGGACTCCGACACCCTCACGGCGCTGGGCAGCCTGGGCACCGACCACCTGGAACCCGCCCAGGCCGACACCCAGCGCGAGGCACTCCAGGGCATCGCCGACGGCCTGATCATGGTCCGCAAGATCGTCGATCAAAACGACTACAGGGGTATCTACCTGAGCGCCGAGATGCAGGATAAGACGGATCAGCTGCTCCGCGCGTTCACGGAACCGAGGGAAGGTCCGCTGTTCGACCACGAGCCGGGCACCGACGAGTTCAAGGCTGCCCTGGAGAAATGGAACAGCTACGGGGCCCTCATGAACGAGGCGGAGCTGCCGCCGAGTGCCGCGTTGAGCGACCAGTTGGCCAAGGCCGCCGTGGACGTCCAGGAACGCTCGACCGGGCAGTACGCGCCCCGTGACTACTTCCTGTTCGAACTGTCCCCCGACACCTGGGTGGAGAACACCGGCGGCTCGGGACTGCTGCACGCGGCAGCGCTCAACGAGGACGCGGCGGCGAAGCACCTGAGGGACCCCGACAACGCCGGACGGCTGCTGCGCCAGCAGTGGGAGGACAGCAGCGGCGCGGCCGCGTACATCTCCCAGGGCACCCGGGACCTCAGCGCGAACCCGGAGCCGGACAGCCCGCAGGACCAGGCACGCCGCAACGTCCTGGACGCCGCCGACCGCCACCGGGAGGAACTCGCGGGCAAGGGCGACCAGGACAAGTACGGCCACACCGACCACGGGCAGCTCCGGGAAACTCTCGACATGCTGCGCGAGGACCACGCGACGGCACGCTGACGGGCGGGCAACCCCCGTCCCGGAGGCGGGGGTTGCTCGCGCGGCGGGGTCAGCTGCGGAGGAAGGAGAGGAGGTCCTTGTTGAAGCAGTCCTTCGTGCCGGGGACGTTGGCCAGGCCGTGGGCGGCGCCCTCGTAGATCTTGAGGGTCGCGTCCGGGATGATCTCGACGGCCTTCTTCGACGCCGCGTCGATCGGGACGATCTGGTCGTCGTCGCCGTGGATCAGCAGTGTCGGGATGTCGAACTTCCGCAGGTCCTCGGTGAAGTCGGTGGCGGAGAAGGCGTCCACGCAGGCGACGGCCGCCTCGATGCTCTCCTGCATCGCCATCAGCCAGAACGACTGCTTGAGGCCGTCGGTCACCTTGTTGCCCGGCCGGTTGGCGCCGTAGAACATCTCGGCCGTGTCCATCCAGAACTGGGCACGCTCGTTCAGGATGCCGTCCTTGAGGGTGTCGAAGACCTTCTGCGGCGTGCCCTCCGGGTTGCTGTCCGACTTCAGCATGACCGGCGGGACGGCGCCGACCATGACGGCCTTGGCGACGCGGGCCGTGCCGTGGCGGCCGATGTAGCGGGCCAGTTCGCCGCCGCCCATGGAGTGCGCGACCAGGGTGATGTCCCGCAGGTCGAGCGACTCGATGAGGTCGTGCAGGTCGTCCGCGA
Organism: Streptomyces sp. MS19; assembly: GCF_047200595.1. Classification (NCBI taxonomy): domain Bacteria; kingdom Bacillati; phylum Actinomycetota; class Actinomycetes; order Kitasatosporales; family Streptomycetaceae; genus Streptomyces; species Streptomyces sp. MS19. Next base: position 80,943 of record NZ_JBJZOH010000004.1, on the reverse strand, counting down.
ACGTGTCGAAGTCGTATCCCGTCCACGGCTGGTCGGAGCGGCCGTGGCCGCGGCGGTCGTGCGCGATGCCCCGGAACCCGTTGTCGGCGACCAGCTTCATCTGGTCCTCCCACGCGTCCGCGTTGAGCGGCCAGCCGTGGATGAACACGACAGGCGGACCGCTGCCCCAGTCCTTGTAGAAGATGTCCGTACCGTCACGCGTGGTCACGAAGGTCATGCGACTCGTCCTCTCAGGTGCGGCTGCGGGGGTGTCCGGGGCCCGGCACCGCGCGGGGCGGTTGTGTCGGCGCGGGACACGTTCTCCTTCGACGCTACGACCGGCACCCGAACGGCGCAAAAGGAGAGAAGCGGGGCAAAAAGCAAAAAAAGTGCGCCGAGTGACGTTTGGGGCGGGCATGGATGAGCCCCCGGTCCTGGCGGGCCGGGGGCTCGTGGGGTGGGGCGTGTCAGGCGGTGGGTCGCCAGCTGTGCGTGGTGCGGAAGCCGAGGAGGCTCTCCGCCCGCGCGGTGTCGTAGAGCCCGGCGTGGTCCGGCAGGTCCCGCCGCAGCGGGACGTCCGGGAAGTGGGCGGCCAGCAGGTCCTTCGTGGGGACCTCGGCCACCGTGTCGGGTGCCGAGACGTTGACGACGTGGTGCCCGGCCGCAGCGGTCCGCAGGGCGGCCTCGACCGCCCCGGCGGCGTCGCGGGTGTCGAGCCAGCCCCACAGCTCGCGGCGGTTCGACGCCGGATCGGCCGCCACCTCGTCCAGCCGCGCCCGGAGGCGGTCGCCGTCGCCGACGAAGGGGAAACGCAGGCTGATCACCGGCGTGCCCCAGCGGCGGGTGGTGAAGGCGGCGACCTCCTCGGCCAGGACCTTGGAGAGCCCGTACGCGTCCACGGCGAGGGTGGGGTGCTCCTCGTCGATCGGCAGGTGGTGGGGCGTGAGGTCGCGGCCGGCCCAGGCGAGACCGAGGGCGGAGAGGCTGGAGGCGGTGACGATCCGCCGGACGCCCGCGCGGCCCGCCTGGTCGAGGACGGTGTAGCAGCCGGTGACGTTGATGTCGAGCAGGTCGGCCTCCGGGACGCCGCCGGGCGACGGGATCGCCGCCAGGTGGACGAGGCCGGCGACCGGCCCGGACGGGCCGGTCAGGCACGAGGCGACGAACTCCGGGTCGCGGACGTCCCCCACCACGTACCGCCCGGCGGGCGGCGCGTCCTGCGGGACCGGTACGCGGTCGGTGCCGGTCACGTCGAAGCCGGCAGCCGCCAGATGCGCGGCCACGACCCGGCCGATGACCCCGGCGGCGCCCGTGACCAGCACGGGGTCGCCGGGGCTGAGCGGGGCGGTCATCCCTTGACCGCCCCCATGAGGCCGTTCACGAAGTAGCGCTGGGCGCTGAGGAAGAGGAGCACGATCGGTACCACCAGGATCAGAGCAGCTGCCATGAGAGTGTTGTACTGCACGACGCTCTCGGACTGCATCGCCTGGAGGGCGATCGGCAGGGTGTACGAATCCGGGTCGTTCAGCGAGACGCGGGTGAGCTGGTACTCGTTCCACGTCGGGATCGCCGTCAGCAGGGCGATCGTGATCAGCGCCGGGCGTCCCAGCGGCAGGTAGATCGAGGCGAAGATCCGCAGTTCGCTCGCGCCGTCCATCCGCGCCGACTCGCGCAGCTCGGCGGGGACGGTGGAGAACGCGTTGGTCAGCAGCAGGACGGCGAGCGGCGCCGTGCCGTTCACGAACGGCAGGACGAGGCCCCAGTGCGAGCCCAGGATGTTCAGCTCGTGCTCCAGCAGCACGATGGGCAGCAGCGTCACAACGCCCGGCACGAACAGCAGCACCAGGAAGAGCCGGTACAGGGCGGTACGGCCGGGGAAGCGCAGCACGGCGAACGCGTACGACGCGGCGGCGTAGACGACGACCACCAGGACGGTGGTCAGCAGCGTGACCCGGAGGCTGTTGAGGAAGTAGTCGAAGAAGTGCAGCTGGTTCCAGGTGTCGGCGAACGTCTGGAGGGTCGGGTTGTGCGGGATCAGGTGCCCGCCCTCCAGCACCTCCTCGCTGTCCTTGAACGCCGCCGAGACCATCCACGCGAACGGGTAGAGGCTGATGGCGGCGTACAGCGCGAGGAGCAGGCCGACGACGCCGCGGGAGACGACCGTGCGCGGGTTGCGCGGGGCCCGCCCGGCGCGGGGGGTGCCGGGTGTACGGCGCGGGGTGGTGACGACGCCGGCGCTCATCCCAGCCTCCTCATGGCTCGCTGGTTGACGAAGGCGACGATCAGCGCCACCACGAAGAGGATCCAGCCGAGTGCGCTGGCGAGACCCAGGGTGGGGGCGAGCTCGTTCAGGAAGGCGAGGCGGTAGGTCTCCAGGCCGAGGACGTTGGTGGCGTCGCCCGGACCGCCGTTGGTCATGATCAGGAAGATCTGGAAGCCCTGGAGGGAGTCCCGCACGCCCAGCAGCACGATGACCGCGGTGATCGGGCGCAGCAGGGGCCACACGACGCCGAACTGCGTGCGCCACCAGCCCGCGCCGTCCAGCTGGGCGGCTTCCAGGAGGGAGCCGTCCATGGACTGGAGGCCGGTGAGGAACAGCAGCATCGCGACCGGGACCGCCGACCAGACCATGACGACGATCAGCGTCGGCAGGGCGGTGTCCGGGTTGCCGAGGAAGCCCTGCGGCTGGGACAGCGAGCCGAGGCCGAGGCTCTTCAGCAGCAGGTTCAGCGCGCCGTTGGGCTCCAGGATGTACTGCCACGCGAAGTAGACCGCGATGCCGGTCGTGACGTAGGGCAGGAAGTAGACGGAGCGCAGGACGCCGCGCAGCCGCTTGACCGAGTTGAGGACGACGGCGAGCGGGAACGCGATGGCGACGGTGAGCACCGGCACGGCGATCATGACCCACAGCGTGTTCCACGCGGCGTCGTGCACGATCGGCGAGTAGACGGGGCTGCGCCACAGGAGGTCGGCGTAGTTGTCGAAGCCGACCCAGTTCCAGTCGGGCCAGAAGCCGTTCCACTGGGCGAAGCTCAGCAGGAAGCCGTAGCCGACGGTGTACAGGCCCATCACCGCGAAGAGGATCAGGGCGGGGGCGACGAAGGCGAATCCCCAGAGGGCTTCCTTGCGCCGCGCGCTCCGGGCGGCCGGGGTGGACGGGGGCTTGACCTTCCGGCCCTTCCCGCCGGGCCGGCCGGTGAGCCGGGGGGTGGGTGTGACGTCGACGCTCACCTTTGCTGCTCCGACCAGTAGGATTCGATCAGGTGTGCGAGGTTGCGACCGGCGTCGGCCGGATCGCCCTCGTCGAGTGGCGTGAAGTCGGCGAGCACCTCGCCGACGCGGCCGGAGTCGTACGCGTTGGGCCGGTAGCTCGTGTCGGCCGCGTGGTAGGCGTCCTCGTCCGAGCTGAGCGAGGCGGCCATGGCGCCGAGGACGGGGCCGACGGCCTCCTCCGGGTCCGGGCCGAGGTCGTTCGGCGGCAGGTCGAGGGCGTCGCGGGCGAAGTCCTGGGCCACGTCGGTGCCGGACAGGTAGCGCACGAAGTCGATGGCGCCGTCCTTGTTGTGGCTGTCCTTGGTGACGGACAGGCCGGTCAGGGCGAACGGCGCGAGGCCCATGTCGGGGATCTCGGCGCCCTCGGGCGGCGGCACGGCGAACGTCATCGCGTTGTCCGGGTCGAAGCCGTTCGCCTCCAGGAAGGCGAGGGTGAAGGTGCCGCCGATGTCGAACGTGGACTGCCCGTGGGCGAACGAGAGGTCGGCCTCGTCGATGGTGAGGGACTGCGTGCCCGGGGTCCAGTAGGGCTGGATGCGCCCGTACTCGGTCAGCGCGGCGACGCCGTTCTCCGAGCCCCAGTTGACGGCGGGGTCGTCGGAGAAGAGGTCGCGGTAGGGCTGGTCGCCGAGCATGCCGTAGGCCATCGGCTGGAGCAGCCACTCCAGGCCGGTGGACGGGGAGCGGAAGCCGTTGGCGACGCCGCCGTCGTCGGGGCGGTCCTGGCCGACCGTGTCGAGCATCTCCATGAACTCGTCCCAGGTGGCCGGGGGTTCGGTGTAGCCCGACTCGGCGAGGCGCTCCTTGTTGGCGTAGACGATGCCGAAGGTGCCGATGGTGAGCGGGACGCTGAACCGCTGCCCCTCCGCCACGCCGAGCCACTTGGAGCCGGGGGTGAGGGAGTTCTCGTAGTACTGCTGCGTGACGATCCCCTCGTTCGCCACCGCGGGCAGGTACCGGCCGGTCCACTCGTCGTCCACGACGCCCGACAGGTCTTCGAGCAGCCCTGCGCCGCCGAAGGTGAGGTCGTCGCCGTTGGAGTGGACTTCGAGGATGTCGGGGAGGTCGTTGGTCCGCGCGGCGGCGGCGACCTTCGTCAGGAACGCGTCGTCGGGCGTGATCGCCTGAATCCTGACGGTGATCCCGGTCTCCTGGCGGAACTGCTCGGCCGCCGCTTCGAGCGCCGGGACGTGGGACTGCTTGAACGTCCACATCTCCAGCTCGTCGGGCGACCCGCCGCCCGTGCCGCCACACGCGGCGAGCACCGCGGTCATGGTGACGGCGGAGGCCAGGGCCACACATCGCCGCGCCAGGCGGCGGGGGTGTCCAGTCACGTCGTTGGGCCTTTCATCCTGGCGCCGTGCACGGGGCTCCGGCGTGCCCCGGAACCTAAATCGACTTGATGTACGGTGTCAATGCTCGTCACACGCCGAAATCTCGCCGAAACCCGATGTGGAGACGTCCCCATGGCACCTGAAACGCCCGAAACCCCCGTGCCGCTCGCCCTCGCGCCCTGGTCGGGAACCGACACGTCACCCCGGGTCACCGGCGTGCGCACCTTCGTCTGCGCCCCGCAGGGCTGCCCGTACGTGATCGTCCGCGTCGAGACGGACCAGCCGGGGCTCTACGGCCTCGGCTGCGCCAGCGACCCGCAGCGCACGGTGGCGATCCGCGCCGTGCTCGACTCCTACCTCGGCCCGATGCTCACCGGGCGCGGGACGGACGACATCGAGGACATCCACCGGCTGCTGCTCAACAGCGGCTACTGGCGCGGCGGTTCGATGGCCTCCAACGCGCTGGCCGCCATCGACGTGGCGCTGTGGGACATCAAGGGCAAGGTCGCCGGGCTGCCCCTGTACTCCCTGCTCGGCGGCCGTGCCCGCGAGGCCGCCGACGCGTACACGCACGTGGACGGCGACGACGCCCGGGAGATCGCCGACAAGGTGCTCGCCGCCGTGGAACGCGGCTACCGGCACGTCCGGGTGCAGGTGTCGGTGCCGGGCTCCGACACGTACGGCGCGGCCCCGGCCGACGAGGCCGAGGCGCGGCGGCGCCGGCTGCGCGCGGGGACGTGGGACTCGACGGCGTACCTGCGGCACGTCCCGCCGGTGCTGCGGAAGGTGCGCGAGCTGGTGGGCGGCGGGGTGGAGCTGCTGCACGACGTGCACGAGCGGATGACGCCCGCGCAGGCCAGGAGCCTGGTGCACGCGGTGCAGGACGCGGAGCTGTTCTTCCTGGAGGACGCGCTGGCGCCCGAGGACATCGCGTACTTCCCGCAGTTGCGGACGGCGGGCACGACACCGCTGGCCGTGGGCGAACTGTACGCCGACCCGCACCAGTACCTGCCGCTGCTGGAGCGGCGGGCGATCGACTTCGCGCGGATCAGGATTCCCACCCTCGGCGGGCTGACGCCGGCACGGAAGCTGGTCGCGGCGTGCGAGATGTTCGGCGTGCGGACGGCGCCGCACGGCCCCGGCGACGTGAGCCCGGTGGGGATGGCGGCGAACGTGGCGCTCGACGTCAGCTCGCCCGCGTTCGGCGTGCAGGAGGCGGCGCGGTTCACGGACGCGACGCTGGAGGTCTTCCCGGGGGCGCACGTGCCGGAGGGCGGCGCGCTGCGGCCGACGTCCGCGCCCGGCCTCGGCGTGGACTTCGACGAGGCGGCCGCCGGGCGGTACCCGGTGACGGCGCCGCTCGAACACGACCGGTGGGCGCTGCTGCGGAACGCGGACGGCAGCGTCCAGCGTCCCTGACGGCGGTCCCCCGTTCCCCCCTCCTTCGATCCATCATCTTGATTTATCCTGTTCCCCGCGCCGGGCTTCCCGGCCGGGAGGACCAGCGAAAGGAACACCGTGTCCGCACCGATCACACTCGCCGTGGACGCCGCCGCCGACGGCACGCCCCTGGACCGCTTCTGGAGCCGGGTGGTCGGCGCGGGACGCGCCAACGAGGGCCTGCGCGCCGACTGGCAGCGGCAGTTGCGCACGGCCAGGCAGGAGTGCGGCTTCGACTACGTGCGCTTCCACGGCCTGTTCCACGACGACATGTTCGTCTACACGGAACGCGAGAACGGCACGCCCGTCTACAACTTCCAGTACGTGGACGCCCTGTTCGACGCCCTGCTGGACGCGGGCGTGCGGCCCTTCGTGGAGTTCGGCTTCAGCCCGCGCGCGATGGCCCGGGAGACGGAGACCGTCTTCTGGTGGGGCGCGCACGGCGCCCCGCCCACCGACCTGGCCCGCTGGGGCGCGCTGATCGACCGGACCGTGCGCCACTGGGTGGCCCGCTACGGCATCGACGAGGTCAGCCGCTGGTACTTCGAGGTGTGGAACGAGGCCAACCTCTGGGGCTTCTTCCACGGCACCCGCAGCGAGTACTTCGAGATCTACCGCGTGACGGCGACCGCCGTGAAGGCCGTCGACCCCCGGCTGCGCGTGGGCGGCCCCGCGACGTCCAACTTCGTGCCCGACGAGCGGTTCGGCGGCGAGAACGAGGACGTGGACAAGCGGATCGTCGCCGGACGGGACGACATCGACACGCTGGACTGGCGGCCGGTGTGGGTGGAGGCGTTCCTCGACTTCTGCCGCCGCGAGAACCTGCCCGTGGACTTCGTCTCCACCCACCCCTACCCCACGGACTGGGCGCTGGACGAGCACGGGCAGGGCGAGAAGCTGACGCGCGGCAAGGACGCGACGCCCAAGGACCTGGCGCTGCTGCGCGAGATCGTCGCGGCGGGCCCGTACCCGGACGCGGAGATCCACCTCACCGAGTGGAACTCCTCCTCGTCGCCCCGTGACTTCACGCACGACACGCTGCCCGCCGCCGCGTACGTGGTGCGGTCGGTGCTGCACTCGATCGGCACCGTGGACTCGCTCGCCTACTGGACGTTCACCGACGTCTTCGAGGAGGGCGGCGCGGGCGACGGGATGTTCCACGGCGGCTTCGGGATGATCACGCTCCAGGGCGTGCCGAAGCCGGCGTTCCACGCGTACCGCATGCTGGCCGCGCTCGGCGACACGCTGCTGGAGCGCACCGAGGACGCCGTGGCGACGCGCGAGGCGGCCACCGGCAGGATCACCGCGCTGGTGCACCACTACCCGGCGGAGGAGCCGCTGTCGGTCCCCGCGTCGTTCGACGACCGCTCGGTGGCGGACGCGACGCAGGCCAAGGGCGAGCCCCGCGACCTGACGCTGACGGTGCGCGGCCTGGCCTCGGGGGCGCGTTTCTCCGTGGAGGTGCTGGACGGCGCGCACGGCGACGCGCTGAGCGCCTGGCGCGCGATGGGCGCCCCGGCGGAGCCGACGCGCGCGGAGACCGAGGAGCTGGCGCGGCTGGCGCGGGCCACCGACCGGTGGAGCGTGGTGGCCGACCGTGACGGCGTGCTGCGCCTCGAACGGACGCTCGCGCCCTGGTCGCTCCTGCTGCTGCGGCAGCTCTGACCATGCCGTCGCGCGGCGCCCCCGGGACGCGTACCGGCACCGGACCCGGCGGGGACGGCGGTAGATTGGCGCCGTCCCTCCCGGGCGGCGGGCCGGTCCGCGCGCCGGCGGGCGCCGTGCCGCCCGGCCGGGGCGCGCACCCCCGGTCCGGGCCGGGCGCGGCCCGCGGCTCGGCGGGAGGCCGCCGCGCCACCGACCCGCACCACCCGGCAGGCCCTCGGGCCGACGGGCGCACCGACCTTTCCGCGGCCTGGAGGACAGCGTGATGGGCACTCGACAGACAGCGATCCGGCGCGGCACCAACCTGCCGCGCATGGGGGACTTCAACGAGTCCGTGATCCTCGACGCGATCCGGCGCGTGCCGGACGGGCTGAGCCGCGTCGAACTCGCCGAGTCCACCGGCCTGTCGGCGCAGACGGTGTCCAACATCTGCCGCCGCCTGCTGGACCACGGGCTGGCGCTGGAGACCGGCAAGAAGAGCTTCGGCAGCGGCAAGCCGCGCACGCTGCTGCGGGTGAACGCGCGGGCGCGGTTCGCCGTCGGCGTGCACCTCGACCCGGCGGTGATCACGTATGTCGTCCTCGACCTGCTGGGGAACGTGGTGGCGCACCTGCGGGTGCCCACGCCCCGGGTGGCCGACCCCGAGCAGACGCTCGCGGGGCTCAGCGCGTCGATAAGGACACTCATCGACGAGTCGGGCGTGCCCGCCGACCGGCTGCTCGGCCTGGGCATCGCCGCGCCGGGACCGGTGGACGTGGCGGCCGGGCTGGTCGTGGACCCGCCGGAGCTGGAGGGCTGGGGGCGTGTCCCGCTGCGGGACTACCTCGCCGAGGAGACCGGCCTCCCGGTGGTGATGGACAAGGACGTCATCGCGGCGGCCATCGCCGAACGGTGGGCGGGCGCCGCCGCGCACAGCGGGAACTTCCTGTTCTTCTACCTGGGCACCGGCTCCGGCATGGGCCTGGTCGTCGAGGACACGGTGCTGCGCGGCGTGTCGGGCAACGCGGGCGAGGTCGGCGGCCTCGGCGCGGCCCTCACCACGCGCGGCATGGTGGACGAGGCGATCCATCTGGGCGTGCTCAGCCACGACTTCACGCCGATCGGGCCACGCGACGCGGAGCGCAGCCTCGCCGAGCTGTGCCGCCTCGCGGCCGAGGGGAACGGGACGGCGGGCGACATCATCGACCGGCAGGCCGTCCGTGTCGGCCGGGGCGTGTGCGCGGCGGCGACGCTGGTGGACGCCGAACTGATCGTCTTCGGCGGCCCGATCTGGCCGCACGTGGCGGACCGGTTCCTGCGGATCGTGCCCGCGCTGGTGGAGAAGTCGCCGTTCGTGAAGAGCCTGCACCCGACGCGGGTGACGAGCACCGAGGTGGGTGACGACGTGGGTGCGGTCGGCGCGGCGTGCCTGGTGCTCGACCGGACGCTGTCGGCGCAGCCGCAGTCGCTGCTGCTGGCCTGAGGGCCGTGCCGCGCACGCTCAGAACGACGGCGGCGGCTCCTGCGGCGTGCGCACGGACAGCGGCATCCCGTCGGGCCCGCGCAGCGGCACGCCGCAGGCGAGCGCGAAGGTCGTGAACTCGGCCGGCTGGTCGAGCCCGAGCAGGTCGTCCGCCTCGCTGTCGCGGATCGCGCCGGTGAGGGCGGCGCCGAGGCCGAGCGCGGTCGCGGTCATGGAGAAGACCTGCGCGACGTGCCCGACGTTCTGGAGCAGCAGCTTGTACGCGCGCGGGTGCCGGTACTTCCACGACATCCGGTGCGCGACGGCGGCCGTCAGCACGCCGAAGGCGGCGTGCTCGAAGAACCCCTGGCGGTACGTGAGGTGTTCGAGGTCGGCGCGGCCCGCGTCGGGGGCGACGGGTTCGAGGCCGTGCCGCACCGGGTCGTAGTGGTAGAGCCCGGGGCGCACGCCCGTGACGTTCAGGGCGAAGACGAACGCCTCCGTCTCGTGCCGCGCCCCGCCGGACGCGGCGGCGCGCAGCTGGAGCACGCCCATGGGCCCCGCGTCGGCGAAGCGCAGCGGCGCGAAGCAGTAGTGCAGCATGTCGGAGAACGCGTCGAGGGCGATCGGCTCGTCCGCGAAGTCGCGGTGGGTGCGCCGCAGTTCGAGAACGTCGCGGTAGGGCGCGGCCATGCGCGTGCGCACGCGGGGCAGCAGCAGGACGCGGTCCGAGCGTGGCGCGCGGACGGCGGAAGGGCGGGGGCGTGACTCGATCTCCGCGAGCACCTCGGCGAGGTGCTCGCGGTCGTCGGAGCGCGAGCCGACGAACGGGGTGTCGCGCGTCTGGCGGTGCAGGCTCCACGCGGTCACGCCCCAGGCGTCCCAGGGGATGCCGGGGGCGTCGGCGGTGTCCTCCTTGGGCACGAGGAAGCCGTCGCGCGCCAGCCGGGCGACGGCGCCGGCCGCCGCTCCCCCGGCGTCGGCGCGGACGCCGTCGCGGGCGGCGAGGAGCAGTTCCGCGACGCGCGGCTCGACGTGCAGCCGGGTGCGCAGGCGCGGGCTGGAGACGACCAGGCCGTCCGCCGTCGCCTCGATCACCAACGGGTCGATGGCGAACAGCAGTTCGCCACCAGGCGTGTCGGTCATGCTCGGGGGTCCTCCAGGTCGCGTCACGGTCGTGTCATGCGGCGGCGCGCAGGCCGTCGGCGAGCCGCTCGCGTACGGTGGCGGCCAACTCCGCCGGTACGGGGGCGCGTTCGTCGGGCGGCACGGGCCGCGGCGGGCGGCCGAGCCGGTCGCGCACCACACCGTCGAGAACCGGGTCGGCCGGGGTCTCCGCGTGCCGGGCCAGCTCGCCGAAGAGCGCGGCGGCGATGCCGGGGAGCGCCGCGCGCCCGGCGGTGAGCGCCAGCTGGGCGAGCCAGCGCAGCGGCGTCGCGGGCGAGGCGAACGGGCCGCCGAGTGCGTCCCGCCGCTCCGCCAGTGCCGTGACGAGCCCGCGCGCGCGGTCCCGTCCGGCCGCGTCGGGCGAGGCGGCCGAGGCGGCGGCGGCGTGCAGCAGCCGGACGTACGTCAGGCGCGCCGCGGTGGGCGAGGACGCGTGGTCGAGCGCGGCGGGGGTGAGGACGGGCTGCGCGGCCGCGTCCACGAGCCAGGGCGCCTCCTGGGCGTGCTGGAGGGTCCGCTCCGCCGGGATGTCGGTCCACAGGTCGCAAAAGCGCGCGGCGGCGGCGAGGAGTTGGGCGTCCCGCCGGTGGCGTCTGAGGATCTGGAGGGTGTCCTGCACGACGATGTTGCGCACCACGGCCCGGTCCAGGAGACCGTCTCCGGTCAGGCGGCGGACGGTGGCGGTGTCGTAGGCGAGGTCGGGCAGTTCGGTGCCGTGCCCGGAGACGAGGGGTTCGAGGGCGGCCAGGTCGCGCAGCGCCTCGTCGGCGGTGGCGGGCGCGTAGCCCTTGAGGCGGATGAGGTTGACCTGCGGCTGGAGCGCCAGGACGGTGAAGCGCGGGCCGAGGGCGGTGCCGCGGCGGGCGCGCGCGTACGCGATCTGGTCGCGGCACAGCGCACGGGCCTCCTCCGGGGCGCCGGTGCGGAAATGCAGAAGCGCCAGGAGATTGCACGCGCGATACAGCTCTCCGGGTTCACGGCTGCCGAGAAGTTCCCGCACGGTGCGCAGCGCGGCGGCCCGTCCTGACGGTGGACGTCGTGTGTCGGAGAGGAACCCGAACGGTTTTTCGCCGTGGTTCGTCGTGCCACCCAAGGGAATTCCTCCGCAAACGGTCGCGCCACATGGGGAAAAGCACGGTGCACCGGCCGTACGGCGGACGGCGATCCGTCGTACGGCCGGCCCGTAAGGGTGCTTCAGCGGTCCCTGTCAGCAGCCGAAGTTGACGTCGAGGAACGGCGCCTCGACGGGCTGCGCCTCACGGATGCCGTGTCCCTCGACGTCGTCCTCGGCCTGCTCGACCTCGGCCTGACCGGCCTCGATCTCTTCCTTGCTGGGCTCGTTCTGTTCGGTCATGACGTCCTCCGTCGACTCGCATCTGGTGGAGACTGACATGGTGCGGGGCGGCGCCGATTGCGCTGTTGCGTGCGTGTCGCGGGGATTCCGATATCCGGACATGATTTCTTCCGGCTCGCCATGTCCCCCTGCACGACCGATCGCCGCCGGATACGGCGCAGTTCACATTCCTCCCCGGAGGAAACACTGTCAAGCGGTTCGGTGGAAAGTGTGAAGACGACATCGGAGCCGGGTTTTCCCCGAAAGAGCGCGCGCGGCGCCGAGTTGCACAGGGCAGCGTTCCTGTCAATGTGCCCGTCACCGCTTGTCGGCCCGCTTCCATGGGCGTACTCTCCGAGCGAGATCCCGGGCCGGCTCCGTCGAGGAGGACCATGGACTGCCTGCTCCGCCTGGTCGAAGACACCGCCATTCTCGAATCGGCCTGGGAACGCGAGCCCGTACTCAGCACCGGGCTCGGCGACTTCGGCGATCTGCTGTCCCTGGCGGACGTGGACGAGATGGTGTCGCGTGGTTTTCCGGTGGATTCCGTGCGGTTGATCGCGGAAGGACGGCCTGTTCCGTCGCTTTCCGTCGCGGCGGACGGGCGCTATGGCCGTTCGGCGGCCGACCGCGTGACGGACGGGGCGAAAGTGGCGGCCCGCTTACGGGCGGGCGCGACGCTCATTCTGGAAAACCTCAAGGCGCACTGCCCAGCCGTGGCCGAATTCGCCGCGGCGGTGTCCGAGGCGACCGGGTACGACACGTACTGCACCGCCTTCCTCACCCCGGCCGGGCACCCCGGCGTCGCCCCGCACCACGACACGGCGAGCGTCTTCGTGCGCCAGCTGTCCGGCACGAAGCACTGGCGCGTGAGCCGCCCCGTCGAGCCGTGGCCGCTGCGCGAGCACCGGGGGCGGCGGATGCCGGACGGCGAGGCGGTCGTCGAGACGACGCTGCGGGTCGGCGACTGCCTGTACGTGCCGCGCGGTTTCGTGCACGCGGCGGCGGCCGGGGCCGAGCCGTCCCTCCACCTGTCGGTGGCGCTGCGCCCGGTGACCTGGGGTTTCCTGCTGCGGCAGGCGGTCGAACGGGCCGCCGAGGAGCGCCCGGAGCTGCGCGAGGCGCTGCCGCCCGCGTTCTCCGCCGCCGACCGCGAGGCGCTGCTGCGCGAGCGCGCCGGGGTCCTGGGCGCCTACCTGGACGGACTGGCCGGCTCGGACGGCGCGCGGGAGCTGATGCGGCGCGCGGTGCCCGGCGCGCCGGTGCCGGGCGCGCTGCTGTCCGCGCTGCGCGCCGGCGGGGGCGACGGGTGAGCGCGACGGCCGAGGCCGCGCCTGGTCCGGGCACGGGGACGGCAACGGGGACGCTGTGGGGCAACCGGGGCTGGCAGCGGCTGTGGTTCAGCCAGGCCGTGTCGGTGCTCGGCGACCATGTCTTCAACACGACGGTCCTGCTGTGGATCGGCACCACGGTGGCGGCCGGCGAACCGTGGGCCCCGGCCGCCGTCAGCGGGGTGCTGATCGCGGCGGCGGTGCCGGTGCTGGTGGTCGGGCCGCTGGCGGGCGTGTACGTGGACCGCTTGGACAGGCGGCGCGTCATGATGGCGGCCGACCTGCTGCGGGCGGTGTTCGTCGGCGTCCTGCTGGTCATCCCCCTCGCGGGCGACGGCTGGCCCGCCTGGGCGCAGCTGACGCTGATCTACGGCATGGTCGCGCTGAGCTCCTCGGCCGCGCAGTTCTTCAACCCGTCGCGCTTCTCGCTGATCGCGTCGCTCGTGGACGAGGAGCACAGGACGCGCGCGTTCGGCCTGCTCACCGCGACGACGGGGACGGCCGCGATCGTCGGGCCGCCGCTCGCCGCGCCGCTGCTGTTCACGGCGGGCGTGGAGTGGGCGCTCGTGGTGAACGTCTGCTCGTTCCTGGTGTCGTACGCCGCCATCCGCCTGCTGCGGGTCCCGGCGGGGGCGCGGGACGCGCGGTCGGGCGGCGGCGCGTTCCGCAGCGAACTGGCCGAGGGCCTGCGCTTCTTCGTGCGCAACCGGGTGCTGCTCCTGCTGGTCGGGACCGTCTTCGTCTACATGCTCGGCGTCGGCGCGCTCAACGTGCTGAACGTCTTCTTCGTCACCGAGAACCTCCACACGGACGCGAGCTGGCTCGGCACGCTGAACGCCGCGTTCGGCGTCGGGAGCATCGCCGGATCGCTGCTCGCCGCGAAGTACGCGCACCGCCTCGGGGAGACGCGGGTGTTCGCGTTCGGCATCGCGCTGACGGGCGTCGTGATCCTGGTGTATTCGCGGCAGTCGCACCTGGGGATCGCGCTGGCCGTTCTCGCGCTCGCCAGCATTTCCATCGCGGCCGTGAACGTGGTGGTGGGGCCGCTGGTGCTGCGGGTGACTCCGCAGCATCTCCTCGGGCGCGTCAACGCCGTGCTGAATCCGGCGGTCTATCTCGCGTCCATTCTCTCCATGGCACTGACCGGATTCCTCGCGAGCACCGCGCTGCGGGATCTGGACGGCGAATTCCTCGGTGTGCACATCGGCCGGATCGACACGATCTACGGATGCGGAGCGCTGATGATGACGACCGCCGGACTCCTGGCCATCAGGCCCCTGCTGCGGCACGCGGCGGGGCCAGGACCGGAGAAGGCACCGCGCGGCGGGGACACGGGCGGTGCGGCGTGAGCGCGGCCACGGGCACGCCGCCGCGGCTCCCGCTGACCGACCGGCGCCGCGCCGCGCTGCGCGGGCTGCTCGACGGCCTGCTGCGTGACCGGGGCGCCGGGCGCGTCGTGCTGTTCCTGGCCGCGCCGCGCTCCGCCGAGGCGGGCTGGCTGGCGGCGTACGCGCGGGCCGCGGGCGCCCGCGCCGAGGTGCGGGCGGCCGGGCGCTGGCCCGCCGAGCTGCTGGAGCGGCGCGCCGCCGCCGAGGCCGGTGAACGGGCCACGGCCGTCGTCGTCCTGGCGGACGGCGCGCTGCGGCTGCCGCCCGGCGTGCTTCAGCTCGCGGGCACGGAGGACCTGTCCCCGCTCGACCTGTGGCGGCCGGACGAGGAGGTCGAGGCCGCCGTGGCGGCGCTGCTCGGCGGCCTCGGGACGGCGCCCCGGGTGCGCACCGCCGGTGGCGGCGAGCTGGTCTGCGCGACCGGCGGCGCGGTGCGCGGCGCGCGGCCGGGCACGGTGGAGGCGCCGCTGACGGCGGCGGACGGCACGTTCACCGCCGACGGCGCGCTCTCCGTCAACCGGCGGACCGCCTGGGACGCGCGGCTCGCCGGCCGCCCCGTGACGCTCACGGTGGCGGGCGGCCTGGTGACGGCGCTCGACTGCGCGGACGAGACGCTGCTGCGTTTCCTCACGCGCGCGGTCCACGTGCACCGGGCGAGGACGGCGGTCGCGCTGCTCTTCGGTACAGGGCACAGCGGTACAGGGCACGACGGCGACGGGCACAGCGGCTTCTCGGCGGCCGACGGGCCGGTGAACGCGACCCGGCGCGGCGTCGGCCTGCGGCTCGCGGTCGGCACGCGCGACGCGTACAACCCCGCCTCGGCGGACCTGCGGATCGACCTCACTGCGGCGTCAGGGGACTGGTCATGACATGGACGCGCAGCCGGTACCTGCTGCTCGGCGAGCGGCGGTACCGCGACAGGGCGGGACGTACGGTCCGGATGGCGTACTCGGCGCGCTCCGCCGCGCTGTTCGCGCTCGACGACGCGACGGCCGGGCGTCTCGCCGGCGGCGACAGCGGCGCGATCGCGGCGATCGGCCCCGAGCTGCTCGCCGAACTCGCCGCCAGGCACGCGGTGGTGGACGCCGCCGAGGACGAACTGGCGGCCGTGCTGGGCGCGTACCGCGAGGGCTCGGACGCGCCGGGCTCCCGCAAGATCACCATCATGCCGACGAGCTACTGCAACATGGCCTGCGACTACTGCGGCCAGGAGCACTTCAAGGCCCCGGTCGACAACGCCAGGGTGGAACGCGTCATCCGCCGCGTGGAGGGCGTGCTCGCCGACCCGGCCACCGACGAGGTCGTCGTCACCTGGTTCGGCGGCGAACCGCTGCTGGCGCTGCGCGTCGTCCGCGAGATGACCGCGCGCTTCACGGCGGCGGCCGGGCGGCACGGCAAGCGCTACCACGCCCGGCTGGTCACCAACGGCAGCCTCCTGACCCGCCGTACGCTGCGCGAACTGCACGACGAGCTGTGCGTACGCACCCTGGAGGTCACCATCGACGGCCCCGAGGCCGTCCACGACCGGCGGCGCCTCAAGCGCAACGGCAGGGGCGCGTTCCACCGCACCGTCGCCTCGCTGGCGGAGGCGGTGCGCGAGGGGACCGTGCCGCAGCTGCGCATCGGCATCCGCGTGAACGTGGACGAGGAGAACGAGGACACCGTCCCCGACCTCCTCGTGGACCTCGCCTGCCTCGGCCTCGCGTCGCCGCAGGTGGAGATCCACCCGATGCCCGTCCACTCGTGGGGCAACGACGTGTCGGCCGTCGAGCTGGGCGCGCGGCGGTACGCGGCGCGCGAGGCCGAGTGGCTGCGCCTGGCCCGCTCGCTCGGGCTCGGCTTCCCGACGATGCCGGGCGCCGTCAAGCCCACGACCTGCGCCGCCACGTCGCGCCACCGCGAGATCCTCGACCCGTCGGGGCGCGTCTTCGCCTGCTCGGAGCACCCCCTGGTGCCCGGCGCCGAGGCGGGCGGCGTCGTCGCGACCGTGGACGAGCTGACCGGCGCGGCGCCGCGCCCGGCCGGGGCGTTCGACGACTGGTACGAGCAGGTGGGCGACGGACGGCAGCAGTGCGGCCGGTGCCCGCTGCTGCCGGTGTGCGGCGGGAGCTGCCCGAAGCTGTGGCGCGAGGGCCATGTGCCGTGTCCGAGCGTCAAGTTCAACTGGGCGGAACGGCTGGACGCGGCGGCGCTCGACCTCGGCTACCGGCCCGTCGGCGCGGTGTGAGGTGCGCACCGTGCGGTTCGCGCACACGTCGGCGGGGGCGACCGTCCCGCCGGACACCCTCCCGCTGCCCGCCGCGGTGGACCGCGCGTGGGCGTGGGGCGCGGCGACGGGCCGCGGCGTGCGGGTGTGCGTGATCGACAGCGGTGTGGACCCGGCGCACCCGGCGGTCGGCGGGGACGTGCCGCTGTACGCGGCGGAGGAGGCCGGGGACGGCACGTGGCGCGTGGTGGAGGACGACGCGGGCGACGTCGCCGGGCACGGCACGGCGTGCGCGGGCATCATCCGCGGCCTCGCGCCCGACGCGGAGACGACGAGCGTGCGCGTCCTCACCAAGAACCTGCGGGGCAACGGCGAGGCGATGCTCGCGGCGCTCTCCTGGGCGGTGGACCAGGGCTTCGACCTGGTCAACATGAGCCTGTCCACGCGCAAGGAGGCGCTGAAGGAGCGGCTGCACGACCTGGCGGACCGCGCGTGGTTCAAGGGCGTGACGCTGGTGTCCGCCGCGCACAACAGCCCGGTGATCAGCTACCCGTGGCGCTTCCCCTCGGTGATCTCGGTCGGCTCGCACGCCGTGGACGACCCGGAGTACCTGGAGGTGAACCCCGACCCGCCGGTGGACGTCTTCGCGGCCGGGGTGAACGTACGGGTCCCCTGGCCCGGCGGCGGCACGAAGGTCGTCTCCGGCAACAGCTTCGCGACCCCGCATGTGGTGGGCCTGAGCGCCCGCGTCCTCCAGGAGCACCCGCGCTTCAGGACGGCCCAGCTGCGACAGGTGCTCGCCGCCGTCGCGGACAACGTCGACGGCAGACCGGCGAGGAGCAGACCATGAGCACGGAGCCCGGCACGAGCACCCACGACGAGATCCTCCGCTCGACGGTGCGGCTGGCGCGGCTGTCGTTCGCCGCCGCCGCGGCGTCGGTGTGCCTGTACGACCAGGAGTCGCAGTCCCTCGTCTTCGAGGCGTCGTCCGGGCAGGGCGAGGACCGGCTGATCGGCGTGGCGATCCCGGCGGACGTCGGGATCGCGGGCTGGGTGGCCAACACGGGCGAGCCCATCGTCGTGCGCGGCGTCGCGGACGACGAGCGGTTCAACGCGGACTTCGCGCAGGGCACGGGCCTGGTGCCGGACACGATCCTCGCCGCGCCGATCGAGCACGAGGGCGAGGTGCTGGGCGTGCTCGAAGTGCTGGACCCGCGGCTCGACGGGGTCGGGGAGCTGTCGGCGATCGACCTGCTGACGGAGCTGGCCAACCAGAGCTGCGCGGCGCTGGCGCTGATGCTCCAGGACCGCAGGGCGCGGGCGCGGCGTACCGACCCGTCCGGCGCGGTGACGCAGTTCGCGGCGCTGCTCGACCGGGTCGGCCCGGAGAGGGAGGACGCGCTCCAGGACCTCGTGACCGCGCTGACCAAGCTGCTGAGCTGACGGGAAGGAGGGCGGGACGCCGTGCATCTGGCCGAGATCGTGCGCCTGCGGGCGCGGCCCGGGGCGGGGGCGCTGCTGGCGCTGACCGAGCGGTGCCCGCTGTCGTGCGCGCACTGCTCGACCCGCTCGGGCCCGGACGGGCCGCAGCACGGCGCGGAACCCTTTCTGCGCTTCGTCTCCACGTTCACCCCGGACGACCGCCCCGAGCTGCTGTTCCTGTCGGGTGGCGAGCCGCTGCTGCGCCCGGCGCTGGTCGCGGAACTGGCCGCGCGTGGCAGGGCGGCGGGCGTGCGGAGCGCGGCGCTCACCGGCA
Source organism: Streptomyces sp. MS19 (assembly GCF_047200595.1). NCBI lineage: Bacteria > Bacillati > Actinomycetota > Actinomycetes > Kitasatosporales > Streptomycetaceae > Streptomyces > Streptomyces sp. MS19. The sequence continues at coordinate 62,630 of NZ_JBJZOH010000004.1, read as the reverse complement.
TGTTCTTCGCGCGCGGCGGCCGGGTCCCGGCGCGGCTGCGGCGTGCGGTCGGCGGGCTCGACCACCTGTCGGCCAGCCTGGACGTCTTCCACGAGCGCGAGGTGCCGCGCGCGGACGTGCTGGCGGCGCTCGGCGTGCTGCTCGACCTGGTGCCGTCGGTGAGCGTGCACGTGACGTCGGACGACGACGCGTATGTGGGCACGGTGCTCGGCGAGCTGCGGCGGGCGTTCGGGGAACGGGTGCCCGCCCTCGTCGCGCGGCTGCGGGCGACCGGGCGGGCGCGGGCGTTCGTACGGGAGCGCGCCGGGCCGCCGGAACGGGCCGTGGAGCCGTGCGGCTTCGCGCTGTGGCCGCTGGTGGACGTGGACGGGACGGTGCTCGCCTGTTCGCGGCAGAGCCTGGTGCGGCGCCACCGGCCGCCGCACCTGGTCCTCGGGCACGCGTCGCGCGACGGGTGGCCCGAGGTGCGGCGCCGCTCCATGGAGGACGGGGTATTGCGCGCCGTACGGGCGTTCGGCCCGCAGGAGACGGCGCGCAGAACCGGCGCCCCCGTGTGCGGCGGTTACTGCGAGACGTGTGTGACGCTGCGGCGCGGCCCGGAGGTGGCGCCAGGGATGGCGCTGGCCGTGGAGCGGATGGTGGCGGCGCAGCGTCCGGCGGACCTGGCGCGCCGGTGGGGCGCGGGGCGGTGGGCGGAAGCCGTCGAGGCGGGCTGGGGCGGCGGATGAGAAGGCTGACGCACGCGGAGGCGACGCGCCTGCGGGAGGTGCCGGGAGCGACGGCGGTGCTGTTCCTCACCGACCGCTGCCCGGTGGGCTGCGCACACTGCTCGGTCGGGTCGCTGCCGCGCAGTCCGACGATCGGGGACTGGCCGCTGTTCGGGCGGCTGGTGGCGGGTCTGGCGGCGCTGCCGTCGCTGCGGGCGGTGGCGGTCACGGGCGGCGAGCCGTTCGCCGAACGCCGGGGCCTGCGGCGGGCGGTCGGGGAACTGGAGGACGCGGGCAAGGCCGTGGTGGTCTTCACCAGCGGCTCGTGGGCGCGGCAGGTGGTGCCCGCGTGGGTGCGCGAGGTCCTGGCGGGGGTCGGCACGGTCTACCTGAGCACCGACACGTTCCACGCCGCGCGCCCGGGGATGGGCGGCGCGGCGTTCGGGCGGGCGGCGGACGCGGTGCTCGCGGCAGGGTGCCGCCTGGTGGTGCAGGTGCTGGCGGAGCCGGGCGCGGGTGCGGGTGTGGGTGCGGACGTGCGGGAGCGGTGGCCGGACGCGGAGGTGAGCGTGGTCCGTCCGGTACGGGCGGGCAGGGGCGCCGGGGCGTTCCCCGCCGCAGGGGCGTACCGGCCGCTGGACGCGTACGGGCCCTGCGGGCTGCTGACAGCGCCCACCGTCCGGTACGACGGCGTGGTCACGGCCTGCTGCGACGAGGCGGTGATCATGGGCGCGGGCCCCGCGCCCCTGCGGGCGCGGGTGCGGGACGGTGCGGGACTCGCCGCCGCCCTGGACGGCTTCCGCGCCGATCCGGTGCTGCGGCTGATGGGCGGGGTGGGCCCTGTGGGGCTGGCCGGGGTGGTGCGGGAGGAGCAGCGCTCGGTGTGCGGCGCGTGCTGGTCGGGGGCGCGGCGCGCGGCGGCCGACCCGGCGGCACGGGCCGCGCTGGAGCGGCGCGCGGCGTTCACCGAGGCGGTGAGCGGGCCGTGACCCCGGCGGAGACGGCACAGGGAGAGGCGACGCTGCGCGGGCTGCTGGACCTGGTGCGCCCCGACCTGGCGCGGGCGGCCACCGCGATGTGGCGTTCGGTGCGGACGGCCGACGCGTACCGGCGCTGGCTGCTCACCTCGTACGACCTCGTCGTGGCCACCGCCCCCCTGCTGGCGGACGCCCTCGCCGAGTCGGTGCGCCGGGGCGAGACAGAGCTGGCGCGCTACTTCGCCGGGCAGGTCACCGAGGAGACGGGCCACGACGTGTGGCTGGCCGAGGACTACGCCGCCGCCGGCGGCGACCCGCGCGACCTGGCGGGGCGGGTGCCGGGCGCGGCCGTGGCACGGCTGGCGGGCGCGCAGTACTACTACGTGCGGCACGCGCACCCCGTCGCGCTGCTCGGGCACATCGCCGTCCTGGAGTGGAACCCGCCGCTGAAGGGGGCGGCCGCGCGGCTGGCGGAGCGCGTCGGCCTGCCGCGGGAGGCGTTCCGCACGCTGGCGGCGCACGCCGAGCTGGACCTCGGCCACGGGGCGGCGCTCGAACGGCTGCTGGCCGGGCTGCCCCTGGACGCCGGGCGGCGGCGGCTCGTCACCACGAGCGCGCTGGCCAGCGTGCGCGGCCTCGTCGAACTGCTCGCGGAACTGACGGCACCCCCGGTCTCCCCGGCCGCCACAGCGGCCGGGGAGACCGGACCCGACCGGACACGGCCCGACCGGGCCGCGCCGGACCCGACCCTGGGAGCGGCCCCATGACCGACCGATCGCGCCTGTCCCTGCTCGGCCTCGACCCGGACGGGCTGAGCCCCGACCAGGTGGCGGCGTTCGACGCGCTCACCGACGAGGAGGTCGAGGTGCTCGCCAGGATCAAGCGGAAGATCGACGACGTGGCCGGTGACGTGGAGGGCCACGGCATGGAGGGCGGGGGCGTCGTGTGGTGACCGCCGACCTCGCGTGCCCGTCGTGCCATGCGGTGAACCCGTCCATGGCGATGTTCTGCATGTACTGCGGCGGCGGCCTCGCCCAGGCGCGGGAGCCGTCACGGCTGCGGCTGGTGACGGTCGTCTTCTGCGACATCTCGGGCTCGACGCAGCTGGCCGAGCGCTTCGACCCGCAGGTGTGGCACGGCATCCTGGAGGCCTACTTCGCCGAGGTCGGCGGGGCGCTGACGGCCGCGGGCGGCCGTCTGGAGAAGTTCATCGGCGACGCCGTGGTGGGCGTCTTCGGCGCCGACCTGGCGGGCGAGGACGACGCGGTGCGGGCGGCCGAGGGCGCGTTCGCGGCCCTGGAACGGATGGCCGGGCGGAACGCGGACCTGGCCGGGCGGCACGGCGTGCGGCTCTCGGTGCGCTTCGGGATCGCGTCGGGCCGCGCCGTCACGACGGACCGCGAGTCGTCGTTCGCGGTCGGCTCGGTGATGAACCGGGCCGCGCGCCTCCAGGGCGCCGCGCCCGCGGACGGCGTGGTCGTGGACGTGCGCACCTGGCTGCTGGTGCGCGACCGGGTGCGGTGCGAGGCGGTGCCGCCGGTGGCGGCCAAGGGCTTCGACCGGCCGCTGCGCGCCTGGGTGACGACGCGGCGCAGCGCGGCGGACGGGGCGCAGGGCGTTTTCGTCAACCAGACGGCGCTGATGACGCGGCTGCGCAGCGACGTCCTGGCGGCGGGCACGGCGGAAGGGGTGACGGTGCTCGCGCTGCTCGGCGAGATGGGCAGCGGCAAGAGCCGGGTCCTGGACCGCCTCGCGGACGAGCTGGCGCGGCGCCCCGGCGGGCGGACCGTGCGTGTCACGTGCCGTCCCGACGACCGCGACCACGAGCCGGCGCGTCTTGAGCAGCTGCGCCGCGAGCTGGCCGGTCCCGGGGCGGCGCGCCGGGGCGGCGCGGTGCCCTCGGTGCGGGAGCTGGTGTGGCAGGTCGGCAGGAGCCTGGCGGCGGTGAGCGCGGGCGAGGGGCCGGTCGTCGTGCTCGTGGACGACTTCCAGCACGCCTCGCCCGCGTTCCGCGAGCTGCTGCGGCCGGTACCCGGCGGCGGGCCGCGCGTCTTCGTCCTCGCGGGCCGCGACGCCGGGGACGGCGGGGGCGCCGGGGACGCGTCCGGCTGGGGCGCGGACCGCACGTACCGCGTGCCGCCGCTGACGGACGCGGACGCGCAGACGCTGCTGGAGGTGATCGGCGGCGACATCGCGCTGCACTCGGCGACGGGGGCCGCGCCGCTGGTGCGGCGCGGCGGGGGCAACCCGCTGTTCCTCGAACAGCTCGCGGCCCTCGCGGGCGACGGGATCACGGACGAGATCGCCCCCTCTGCCGAGGCCGTGCTCGGGGCGCGCATCGAGCCGCTGTCCGCGTCCGCCCGGCACGTCCTCGCCTGCCTGGGCGCGGGCGGGCAGGGGGTCGCGCCGGGCGACCTGGACGCGGTGTGCGACCTGCGGGAGGCGGAGCTGCACGCGGCGCTTGAGGAGCTGGACTCGGCCGGCCTCCTCGGGAACCGCATCGCGGCCGAGGTGGCGTACGCGCAGATGGTCCTCGGCGACCGGGCGAAGGTGCATGTCGCGCTGGCGGAGGGGCTGCTGCGGGCGGTGCAGGACGATCCGACCGTGCTGGACCTCGCCGTGCTGCACGCGGTGCGCGGCCTGGGGTTCTGGCGGGAGTTCGACCCGGGGTCGGCGGGGACGCGGGCGGCCGGGGAGCTGACGGCGCGCTCGCTCGTGGCCGCCGCGCGGCAGGCCATCGCCAGGTCGGAGGTCGCGCGCGCCGTGGAGCTGTGCGGGCGCGCGCTGGCGCTGGCGGGCGGGGACGCGGCGCTGACGCTGGAGATCGCGGCGCTGGACACGTACGCGCTGGTGGCGACCGGCAGGCCGGACGAGGCGCTGGCGCGGATCGCGGAGGCGTCGGCCGGTGGGCCGGCCGGTGTGTCCGCCAACGTGTCCGCGACGTTCCACCTGCTCGTCACCGAGGCGGTGCTGCGCGACCGGGAGAGCCCCCGGCTGCGGGCGCTCGCGGCGTCGGTGGACGACCCCACGGCGCTGGCCAGGCTGGAGACGTGGGACGGGCTGCGGGCGGCACGCGCGGGCGACTACCGGCGGGCCGAGGAGCTGCTGGAGTCGGCCCACGGGCGGATGCGGCGCTTCGGCATGGGCCTGGGGACGGCGGAGGTGTACGGGAACCTGTCGCTGTTCCTCGTGTACGGGGACACGCCCGTCGCCGTCGCGCTCGAACGGTGCCTGGCGCTGCGTGACGAGGTGGCGGACGCGCCGCTGCTGCACGCGGTGGTGAGCTGTTCGGCGGCGATGCTCGTGCAGTTGTCGGGCGACGCGGAGGGCGCGCGGGCGATGGCCGCCGAGGCGTACGGCGTGTTCGACGGGATGGGGCACGAGGCGGGCAGGGCGGGCGCGCTGGAGTTCCGGGGGCATGTGGCGGAGCTGGCGGGCGACCTGCCGGGGGCGGCCGGGCACGCGCGGGCGGCGGCGCGCGCGTACGAGGCGCTGGGCGCGGACCGGACGGCGGCGCACTGCGCGATGCGGGCGTACGTGCTGGACGGCGGCGAGCCGCCGCGGCGGCGCCCGGACGGGCGGGACAGCTGGGAGACGCGGGTGCTCCAGGAGCAGGTCGCGGCGCTGCACGCGCACGCGGCCGGCGAGGCGGAGACCGCCGGGGCGTGTCTGGACCGGGCGTTCGAGGAGATCGGCCGGATACGGGGCGACGGGGTGCGGCTGCTGCCGCTGCTCGGCTGCCTGCGGGTCGCCGGGCGGATCGGGGACGAGGTGCGGTACCGGCGGATGCGCAGGGCGGTGGACGAGGCGTGGCGGCGCCGTGACGCCGGGAGTGGCGGCAGTTTCCCCGGCGGCCTGTGGGGAACCCGGGGGGCGTGACACAGCCCACGTCGCGGCCCGCGTCCCGGTCCGGGCCAGGGCCCTCCGCCGGGGCCGTGGCCCGCACACGCCTGCGCCACACGCGGCCGACCGACCCCGGCTACCTGCGCAAGCGCCATGGGCGCGGCTTCCGCTACCTGGACGTGGACGGCCGCCCGCTGCGTGACGAGGCGGCGCTGGAGCGGATCGGCGGCCTGGTGATCCCGCCCGCGTGGCGTGACGTGTGGATCTGCGCGCATCCGGAGGGGCATCTCCAGGCGGTGGGGACCGACGCGGCGGGCAGGCGGCAGTACCGATACCACGAGGAGTTCAGGGCGCAGCGGGAGGCGGCCAAGCACGCGAACGTGCTGGAGGTCGCGGAGGCACTGCCCCGCATACGGTCGGGCGCGTCGGAGCATCTCGGCCAGCGCGGGCTGACGCAGGAACGGGTGCTGGGCATGGCGGCCCGCCTGCTCGACATGGGGTTCTTCCGGGTGGGAAGCGAGCGGTACACGGACCAGCACAACACGTACGGCCTGACGACGCTGCTGCGCGAGCACGTGCGGTGCGGCGACGGGCGGGCGACGTTCGTCTACCCGGGCAAGCACGGGAAGCAGCAGGTGCAGGCCGTGGTGGCGCCGGAGGTGTGCCGGGTGGTGACGGCGCTGCGCCGCAGGCGCGGTGACGGGGACCGGCTGCTGGCGTACTGGGCGGACGGCGCGTGGCACGACGTGACGGGCGAGGACCTCAACGCCTATCTGAAGGACCTCGGCGGTGTGGGCGTCACGGCCAAGGACTTCCGGACCTGGCACGGCACGGTGCTCGCGTCCGTCGGCCTGGCCGTGTCGCGCAACGCCGCCCGTACCGAGGCGGCGCGTAAGCGCGCCGTCGCGCGGACGGTGCGCGAGGTGGCGGACTACCTGGGCAACACCCCGGCGGTCTGCCGCGCCTCGTACATCAACCCCCGGGTGATCGAGCTGTACGAGCGCGGGGTGACCGTGGAGTCGGCGCTCCAGCGTCTCGGCGCGGGCGCGGGCGACGGGAGCCCGGCGACACAGGGAGCCGTGGAGGACGCGGTGCTGCGGATGCTGCGCACGGGGCGCTCCCCGCGCGCCTGAGGGTGCGGCGGCGACGGGGCGGCGGACGGGCGACCTGACGGCGAGTCACACCCCCCTGTTCTTCCTGATGCGCGCGGGTATCGACACAATGACCCCGTTTGCTGGCGCGGATGCGGGGAAACCAAGCGTGGGTCATGCCCGCGGGCGGGGGCCTGTCGATCACACGAGGGAGCAACTGCATGCTGGTGCTGGTGGCCGCCCATCTGGTGTGCGCCGCCGTCCTCCCGCTGCTCCCGGTCCGCACCGGCCGCGCCGTGTGGGTGATCGCCGCCGTACCGCCGCTCGCGACGTTCTGGTGGGCGCTGCTGTGGGCGCGCCGGGTCCTGGACGGGGAGGTCCTGCGCCAGGAGCTGTCGTGGGCGCCGTCGCTGGGGCTCGGCCTGGACTTCAGGCTCGACCCGCTGGCGCTGCTGCTCGTCCTGGTGGTGAGCGGCATCGGCGTGCTCGTCATCGCGTACGCGTCCCGCTACGACTCCGAGGACTCGGGCAGGCAGGCCGGGCTGCTGACCGGCTTCGCGGGGCTGATGCTCGGGCTGGTCACGGCGGACAACCTCTTCGTGCTCTACGTCTTCTGGGAGCTGACGACGATCGCGTCGTTCCTGCTCATCGCGGGGCGGCGGCCGTCCACCGAGCGCCGCAGGGCGGCCGAGCAGTCGCTGCTGACGACCGTGGCGGGCGGCCTGGCCATGCTGCTCGGCCTGGTGATGCTCGGTCAGGCGGGCGGCACCTACCGCATCTCGGCGCTGATCGCCGATCCGCCGGGCGGCGGGGTCGTCCCGGCCGCGCTGGTGCTGCTGCTGATGGGCGCCTTCACGAAGTCGGCGCAGTACCCGTTCCACTCCTGGCTGCCCGCCGCGATGGTCGCGCCGACGCCGGTGAGCGCCTACCTGCACGCCGCCGCGATGGTGAAGGCGGGCGTGTACCTGGTCGCGCGCTTCGCGCCCGGCTTCGCCGACGAGCCGCTGTGGCGGCCCCTGGTGCTGGGCGTGGGGCTCGGCAGCATGGTGTTCGGGGCGTGGCACGCGCTGCGGGAGAACGACCTCAAGCGCATCCTGGCGTTCGCCACGGTCAGCGAACTGGGCATGCTGATCGCGCTGTTCGGGGCGGGCACGCGGACGGCCGTCCTGGGCGGCGCGGTGATGCTGCTGGCACACGCGCTGTTCAAGTCGTCCCTGTTCATGGTGACGGGCCTGATCGACCACGAGACGGGGACGCGCGACCTGCGGCGGCTGTCGGGCCTGGGGCGGCGGATGCCCGTCGTCCTGGTGGTGGCGGTGCTGGCCGCCGCGTCGATGGCGGGCCTGCCGCCGTTCATCGGCTACGTGGGCGAGGACGCCGCGTTCGACGGCTACCTGAACGACCATCTGCCGGGCGGCGCGTGGGCACTGCTGTGGTTCTTCGTCGCCTCGACCCTGACGGTGACGCTGGCCGCGCGGTTCGTGTGGGGCGCCTTCGCGCGCAAGCCGGGCGTGCCGGACCGCGCGCCGGGGCCGACGCCGTGGGGGCTGCTGTGGCCGGCCGCGGTACCCGCCGTGCTGGGGCTGCTGCTCGGTGTGTGGCCTTCCCTGACGGGGCATCTGACCGAACCGTGGGCCGATGTGTTCCACGGGACGGCCCACGAGTCGTACCACGTGACGCTGTGGCACGGCCTGTCGTTCACGCTGTGGCTGGCGCTGGCCACGTTCGCCCTGGGCGGCGCGCTGCACACGGTGCGCGGCAGGGTGATCGCCCTGCAACGGCGACTGCCCCGCCCGCCTGACGGCCAGTTCGTGTACCGCCAGACCGTGCGCGGTACGGTCGCGCTCGCCGTGCGGGTGACGCGTTTCCTCCAGGTCGGCTCGCTGCCCGCGTACCTCACCTTCGTGCTCGTCACCGTCGTGGTGCTCACGACGGGGGCGCTGCTCGTGGGCGCGACACCCATCGCCGGTGTTCCCCTGTGGCAGTCGGTGTCCGAGGTGCCGCCCGCGCTGATCGTGCTGGCGTGCGCGGTCGCCGTGGCGGTGACGCGCCAGCGGCTGGCGGCCGTGTTGCTCACCGGCGCGGTGGGCTACGGCGTCGCGGTGCTGTTCGTCGTGCGGGGCGCGCCGGACCTGGCGCTCACGCAGTTCCTCGTCGAGACGCTGACGCTGGTCGTGACGGTGCTGGTGCTGCGGCAGCTGCCCCCGCGCTTCACGCCGGAACCACAGCGCCTCGAATCCCGGTGGAGGCGCGGCGTCGTCGCGGTGGCGACCGGGGCGGTGGTCACGGTGATGGCGCTGGTGGCGACGCACGCGCGGGCGCCGTCGTCCCGGCGCCCCGACTACACGGGCCACGTGCACGAGACCGGCGCGGAGAACACGGTGAACGCGATCATCGTCGAGTTCAGGGCGCTGGACACCCTCGGGGAGATCTCCGTGCTGATGATCACCACGGTGGGCGTGCTCAGCCTGGTCCGCGTGTGGGGCGGCGCCGCCGCCGAGCCGGGCGGCTCCCGAGCGACGGCCGGCCCCGGGAACCCGCCGCCGCCCGCCCGCGAGCTGCCCGGCGTCAGCTCCCCCGCCGCGCGCTGGGACGCGCCGCGCGAGCGGTGGCTGCCGGGCGCGGGGGAACGGCCGGGCATGGAACGGTCGGTGCTGCTCGAAGTGGTGACCCGGGCCCTGTTCTCGTCGATCCTCGTGCTGTCGCTCTTCCTGCTGTTCTCGGGGCACTACGGTCCCGGCGGCGGATTCGCGGGCGGGCTGGTGGCGGGCCAGGCGTTCGTGCTGCGGTACCTCGTCGGCGGGCAGGCGGACCTGGGGCTCGCGACGCCGACCGACCCGAACCGCGTGCTGGGCGGCGGCCTGGTGATCGCGGCCGTCGTCGCGCTGGTGCCCGTCGCGTTCGGGCACGCGCCGCTGACGGCGGCGGTGTGGCACCTGACCGCGCCGGTGCTCGGCGAGGTCCACATGAGCACCAGCGTGTTCTTCGACATCGGCGTGTACCTGCTGGTCGTCGGCGTCATCCTCAAGCTGCTCGGCGCGGCGAGCGCGGTGGCGGGCGCCCCGGAGCGCGCCCCGGACGGGGAGGGCGCCGCCCTGTGAGGACGCTCGACGTGACGATGGCGCTGGTGGTCGGCGGACTGTTCGCCACCGGCGTGTACCTGATGCTCCAGCGGTCCCTGATGCGGACGCTGCTCGGCTTCATCCTGCTGGGGCACGGCACGAACCTGCTGCTGCTCGTCTCGGGCGGCACACCGGGCGACCCGCCGGTGGTGCCCGAGGGCGAGTCGGGCGACAGCGGGCGGTTCGCCGACCCGCTGCCGCAGGCGATGGCCCTGACGGCGATCGTCATCACCTTCGGCGTCACGACGTTCCTGCTGGCGCTCGCGTACCGCTCCTGGCGGCTCGCCGGGCACGACGAGGTGCGCGACGACATCGAGGACCGGCGGATCGGCACGGTGGGCGAGCGCGCCGACGCCGAGCCGGCCGCCCTGCCGTCCGGCGAGGCGGACTGGCCCGACTCGGACTGGCCGGAGACGGGCGGGCGTGACTCGGGCGGGCGCGAGCCGGGCGGGGACGGGGGCCGGCGATGACGACATGGCTGGTCGTCCTGCCCGTGCTCCTGCCGCTGCTCGCGGCCGGCGTCTCCCTCACCCTGGCCCGCCGCGCGGCCGCGCAGCGCGTGGTGACGGCCGCCGTGCTGACCGTGGTGCTGGCGGACGCCGTGGTGCTGCTGCTGCGCGTGGACCGCGACGGCACGGCGGTGGTGGCGGCGGGCGGGTGGGCGCCGCCGCTCGGCATCGCGCTGGTCGCCGACCTGCTGGCCGCGCTGCTGCTGACGGTGGCGGTGCTGGTGGCGCTGGCCGTCCTGGTGTTCGCGGTGGGGCAGGGCACGGCGGGCGACTCGTCGGAGACGGCGGTGCCGTTCCACCCCGCCTACCTGCTGCTGGTCGGCGGGATCGGGCTCGCGTTCCTGTCGGGCGACCTGTTCAACCTGTTCGTGGCCTTCGAGGTGATGCTGGCCTCCTCCTACGTGCTGATCACCCTGAACGCGGGCGAGGCCAGGGTCCAGGCGGGGATGACGTACACGATGACGAGCCTCACGTCGTCGCTGCTCTTCCTCACCGCCATCGCGCTGGTGTACGCGGCGACGGGGACCGTCAGCTTCGCCGAGCTGTCCGACCGCACGGCCGGGCTGCCCGGCGGTGTACGGACGGCGCTGGCATCGTTCCTGCTGGTGGTCTTCGGCATCAAGGCGGCCGTGGTGCCGCTGCACTTCTGGCTGCCGGACTCGTACCCGACCGCGCCCGCGCCGATCACCGCCGTGTTCGCGGCGCTGCTGACGAAGGTCGGCGTGTACGCGATGGTGCGCACGCAGACGCTGCTGTTCCCGCGCGACGACGTGTGGTGGCTGCTGGTGGGCGCGTCGGTCGCCACGATGCTGGTCGGCATCCTCGGCGCCATCGCCCAGGACAACATCAACCGCCTGCTGTCCTTCACGCTGGTCAGCCACATCGGCTTCATGCTGTTCGGCCTCGCCCTGTCGGACGCGGCCGGGTTCAACGGGACGATCCTGTACGTCGTCCACCACATCATCGTGCAGGCGTCGCTGTTCCTGGTGACCGGTCTCGTGGTGGCCCGCACGGGGACGTCCGCGCTGCACCGCATGGAGAGCGGCGAGGAGGAGGGCGGCGCGTCGCCGCTGGTGACGGTGCTGTTCATACTGCCCGCGCTGTCGCTGGCCGGGCTGCCGCCGTTCTCCGGGTTCATCGCGAAGTTCGCGCTGCTGCGCGCCGCGGCGGCCGACGGGGGCTCCGCGGCGTGGCTGCTCTCCGGCGCGGCGCTGGTGACGAGCCTGCTGACGCTGTACGCGATGATCCGCGTCTGGCGCGCGGTGTCGGCCCCGGCGGCGCACAGGACCGCGGCGGTGGGCGCGGGCCCCAGGACACTGACGGTCGGGGCGGCCTCGGGCATGGTGCTGGCCGGTCTGGCCGTCGCCGTGTTCGCGGGCCCCCTGTCGCGCATCACCGAACGGGCGGCGGACGACCTGAACCGGCCCGGGACGTACCGCCACGCCGTGACGGCCGAGGAGCACGGATGACGGAACGCCCCGGGGTCCGCTCCCCCGCCCGCCGGCTGCTGCGGCGGCTGCCCATTCTCGTGTGGCTGCTCGCGCTGTGGGTCGTCCTGTGGGCGTCGCTCAGTGCGGTCGTGGTACTGGGCGGCCTGCTGGTGGGCGTGGCGGTGCTGGCGGCGTTCCCCATGCCGGAGGTCGCCTCACGGGTACGGGCGCGCCCGGCACGGATGCTGGAACTGTTCGTGCGCATGCCGCGGGACCTGGTGGTGTCCGCCGTACGCGTCGGGTGGGCGGCGGTGCGGCAGGGGCCGCGCGTGCCCGCGGCGGTGGTCGAGGTGCGGCTGGCGGCGGACAGCGATCTCCTGATCACCGCGACGGCCGTGCTGACCACCATCTCGCCGGGGAATCTGGTGCTGGAGATCGACCGTGAACGGCGGCAGCTGTATGTGCATGTCCTGCCGATGGAGGGGGCGCGCGCGGTCGTGGAGGAGCGGCGGACGGTGCATCAGCACGAGCGGGCCGTCGTGCGCGCGCTCGGCCCCGCGTCGGAGGTACGCGCGGTCGTCCGGGCCGAACGGGAACTGGCGCGGCGGGAGCGACGGGAGGAGACCGGATGAACGTGCTGTACGCCGTGGCGCTCACCCTCGTGTCGGTGGCGGCGGGCCTGACGACCGTGCGGCTGCTGCGGGGGCCGAGCACGCTGGACCGCATCGTGGCGCTCGACGTGCTGGTGACGCTGATCGTGACGGGCGTCGCCATCGACGTGGCGGCGCGGGACGACCTGGCGGCCATCCCGCTGCTGCTGGTGCTGGCCCTGCTGGGCTTCATCGGGTCGATCACCGCGGCGCACCTCGTCGAGCAGCGGGAGGACCTGCGGTGAGCCTCGTCCTGAACCTGCTGACGGGCGTGTTTGTGATCACCGGGGCGAGCTTCAGCCTGCTGGCGGCGATCGGGGTACTGCGGTTCCCCGATCCGATCAGCAGACTGCACGCGGCGGCCAAGGCGCAGACGCTCGGGGTGCTGCTGGTGATGGTGGGCGTGGCCTGCCAGACACCGGCGAAGGAGGCGGTGGTGCTGGTGCTCGTCGTGGTGTTCCAGCTGATCACCGTGCCGGTGCTCGGGCAGGTGCTGGGGCGCACGGCGTACCGGACGAACGTCGTGCACCGCGAGTCGCTGTCGCCCGACGAGCTGGCGGAGCGGCTCGCGGCCGACGAGGAGGCGGAGGCCGGGGCGGAACGGGACGGCGGGCGCCCGGCGTCCTGACGCCCGTCAGGGCCGCGCGAGGTCGGCGAGCAGCGCCAGCGCGGCGGCCGAGGGGGAGCCGGGCTCGGCCGTGAACACGGCGATCCGCTGCCCCTCGTCCCGCGGCAGGGCCATGAACTCGGCGGCGAGGTCCAGCGTCCCGACCAGCGGATGGCGGTACGTCCGGACGTCCGTGCCGCAGTCCCCCACCGTGTGCGCCGCCCACATGCGCGCGAAGTCCTGGCTGCCGACCGTCAGTTCGCCGATGAGCCGGTTCAGCTCCGGGTCGCCGGGGTGGCGGCCCGCGATGATGCGCAGGTCGGCGACCGTCGCCCGTGCCTTGCGCGTCCAGTCCGCGTACAGCTCCCGCGTGTGCGGGTCGAGGAACAGGAGCCGGGCGATGTTGGGCCGGTCGCGGGGCCGCTCCGGGGCGGCCGGGTCGGCGTGCCCGGCGAGCAGGGCGTGGCCCAGGGGGTTCCAGGCGAGGACGTCGAGGAAGCGGCTCATCAGCACCACGGGCACGTCGCCGAGCGCGCCGATCATGGTGCGGACGCCCGGTCTGACGCGTTCGGGGCGCGCCGGGCGGCGCTGCTCGGGCGGCTTGGGGCGGGCGAGCGCGAAGAGGTGCCCGCGCTCCACGTCGTCCAGGCGCAGCACGCGGGCCACGGCGTCGAGCACGGCGTCGGACGCGTTGGGGCTCTGGCCCTGTTCGAGCCGCGTGTAGTACCCGACACTCACCCCGGCGAGCTGGGCCAGCTCCTCACGGCGCAGGCCGGGGACGCGGCGGCGCCCGCCGTACAGCGTCAGCCCGGTGTCCTCGGGCCGCAGGCGCGCGCGGCGCGACCGCAGGAATTCGCCCAGCTCGGCCTGTGTGCTCATGCGGGCCAGTCTTCCCCATGCGCGGCGCGCCAGCCTGCCCCTGCCAGAGGTACCCCTGGCGGAGGGCTGGGTACGGCGGGCGGGCCGTACGAGGGTGGCCGGGCAAGCACAGCAGGCATGACAGGAGTACGGCATGAGGATCGTCGTCATAGGGGCGAGCGGCACCATCGGCGGCGCAGTGGCGGACGCGCTGGCGCAGCGGCACGAGGTGGTACGGGCGTCGCGCGGCGGCGACGTACGGGTGGACGTGGCGGACGTGGCGTCGGTGGAGGCGTTGTTCGAGGGGATCGGCCCGGTGGACGCGGTGGTGTGCGCGGCGGCGAACGGGGCGATGGCGCCGCTGGAGGGGAGCGCGGACGAGGAGTACTGGCGAGGGCTCGACGCGAAGCTCGTCGGGCAGGTGAACCTGGTGCGGCGCGCCCTGCCGTGGGTGCGCGACGGCGGGTCGGTGACGCTGACGGCGGGCCGTATACCGGAGGGGATGCGGGACATGACGCTCGCGCACCTGGTGAACGGGGGCCTTGCGGCGTTCGTCCACGGCGCGGCGGCGGAGATGCCGCGCGGCGTCAGGCTGAACGTGGTCAGCCCCGGCTGGGTGAGCGAGACACTGGCCGCGCTGGGCATGGACCCGGCCGGGGGCACCCCTGCGGCAGAGGTGGCCCGCGCGTACGCCGAGGCGGTCGAGGGGACGGCGCACGGCCGGACGCTGGAGCCCTGACCTAGACGGCGGCCGTCTCCACGGTGCACAGCGGGTCGTCGTGGAACGGGCGCAGCTGTGCGGCGGTCGCGCCCGCGTCGGTGATCAGGGTCCACGGGCGGTCCAGGGTGGCCCACCAGTGCGAGTCGGCGCGGCCGAGCTTGCCCGCGTCGGCCAGGACGTAGAGGTCGCGCGAGCGGTCGATCATCAGCTGCTTGAGCGCCGTCTGCTCCGGCCGCGCCTCGCAGATGCCCCGGCCCGCGACCACGCCGTCCGCGCCGAGGAACACGGCGTCGGCCGTCAGCCGGGCGACGGCGGCCTCGGCCAGCGGGCCGACCATGCCGAGGCTGAGCGGGCGTACCGTGCCGCCGAGCACGACCAGCTCGACGCCGGGCACGCCGGCCAGCACGTTGATCGAGGTCAGCCCCGGTGTGGCGACCGTGAGGCCGCCCCGCGCGGCGAGCCGGACGGCGAGGGCGCCGGCCGTCGTCCCCGCGTCGAGGAGGACGAGGCGGCAGCCCGCCGCGTGCCGGTCGGCGTGCCGGGCGATGGCGGCCTTCTGCGGCCCGGCGAGCCGCTCGCGCTCCTGGAGCGACTGCTCGTCCTCGCCGCCGGGCGACAGGGCCCCGCCGTACGTCCTGACGATCCCGCCCGTCTCGGAGAGGCGGGCCAGGTCGCGGCGGATGGTGGACTCGGAGACGGCGTACCGCTCCGCCAGTTCGGCGACCGCGATGGGCCGCGCCTGGAGGAGGCCGCGGATCTCCTCGCGCCTCGCCGCCCCGTTGAGCATGGTCCGCCGTTCCCTTCCGCGCGCCGCCGTCCCGGCACTGCGAGAACCCTACGCAGCGCCGTCCTTCGGGGCCAGTTCGACGGCCTGGCGCAGCGCCTCGACCATGCTGGCCTCGTCGGCCCTGCCGGTGCCCGCGATGTCGAACGCGGTGCCGTGGTCCACGCTGGTGCGGATCACGGGCAGGCCGACGGTGATGTTGACGCCCGCGTCGAGGCCGAGGACCTTGACCGGCCCGTGGCCCTGGTCGTGGTACATGGCGACGACGAGGTCGAAGTCGCCGCGCACCGCGCGGAAGAACACGGTGTCGGCGGGCAGCGGGCCCTGCGCGTCGATGCCGTCGGCGCGGACCGCCTCGACGCCGGGCACGACCTTGGCCTCCTCCTCGCCGTGGCCGAACAGCCCGTTCTCGCCCGCGTGGGGGTTGATGCCGCACACGGCGATCCGCGGGTGCGCGACACCGGCGGCGGTGAGGGTGGCGTGGCCGCGCCTGATGGTGCGTTCGACGAGGCCGGGCTCGATGCGGGCGACGGCGTCCACCAGGCCGATGTGCGTCGTCACGTGGATGACGCGCAGGCTGGGCGCCGAGAGGAGCATGGACACCTCGTCGGTGCCGGTGAGTTCGGCGAGCAGTTCGGTGTGGCCCGGGTACTTGTGCCCGGCGGCGTGCAGCGCCTCCTTGTTGAGCGGCGCGGTGCAGATCGCGGCGACGCGGCGCTCGGACGCGAGCCGCGTGGCGGCGGCGACGTACTGGTACGCGCCCTCGCCCGCGACCGGGGAGAGGCGGCCGAACGGCAGGTCGGCCGGGATGTTGCGCAGATCGACGCAGTCCACGGTGCCGGGCTCCCAGGCGGCCTCCTCGGGGCTGTCCACAGCCCGGACGCCGAGCCGTACGCCGGTCAGCTCGACGGCACGGCGCAGCCGGGCGGCGTCGCCGACCACCAGCGGCCGGAACGGCAGCGCGGCGGCGTCACCGGCAAGGGCCTTCACGACGACCTCGGGGCCGACGCCCGCGGCGTCTCCCATGGTGATGGCGACTACGGGGTGGGACATGGGGTCAGCTCTCCTGGGTTGCGATGGGACGGACGACGGGGCGGGGTGCGTCGGGCAGGGCGCGGACGACGCGGAGCAGTGTGCCCGCGTCGCCGAACGCGCCCGCCTTCGTGACGACGGGGAGGCCGTCGGGGGTGCGCAGCAGCACCACGCCCGGTTCTGCCTCGCCGTGGACGGTGAGGGCGCGTACGCCCGCGGCCAGCAGGACGGCGCGCGCCGTCTCGCCGCCCGTGACGACGAGGGTGCCCGCGGCGGGCAGCGCGGGGCGTACGGCTGCCGCGAGGCCCGCGGCGATGTCGGCGGCGCGCTCGGGGCGCAGGGGCTCGCCGGGGTCGGGGAAGACGACGGCGGGCCGTCCGGCGCGCAGGGCCTCGGTGATGCGGGCGGTGGTCGCGGCGGCCGGCGCGTCGAGCCCTACGGGGACGGGCGTGGCGGGCAGGCCGGTGACGAGCGCGTCGCGCTGGGCGTGGGCGAGGTCGCTGCGGCTGCCGACGCAGACGAGGGCCGGGCGGTGCGCGCCGGCCGCCGTGCCGTCGGTGGCGGTGCCGGTGTCGCGGGGCGCGGCGGCGGTGAGGTGCTGGGCGAGGCCGCCGGAGCCGACGAGCAGCACGGGCAGTCCGGCGCAGGCGCGTACGAGGCGGGCGAGGTCGTCGTCGGTCTCGGCGTCCACGACGAGGGCGTCGGCGGCGGTCGCGAGCGTACGGGCCGGGTCGCCGGTGCGCAGTTCGCGCAGGCCGAGGGCGGCGACGGTCAGGCCCGCCGCGGTGAGCTGGGCGGTGAGCGGCGTGCGGCCCGGGTGCCGGGCCTCGACGGGCTCGCCGTCCACGAGGACGCGTCCGTCGCGGACGGTGCGCCCGGTGGCGGGGAACGCGGGGGTGACGACCGCGATGTGCCGTTGCCCGGTGCGGCGGGTCAGCGCGGCGAGGCAGGCGGCCGTCTCGGGGCCGATGTTGCCGCGCAGGGTGGAGTCGATCTTCTTGTAGACGAGGGTGCCGGGGGCGGCGCGGTCCAGGACGGCCGCGGCGCGGCGTGCGGCGGCCTCGCCCGGCAGGTAGCGGCTGTCGGTGTCCACGGCGACGGCGGTGGCGTCCGGCCAGGGGGCCCCGGGGTCCAGGACGACGCCGGTGCGGGCGCGGGCGGCGAAGGCGACGGCGCTGTCCGCGGCGCCGGAGAGGTCGTCCGCGACGATCAGGACGGCCGGGGCGGTCATGGCCGCCGTCCCCGGGCGGCGTGGCGCACGTCGGTCTCGGCGTCGGTCTCGGCGTCGGTCTCGGCGTCGGCTTGCGCGTTTCGCGCAACGGGCGGCTGCTCCCCTGCCTCGACGGCCGCGGGGTCGGGGGCGGTGGCGTCCGGGTCGCGGCGCTGGAGGCGCTTGTAGTAGGCGAGGGTGATCACCGGGACGAGCAGCGACGTCACGACGACCGAGGCGGCGACCAGGACGGTGGCCTCGGCGGCGGCCTCCTCGTACGCCGGGTTGGCGGCGGCGACGAGGGCGGGGACGGCCGCCGCGTTGCCCGCCGTGCTGGCCGCGGCGAGACCGGCGAGCCCGTTGCCGCCCACCAGCCGGTCGGCGGCGAAGAGCGTGCTGCCGCTGACGACCAGGACGAACAGGCCGAGCCCGATGCCCAGCAGCCCGGCGGTCCACACCGTGCCCAGGTCGATGCCGGTGCCGAGCGCGAAGCCGAAGAAGGGGATGCACACCGGCACGGCGGGGGCGAGGAACTTCCGCATCTGCGGGTCGAGGTTGCCGAGGATCATGCCGACGAGCAGCGGCATGATCGCGCCGAGCATCGTCTGCCAGGGGAACGCCGACAGACCGGCCACGCCCAGCGTCACCATGGTCAGGAACGGGCCGGACTCCAGGCTCATCAGGGAGTACGCGGCGGCGTCCTTCGAGCGGCCGAACTGCCCCATCAGCGCCATGTACAGGCCGCCGTTGGTGTCGTTGAGCGCGGCGACCACGGCCAGCGTGGAGATGCCGGCGAAGGCGCCGCCGTCCACCGGCGTCTCGCCGATGAAGTGCCCGAGGACCACGCCGACGATGATCGCGACGGCGGCCTTGGTCGCGAGCAGCGCGCCGCCCTTGCGCAGGATGTAGGGCGTCGTGCGCACGTCGATCGTGGCGCCCATGCACACGTAGAAGACGGCGAGGATCGTCAGCGACCCGGAGAAGAGCGCTCCGGTGAACGAGCCGAAGTACTCCCCCGTGCCGGAGTGCGCGGTGTTGATCACGGCGCCGAGCAGCAGCGGGACGAGCATCATCCCGCCGGGGACGCGCTCGATTCCTGCCTTGATCGGTAGGGACATGTGCGGGCCTGCCTTCCATCCACCTCTTCGTGGGCCGGCCGTCCTCCGGGCGGTCGGCACGTCGGCGACCCTACGACCGCTTGCGCGTTTCGCGCAACCTGCTCACTTCGCGCATCCGGAAAAGCGCGGGGGCGCCCCCACCATGGACCCGAGGGCGAAAGCAGGGCAAATATCTCGTACACGATCATGCCGACCACACCGGACAGCCGCGGGGCGGAACGCGCCGCCCCACGCCCCTGCGCTGCCGACGCTCCGGGGCCGTGATCGGCCCGGCAGCCCCGTACCGGGCGCCTTGCCGCACGGCTCCGGCCAGTCGGGAAGGAGCCGAGGCCGGGACCCACCGCCTGCCCCATCCCCCGGCCGCCGACGCCCTGGGCCGTCATCGGGCGCGGCAGCCCGTAAGCAGTCAACTGACCTGTAAATGCGCGCGCTTGAGAGGAGCCGCGCGCCGGAAGGCCGGTTGGCGGGAGGAGCCCCGCCCGCTCCGAAGCGCGTCGGGCGGGCCGGTGGCCGTCAGGCTCCCGGCAGGGGGAGGCCGAGGGCTTCTCGGATGGCTGCGGCCAGCGCGTATGTCGTGGAGGCCGGGGTCCAGTCGTCCGTCAGGCGGTTCTTCGCGACGGCGAGGGAGAAGCGGTGCGCCGGGTCGGCGAAGCCGATGCTCTCGCCCACCCCGTCGTGCCCGAAGACCCGCGCGTGTCCCATCGGCGTGCCGGGCCTGCCGAGGAGGTAGCCGAGGCCGCGCCGCATCGGGTTGCCGAGAGTGGCGTCGATGCCGTGCACGGCGGTGGCCGTCGCGGTGGCGATCCGGTCCGGCGACAGCAGGCGTACGCCGTCGAGTTCGCCGCCGCGCGCGAGCGCCGCGTACAGCCTGGCGAGACCGCGCGCCGTGCCCACGGCGGACGACGGGACGCAGGCGCCGAGCCGCAGCGGATGGTTGGCCTGCGCGGCGGACGACAGCGTACGCAGCGGGGTGTCCGCCGGGGCGTGCCGCGCGGAAACGGCGTGGGTGTCGGCGTCGGCGGCCTCCGCGTGGTGCGCCACGCGCGGCAGCGCCGCACCGGGTATGCCGAAGTCGAGGGAGCCGTCGATGCCGAGGGGCCCGGTGATCTCCTCGCGGACGAAGCGGTCCGGCCGTCTGCCGTCGGCGCGGCGTACCGTCTCCCCGAGCAGCCAGCCGAACACCACCGGGTGGTACCCCGAGCGCGTGCCCGGCTCCCACACGGGCGTCATGTCGGCCACCACGGCGCAGGCGCGGTCCCAGTCCGCCAGGTCGCCCAGCGTGAAGTCGTCGGGCAGGCGCGGTATCCCGGCGCGGTGGGTCAGGGCGTGCCGGACGGTGATCCGGTCCTTGCCGTGGACGCCGAACTCCGGCCAGTACGCGGCGACGGGCGCGTCGTAGTCCAGCACGCCCCGGTCGGCCAGGAGGTGGACCGCCGTGGCGGTCAGCCCCTTGCCGCAGGAGTACAGCTGGAACAGCGTGTCGCCGTCCACCGCGCGGCCCGTCGCCGGGTCGGCGGTCCCGGCCCAGGCGTCCACGACGAGCGCGCCGTCCAGCCAGGCCGCGACCTGGAGGCCGGTCTCCCGGCCCGACGCGACGTACGCGTGCAGCAGTTCCTCGGTCCTCGCCTGCGCGTCCACGCTGCGCCTCCCGCTTCCGTTCCCGCGCGATCGTCCGCCCCGCGCGGACCGCCTGTCAACGGCCGTCCGGCGCCTGACACCCCCGCGGTTCCGGCCAGTTGTGGCGTCGTTGTGTACCGATCGCGTTTGCTTCGCCCGGTTTCGCTCACCCGGTTCAGCGGGGCCGGCAGGGCGCCGGCCGCGCGGTGGACGGAGGACACCATGGCGATCCGCTGGGACAAGGAACGGGTCAGGGCGCAGGCGGCGGAGGAGATCGCGCGCAGCGATCCGGGCGAACGGGCGCTCGTGACGTTCCACGCGTTCGGTGCCTGGCGCCCCTGGAAGGTGCTCGACGCGGTCAACCACCTGCTGTCCAGGGACTGCTTCGTGACGCTGACGGAGCGGACGGTCGTCGTGCACGACACCGGCGGCTTCCGGCGTCCCGGGCCGCGCAAGCGGCGGTGGACGCTGCCGAGGGACGGCGGTTTCCTGGTCGAGGACTCGGGCCGGGGGTCGCTCGCCAGCCATGTGCGGCTGCGGCTGCCCGACGGCGCCGGGCCGCTGCACTGCGACGTCGCGCACTTCTGGCAGCCCGAACTGGACCGTTTCGTGAACGAGTTGACCGGCGTGCCCGTGGGCTGACGCCGCTCCGGGCCGGGTGGCCGAAAGGCCCCTTGGCAGCGCGCACCGCGATGGGACAATCCGAACGCGCCACGTAGCGACGCGTACCGCCCCGCACCGCCTGTCAGGAGCACGCCCCACAGCCGGCCGCCCGGGAGGACCGGATGAGCATCAAGCGCACGCCCTTCGTCAGACGCATCGCCGCCACGGTGGCGACCCTCGTCGCCGCGGCCCTCTTCGCACCGGCCCCCGCCGGAGCGACGGCCGCGCCCCGCACGTACGGCGCCGCCGAGCTGGCGGACGCCCGCGCCGCCGTCGAGGCGGCCGACATCACCGGCACCGCCTGGTACACCGACACCGCGTCGGGGACCGTCCGCGTGCTCGCCGACACGACCGTCTCCGACCGCGACCTCGCCCGCCTGCGCCACCGCGCGGGCGACCTGGCGGGCGCGCTGGCGGTCGAACGGACCGGCGGCGTCTTCCGGCCGCACCTGCGCGGCGGCGAGCAGATCTTCAGCGGCGGCGGGAGCTGCGTCGCCGGGTTCAACCTGCGGGGCGGCGGCGTGGACTACGTCGCGACGGCCGGGCACTGCACCAACGCCGGCGGCACCTGGTACACCGACCCGGCGCTGAGCGTCCCCATCGGCCCCGTCGCCGGGTCGAGCTTCCCCGGCAACGACTACGGGATCATCCGGTACGCGAACCCCGCCGTCCCCCGGCCGGGCAGCGTGGTCTGCAACGGCCAGGAGATCGACATCACCAGCCCCGTCTCACCGATCATGGGCCAGCGCGTGTGGCACTCGGGCCCGTCCGGCTGCCGCCCGGGGAACGTCACCGCTGTCAACGTGACCGTCAACTACGGGAACGCCCTCGTGTACGGCGTCACCGCCACCAACATCTGCTCGCTGCCGGGCGACAGCGGCAGCCCGCTGTTCACGATCGACCCGTCCGGCACGACCGGCCGCGCGGTCGGCATCCTCTCCGGCGGCCAGGGCAACTGCACGAGCGGCGGCGTCTCGCTCTACCAGCCGATCACCGAGGTCCTCGCCGTCTACGGCCTCACCCTCCTCTGACCCCAGCTGACGCCGGGCCCCGCCGACAGGCGCCCACGCGGGCGCCGACCTAGGCTGGCGCCATGCCGGAACTGCCGGACGTCGAGGGTTTCCGCCGGGTCCTCGACGCGTGCGGCACGGGCCACCGTGTCGTACGCGTCGAGGTCGCCGACGCGGGCGTCCTGCGGGACGTGACCACCGCCCGGCTGCGGCGCGGCCTTGAGGGCCGCCGCTTCCGGGCCGCCGAGCGGCGCGGCAAGTGGCTGCTCGGCCGCACCGACGGCCCGACCGTCCTGTTCCACTTCGGCATGACGGGCCGCCTGGTGCCCGCCGACGCGGGCGCGCCGCGCGAGCGCTGGGACCGGGTGGCGTTCCGCCTGGACGACGGGCGCGAACTGCGCTTCCGCGACCAGCGCAAGCTGCGCGGCATCTGGCTCGCACCCACCGACGAGGACGCCGAACGGGTCATCGGCGGCCAGGGTCCGGACGCGCTGGCGGTCGGCGACGGCGACTTCGCCCGGCGCCTCGCCGGACGGCGCGGCGGCCTGAAGGGCGCCCTGCTCGACCAGTCCGTGGTGGCCGGGCTCGGCAACCTGCTGTCCGACGAGATCCTGTGGCAGGCCCGGCTGCACCCGGCCGCCCGCGCCGACCGCCTCACGGCCGCGGAGCGCCGCCGCCTCGCCGCGGCGGCCCACCGCGTGCTCGCCGACGCGGTGCCCGCCGGCCACGTCCCGGCGGACACCGACGGGCTGACGGGCCACCGCCGCGACCGCGACGGCACCTGCCCGCGCTGCGGCGGCCCGCTCGCCCACGGCCGGATCGCCGGCCGCTCCACCGCCTGGTGCCCGCACTGCCAGCCCGACCCCCGGGCGTGAGGAACGTGCGGGATACGGTCGGGACCGGACAGGCCAGGACAGGCAGGACACAGCGGCGCGGAAGGCTCCCCGACGACCCATGACGACCCGGATTCTCGTGACCGGCGGCGCCGGTTTCATCGGCTCCGCCTACGTCCGCGCGCTCCTCGGCCCCGGCGGCCCCGGCGGCGTGGCCGTCACCGTGCTCGACGCCCTCACCTACGCCGGGCACCGCGCGAACCTCGCCCCGGTGCGCGACCACCCCGCGTTCCGCTTCGTGCACGGCGACATCAGGGACGCCGCGCTGGCGGCGCGCCTGATGACGGAGCACGACGAGGTGGTCCACTTCGCGGCCGAGTCGCACGTGGACCGGTCGATCCGGGACGGCGGCCTGTTCGCGTCCACCAACGTGCTGGGCACGCAGGTGCTGCTCGACGCGGCGCGCCTCGGCGGCGTGCGCGTCTTCGTGCACATCTCGACGGACGAGGTGTACGGGTCCCTGCCCGACGGCTCGTGGCCGGAGACGCATCCGGTGGACCCGTCGTCGCCGTACGCCGCGTCCAAGGCCGCCGCCGACCTGCTGGCCCTGGCGCAGCACCGCACACACGGCCTGGACGTGCGGATCACGCGCTGCTCGAACAACTTCGGGCCGTACCAGTTCCCCGAGAAGCTCATCCCGTCGTTCGTCATCCGGCTGCTGGAGGGCGGCACGGTCCCGCTGTACGGCGACGGGCTGCACGTGCGGGACTGGCTGCACGTGGACGACCACGTGCGCGCCGTCGAACTGGTCCGCACCCGGGGCGCGGCGGGCGAGGTCTACAACGTCGGCGGCGGCACCGAGCTGACCAACCTCGCCCTCACCCGCCTGATCCTGGAGGCCTGCGGCGCCGGCCCCGACCGGATCAGGCACGTCGCCGACCGCAAGGGCCACGACCGCCGCTACTCGGTCGACTGGACCAAGATCCGCACCCGCCTCGGCTACGCGCCCCGCGCCGACTTCCCCGCCGCGCTCGCCGCGACCGTCGCCTGGTACCGGGACCACCCGGACTGGTGGCGGCCCCTGCGCGACCGCGCCGCGCGCTGAGCCGGGCCGTTCAGGCGCCCGCCAGTTCGCGCAGGGCCGCGACGAGCCGCGTGACGTGCTCGTCCGGTGTGCCCGCGCCGAAGCTGGCACGCACGGCCTGCACGGGCCCGTCGCAGTCGCCGTCCGTCGCCGACGCGCCGAGCAGCGCGCGCACCAGCGGCTGCGCGCAGAACAGCCCGGAGCGCACGCCGATGCCGTACCGGTCGGACAGCGTGCGCGCGAGGTCGGCGCTGTCCCATCCGGCGACGGTGAACGAGACGACGGGCACGCGGTCGGCCTCCGCGCCGAACAGCGACAGCTCCCGGACGGCGGGGATCGTGGCGAGCCCTTCGCGCAGGACGGCGAGCAGCCGCCGTTCGTGGGCGAGGAGCGTGTCGTGGCCCGCCTCGGTGAGGGCGCGGCAGGCGGCGGCGACGGCGAGCGCGCCGACGACGTTGGGCGACCCGGCCTCGTGGCGCGCCTCGTCGGTGTTCCACTCGACCGTGACCCCGCCGTCCGCGCTGCGGCTGACGACGCGGGTGGCGCCGCCGCCCGCGAGGTAGGGCGGGGCGGCGTCGAGCCAGTCGGAGCGGCCCGCGAGGACACCTGAGCCGAACGGCGCGTACAGCTTGTGCCCGGAGAACGCGACCCAGTCCACGTCCAGCGCGGTGATGTCGATCCGCCGGTGCGGGGCGAGTTGCGCCGCGTCCAGGACGATGCGGGCGCCGTGGCGGTGGGCGGCGGCGGCCAGTTCGCGTACGGGCCACAGCTCGCCGGTGACGTTGGACGCGCCCGTGACGCACAGCAGCGCCTCGCCCTCCGGCAGCGCCGCCAGGGCGGCCTCGGCGGTGGCGACGGCATCGGCCGGGCCGGCGGGCGCGTCGAGGTACGCGACGTCGTGGCCGTGGTGGGCCCAGGGCAGCAGGGCGGCGTGGTGCTCGGTCTCGAAGACGAGGACGTGCGTCCCGGCGGGGAGCGCGGCGGCCAGCAGGCCCAGCGAGTCGGTCGTGGAGCGGGTGAAGAGGACCTGGTCGCCGGGGCGCGCGCCGAGGAACGCGGCGACCGTCTCGCGGCTCGCCTCGAACAACTCGGTGGACAGCCGGGAGAGGTGGCCCGTGCCGCGGTGGACGCTGCCGTACAGCGGCGCGTAGGCGGCGACCTCGTTCCAGACGCGGCGCAGGACGGGGGCGCTGGCGGCATAGTCGAGGGCGGCGTACGTGACCTCGCCGCCGGTGGCGAGGGGAACGGTGACGTCCGAGCTGAGGACGGCGAGCGCGTCGTCCTGCCGCGGCGGGGTGACGTCGGTGGCGGGGATACCGGAAACGGTCATGGCGTGGCCTCCCGAAGGCATGGCGCGGCGACGGCGCCGGGACACGGGAAAAAGGGGGAACGGCCGGGGTGCGGCCGGTGGGACGGGGAAGGGGAGCGCCCGGCGCTCTACCGCATTCGCATGCGCATGGAGTACTCCTCGAAGCCGCACTTGCCGCGGGACGTCTGTCCCACCGCCCGGTCATCACCCGGGGCACCCCGCCACGACGGAGGGTTGCCGGACAGCGGGCCGGGGCCCATGGCGCTGTCACTCGTGACCTCGCCGAGGATTCTGGCACAGCGCCCGAACGGCCCGTAAGCCCGTCTCAGCCAGCGGACGCGCGGCCGGCCGCCCCCCGTCAACTTCCCGTTGACCGACCGACCTTGGGCGGCTCCCCGCCGGGTATCCGGACAGCGAGGACACGCGGAGGCGACCGGCGGAAGGGACGGCGAGGACGGTGGACGCGGCGGGTGACAGCGCGGGTGGCGACATCGACTGGGAGGCGGAACGGCGCCCCCTCGACCAGCCCTGGGTGTTCCTCGGGGCCCTCGCCGCCGCCGGGGCGGTGGCCGCTGTGCTGATCGCGTGGCTGGCGGACGCGCCGCGCGCGCTGGGCCTGGGCGCCGCCTGGGTGCTGTGGACGGGGCTGACGGCCGCGATGAGCCGGTTCGCGCGGCGGACGTACGCCTCGCAGGTCGGCGTGCCGCCCGCACGCCTGCCCGTCCTACTCCGGCGCATCAGGCAGGAACGCATCCCGCGCGACCCGGCGGCGCGCCGCGAGATGGCGCTCCTCGTCCGGCAGCAGCGCAGGCAGCTCGCCCGCCGCTGGTGGTTCTGGCCGCTGCTGACCGGCATGTTCCTGGTGACGAGCGCGGCGCAGTGGCTGGCCGGGCGCGACGCCGCCGCGCTGATGTGGGTGGTACTGGCGGCGCTGCTGATCCCCGGCTATCTCATGAGCCGCCGCATGCTCCTCCACGTGCGGCGCGTCGGCGTGCGCCTCGGCCAGGAGCGGGACGCCTGGTCCTGACGCTCACCCCGCGACGACCAGCGCGGTCCCCCCGGTGAGAGCCAGCAACTCGGCGTACGTGGTGGGAAAGACCGTGTGCGGCGTCCCGCCCGCCGCCCAGACCTTCGGGTGGTCGGCGAGCGCGGCGTCCACCACGGTGCGCAGCGGCGCGGGGTGCCCGACCGGCGCGACACCACCGATGGCCTGCCCGGTCGCCTCCCGCACCTGGGCGGCGGTGGCGCGTTCAAGGCCGTCGAGCCCCATCCGCGCGGCGAGGGCGGCGGTGTCGACACGGTGGCTGCCACTGGTGAGCACGAGCACGGGCTCGGCATCCGCGCCACTGACGAAGACGAGGCTGTTGGCGATGGCCCCCACCTCACACCCGAGCGCGGCAGCGGCCTCGGCAGCCGTACGCGCGGGCACCTCCAACCCCCGCACAGCCCCGGCGACACCGGCCGCCGCAAGCACCTGTGCGACAACCCGGCTCCGCACGGGCAGATGATCGAACGCGGCAGTGGCAGTCATGAACAACTCCTCGCTCACACGACAACAGACAGCGCGCCGGAGCGTATCCCCACCCCACCCCGCACGTCGCCCCGTTTCGCCACTCGCACCCGGGCGTGTACGGAACCCATGGCACACAAGCCACAGGCGATGGCGCCGCTGCCAGGCGTGTCTCCAACGCGCCTGGCACGCAGACGAGTTCGTCCGGATGTCGGCCGGAGCTGGATCATCACGTCGTGCAGGGCGGCGCCGTGGTGAGGCGGCACGACGGCGCTCACCACTGTGAAACTCCCGGTGCCCGGCCGGCGAAGGCAGAATGGACAGCCATGGACCACACCGACCCCGCGCGCATCCTGGCGGAAGCCGAGGAAGACCACGACAGCGTCCTGGAGCTCACCCAGGCCCTCGTCCGCATCCCCAGCCGCGCGGGCATCGACCCTTATGAACCCGTCATCCAGAGCCTCACCGACTGGATGACCGCCCACGGCCTGACGCCCGGCGTGCTGCACGACACCACAGGCGCGCCGGTAGCCGTCACCGCCGACATCCCCGGCACACGCCCCGGACCGCGCTTCGTCCTCGACGCCTGCCTGGACACCGCGCCCTTCGGCGACGAAGGTGCCTGGACCCACCCGCCCACCTCCGGCCTCATCGAAGACGGCTGGCTGTGGGGCCGAGGAAGCTCGGATTCCAAGGCCGCCGTGGCCGTCTTCTGCCACCTCGCCGCCCGTCTCGCCGACCGTGCCGACCGCCTGCGAGGCACTCTCACCCTGCTGTTCGACCTAGACGAGCACACCGGCGGCTTCGGCGGCGCCAAGCGCTATTTCGAAGGCCCCGACGCTCCCGACGACGTGACCGGCGTCATGATCGGCTACCCCGGCACCGACAAGCTCGTCATCGGCGGCCGAGGCGTCCACCGCGCCCAACTCCACGTCCACGGCGTCTCGTCCCACTCCGGCGGCAGCAAGACCACACCCGGGGCCATCGACAAGGCCGCCCACCTCATCCGCGAACTCCGCGCCGCAGAACTCCCCCCACCCGCCGACGACTTTCCACTACCGGGCAAACTGACTGTCACCGCAATCACCGCAGGGCAGGGCTACTCCGTCACCCCCGACCTGTGCACCCTCAACATCGACATCCGCACCACCCCGGCCTTCGACGACACCGCCGCGGCCGAGCTGCTCGCCGCCACCACCGCGCACGTCGACCGTTCCTGGCCGGGCACCCCGCCCACCCGCATCCACACGCACACCCGCTGGCCCGCCTACGCCCTCCCACCGGACTCGCCCCTGCGCTCCGCCCTGCTCAGCGCCGCCCGCATCCACCATCGGCACCCAGAGCCGAAGATCGCCGGACCGTCCAACATCGGCAACTACCTCGCCGGCCTCGGCATCCCCGCCACCGCTGGCTTCGGCGTGGAATACACGGGCCTCCACGCCACCGACGAACGCTTCCGCACCGACACCGTCCCCACCGTCCAAGCCATCTACCACACCGCCCTGGCCACGCTCCTCAGCTGAACTGTGCACCGTGCAACCGTCCGCACCACAGCCAGCGTGAACACGATCACCGGAGATAGCTCGGGCAGGTCAGGGGTTGGCGAGGCGGCTGGTGAAGCCGTCGCGGACAAGGGACTCGTACGCTGCGTGCACCTCCTCGGGGACTTCCTGCTCCATGGCGAATCCGAGTTCTGGATACTCGATGACCCGCTGGAGGTCGCCGACGGGCATGTCCAGGACGAGTTTTGCGTCGCCGATCGACTTCAGGTAGTCGTCGAACTCCAGCGGCTCCGAGGCGCAGAAGATCTCGACATCGGGCCACAGCTTGCGGGCGGTCGCGAACGACCGCCTTTCCATGTAGGGCTTGGAGATCAGCAGCACCGACGCCGGGATGATGCCTGCCGCGGCGAGGATTTCACCCGAGAGGGTGATGTTCTGCCCGGTGTCGCCCGCGTTCGGTTCCAGCAGGATCGCCTCGGCAGGGACGCCGAGGCCGATGGCGTACTCGCGGTAGTGGACGGCCTCCCCGCGTGGGAAGACGTTTGCGGTGGTGGGACTGTTGCCGCCGGTGAACACCAGGGTCGGGAAGAGGCCGGAGCGGTACAGCTCGGCGGAGCGGGTCGCGACGCCGAGGTCGTGGCTGCCCAGCCCGATCGCCACATCGACGGGCCGCAGCTCGTGCCACATCAGGTGGTGGTTCCAGATCCGCACGGCTTGGCGCCACCGGTCTTCGGTGATGCCCTGCTGGTCGTTCCTCACGCGTTCTCCCTGGTCGAGGACGAGGAGTCCGTCATCCCGGGTCGCCGCGCGTCAGAGCCGGGCAGACGGTGGTGGCTACTTCACTCGATCGCTTCGAAGATGTCGCTGTCGGTCTCACGCTGCCAGTCCGGGAGTGCGTCCCAGTCGGCGACATAGCTCGGCTTGGGGTTCTCGAAGTGCTTGTGGATCTGCGCAATCCAGCAGATCGCCACGAACCTGCCCTTCTGCTCCCGGGTCAGCTTCGACGTGTTCCCGGCGCTGATCTCCGCGAAGTTCCGGATCTGCTGGTACACGGCGGCAGCGGCCTCCCTCTCCCATTCCGCCGTCTCCTCCCACGGCGTGACATAGCCGGGCTTCGGCTCGCCGGGGTAGTGCTTCCTGACTCCGGCGATCCACGCCTCCCGAAAGACACGGCCTGCTTCTTCGGTCATATGAGTTCCCTTTCGAGTACGGCGATCTCTTCGCCTGGCTGAGAGTCACGCGGGCCGCGGTGGTCTGTCACCGGGGCGGTCTGTGGCGGGTCAGGCGGGCTCGGCTCCGTGGGTGTGGGCCAAGGCGTCGATCTGGCCGGCGAGGGCGGTGTCCCGCTCGGTGATCGCACCACCCGCGTCATGCGTGTTCAGGGCGAATGTCACCGAGGAGTACAACACCGTGATCCGCGCATGATGATGCGCCGCGTCCTCCGCGGCCGCCACCGCCGCGTAGAAGGCAGGCAGCCGATCACGGGCAACGCGGAACTCGGCAGTGAGATCCCCCTCCTCAACGCGCCAGCCGGGAAGACCCGTCAAGGCAGCGCTGAGCTGGTCACCGGTCAGAGCAGTAGTCATCTCGTCCTTCAGATCGTGTCGTGGTCAGGCGGAGTGCAGTTCTCGGAGCATCACGTCATGCAGGGCGGCGCCGTCCCAGGGGTGGGCCTGACCGACGACGCGGTAACCCCAGGAACGGTAGGCGGCCTGCGCGGGCAGGGCGTCAGGTCTCGCGTTGAGCAGGACGCGTTCCTCAGGGCCGTCGAGAAGGGTGTCGTGCAGGCAGCGGGCGATGCCCTGTCGCCGCCATGGCGCCCGCACGGCCAACTCGATCAACCCGAACGTGCGGCTCCCCGTCTCGCGGGACAGCTCTTCGGGAACGGGGATGGTCAGCCGCGCCCACCAGCCGGTGGTGGAGCTGAGTGGGAAGCCGTACGCGATACCGATCGGCTCGCCTTCGGCGGTCGTCGCCAAGGCGGCCCGGAACGCGGACTTGCGCGTCTGGGAACGGAACCGCCGCCGGTTCGCCGCCACATCGGCCGCCGTCTTGAGATAGGGCGGCTCGGCGAACGCCTCGGCGTAGACGGCCATCAAGGCGTCCTCGGCTGCGGCCGCGCTCGGCCCATCGAGCAGCACGATCCAGACGAGTCCCCATTCCCCGTGCCGGTGCGGCCTTAGCTTCGACATACGTCGGTGATGAATGCACGGAATGCAGAAGAATCCAACAGCAGCGCTGGACCGTCAGGGTTCTTGGAATCGCGGATGGCAATCCCAGCGTGTGGGGAGATCATGTCGGAAACCTCCACACACTGCGACTCGCTTCCGCTGCGCTTCGACTTCTTCCAGGTCGCGCCGAGAAAATCCGGTGCGTTCCCACCGCGCCTGTTCTCGGTGGTCATTGATGGCTCCCTTCCTCCCGCACGTCGCCGTCAGACGGGGATGTCGAACTCGCCCTCCTTGGCACCGGTGAGGAAGCAGTGCCAGACGTGGGCGGAGACGACGAACGGAGGATTGTCCAGCTCCTCGTTGTCCCGCAGCGCCACCCGGCCATCGGGCAGAAACGCGGCCTCAAGGCAGCCGCCGTTGCCGCTGCTGGCCGAGGACTTGAACCAGTGCAGGTTGGTCAGATCGGTCATTGCGTCTCCTCTTCCGGCGGTGGTCACCCCTGCCGGATATGGGTGATGAGCCGGGTGAACGCGGTGGCGGGGACGAGTACGACGGGGCGGTCGGGGGTGGCGGCCTGCTTTGTGTCCCGGATGCCCGTCCAGTCGGGGAAGTGGGCGACCTCGACACACTCATTGTTCGCGTTCGTGGCGCTGCTCTTGTACCAGGCGGCGACGGCGAGTTCGGCGGCGGAGGGAGCGGGGTGCATCATCAGAGGTACTCCTGTCGGACCGTCATCAGCAGGTCCGCCGTCTCTGCGGTTCCGGCGGCCTGCGCACGAAGTCTGTCGAACATGATCTTGTAGGCGGCAACGTCATCCGCATCATCCAGATAGACACCCCTCCGGGGCAACTCCAGGTAGACGACCGCCATCGAGCTCTTGGGGTCGCGTGCGTCGTCCCGTCCCAGGATGACGAACTGCCCTGGCGCACAGGGCGGCCCGGAGGCGAACCGGAGAACCTGGACGTCCACGGTGGGGCGCTTGGCGATTTCATGGAGGTGACCGAGTTGCTCGGCCATGATGCGCTTATCCCCGACCTCACGCCGCAGTACCGTCTCGTCCAGGACGGCCCACAAGCGCAAGCCATGATCGAGAACCTCCTGGCGCTTCATGCGGGCCTCAGTCTCCTGGTCGAGCTGGTCCTCGGGAATTCCCTGCGAGCGGAGCAGAGCCCCTGCGTACGCGCGGGTCTGGAGCAGGCCCGGGACCGATGTGGGCGCGGTGACACACTCGTACCCCGCCATCTGCTCGAACGCGATGAGCGGGCTGAGCCACTCGGGTACGACCGGGTTGCCCACCCACCAGCCTGCCGCCTGGGACTTCGCCATCTCGATCAGCGCAGCGACCTCGACTTCCGTCGCACGGCACGCCTCGGCCAGGTCCTTTACCGTCGCCCACTTCACCCGGCGGCGGTCCGTCCAGTCCTCGTAACGGGAGACCGTGGCCTTGCTGCATCCGGCCTCGTCCGCGACCTGAACCTGTGTGAGCCCTGCCCGGTCGCGTAGCGCGATCAGCGCGCGGGCGATCTGCATGCGGCCCGCAGGCCCCACCGGTGACGTCATCGCCCCATACCCTCCGTCATTCTGTGCACCTTCCGAACACGCTGAGCGTACGTGCCAGTTGGCGTGAAGTGGATCGCGTTACCCGAACGAGGGAAAACGCAGAATGCGACTTCTACTGAGTGGCTGCAACTGTCATGCTGTCTCCTGGGGACAGCGTGGAGTGACCACCTGATCGCAGGGAGGCGCGATGTCGCCGGGAATGCAGAGAGACGGCATGGCCAGGCAGGAAGGGTGTCTGCTCTGGCAGGGCTCGGTGCCGTATGCCGTGGAGAGTGTGCCTGTGTTGCGGCGGCAGGTGCGAGGTGTGCTCGGTGGGTGGGAGATGGCCGAGGTGACCGTCGCCGATGCCGCCGTTGTCGTCTCCGAGTTGGCAGCCAATGCCGTGCGGCACGGGCGGCCGGTGCATGGCGGGTTGATCGTCGCGCAGGTGTCCTGTGGGCGAGGGGACGCGGTGCTGCGGGTGCTGGTCGTGGATGGGGCGCCCGCTGTGCTGCCGCCGTCTTGTCCTGCGCGTTCCGTATCGGCTGTCGCGGAGTGTGGGCGTGGGCTGGCGCTGGTCACCGGGTTGAGTCTCGCGTGGGGTGTGGATGTCGGGGAGACGACCAAGAGTGTGTGGGCGCTCCTTCCCGTCGTGACGCGGGCGGAGGCGGGGTGAGCGGGTCGTGGGTGACGGGGCCGGAGGTGGTCCGGGAGGTGGCGAGGGCGCTTGCCGCCGCGCGGCGGTGCTGGCGTTGCGGTGCCGTGGACGGTGGCCTCGCGGTGCACGGCGAACTCGTCGGCGATGCGGGGCCGGTGCCGTTGTGGCTGTGCCGGGCGCGGTGCGCGGGAGAGCTGGAGGCGCTGTACCGGGATGCGGCGCGGTGAGGCAGCGGTGGTGGGCCGTGGCCTGGTGGACGGTGGGCGCGCTCGCCGGAGTGGGGCTGGTGGCGATGGCGGCCGGGCTGGTGCTGGTAGCCGTGCTTGTGCGGGCCATCGCCCGTGCGGAGGAGGAACAGTGACCGACGACCTTGACGCGCTGCTCGGCGGCGCCGCCGTGCGGCACGGCCACCGCGAGGTGACGGCGGCGGGCCGTGCCCGGCTGGATGCCGCGCTCGCCGCCCTTCCGGCACCAGGGCCGTACGAAGGTCCTGGCGCGCGGCTTCCGTCCCGTGCCGGGGTCCGCGACCTGTTGCTCGGCGGCAGGGACCACTACGCCGTGGACCGTCTCGCCGCCGCCGAACTGGGCGTTGTCTGGCCGGACATCGCCCGCGCCGCCGCCGCCCTGCGTGCCGCCGTCCACGCCACCGCCCGGCATGCCGTGGGCGGGCTAGGCATCCGGCAGGTCCTCGTCGCCGACTACGGCTACCCGACCGTCGGCACGTCGGGCCCGGACCTGCACACCACCGTCCTCCGCGCCTCCCCGGACGCGAACGTGGTGTACCTGGAGCCCGATCCCGTCGCCGCTGCCGTGCTGCGCGCGGAGGCCGAGCGGCGCGGCTCCGTCACCGTCCTGCGCGCCGACCTCGCCGCTGATCCGGCCGGGGTGCTCAGGCGCGCGGTCGGCGACCTCGGCCGGCCGGTGTGCGTGCTGCTGCCCGAGGCCCTGTCCCGCGCGGGTGCGCCCGAACGGATCGCCCGCGTCCTCGCGCGCGCCCTCGTTCCCGGCTCTGTGGTGATGGCCGCCGGTCCTGATGACATTCCGGCCGTCCGGCGCGCCGCCGAGGTCGCCGCCCGTCACCTTCTGCCCTTCCATCCCCGGACCACCGCCGACCTGCGGGCCCTTCTCGGCGCCGCCGGGCTCACCTGGCTGGAGCAGGGGCCGCTCTGCGTGGTGGGCGTGCGCCGCGTCTGAGACCCGCGTGTACTGGGGGCATGGCACACATGCCGCAGGTGGTGCCGCCCATGCTGGCGGTGGAGGGTGAGCCGCCCACCGGGGCGTGGGGTTACGAGTACAAGTGGGACGGTTACCGCTGCTGCCTGCGTGTGGCCGACACCGGTGAGGTGCGGCTGACCAGCCGGAACGGGAACGACTTCACCGGCGCGTACCCGGAGATCACGGACGCCGCCGGGGGCGCCCTGGGCGGGCGGGCCGCCGTGCTCGACGGTGAGCTGGTCGCGCTCGGGGAGGGCGGCCGTCCCGACTTCGGGCGGTTGCAGCGGCGGCACCGCGACCGGCCGGGGCCCCGGCTCCTGGCGGAGGTGCCGGTGGTGTTCTTCGCCTTCGACCTGCTGCGCCTGGGCCGGGATTCCCTGACGGAGGCCCCGTACACCGAGCGGCGCGCCGCGCTCGAACGGCTCGGGCTCGGCGGGCTGGACGCGTTCGCCGTGCCGCCCTCCTACAGCGGCGGCGACGCCGACCCGGCCGCGCTGCTTGAGGTGGCGCGCGGCAACGGGCTCGAAGGCATCGTCGCCAAGCGCCTCGACTCCCCCTACCTGCCGGGGAAGCGCTCGCGGCTGTGGGTGAAGCGGCCGCTGTTCACGACACGTGAGGTGGTCGTCGGCGGCTGGCAGCCGGGCGAGGGGCACCGGGCGGGCGGGATCGGGTCGCTGCTGCTCGGCGCGTACGACGAGGACGGCGCGCTGCGGTACATCGGGCACGTCGGCACGGGCTTCTCCGACGCGGCGCTGACCGGGCTCGCGGAGCGGCTCGGGCCGCTGGCGCGCGGCGGCAGCCCGTTCGACGAGGCGGTGCCGCGCGACCGGGCGCGGCGCGCCCGCTGGGTCGAGCCGCGCGTGGTCGGCGAGGTGACGCACCGGACGTGGACGCGGGACGGGCGGCTGCGGCACGCGGTCTGGCGCGGCCTGCGCCCCGACCGGACGGCCGGGGAGATCAGCCTTCCGCCGCCCGGAGAGCGGTGATCCCGGCGAGGAAGAGATCGACCCCGGCGAGGAACTCGGCCCGGTCGTCGTGTGCGCGCAGCCGCCCGGCGACGCCGCGGGTGAACGCGTACCGCTCGGTGCCGAGGAACGCCTCCCGGTCCGCGCCGGGGCGGGCCGCCAGGGCGTTCGCGGCGTGCTGGCCCGCCTCGCCCAGGATGTAGCTCAGCAGCGTGGACGCGGCGGTGAAGCGGGCGGCCTCCGGGACCCCGAGGGCGGTGACCTGGCGGCCGATGCGCTCGAAGACCGGCAGCATCGGCGACTGCCAGGCCGTACGGGCGAGCTGCGCGCCGACCCACGGGTGCGTGTCGATCGCGTCGAAGACGGCGAGCGCGCGGGCGCGGACGGCCCCCCGCGGGGTCGCGCCCGGGTCGTCGGCGGGGAGGGCGGCGACGACGGCCTCGGTCGCGGCGGCGAGCAGCGTCTCCTTGCCGGTGATGTGCCAGTAGATCGCGCCGGGGCCGGTCGCGAGCCGGTCGCCGAGAGCACGGAACGTGATGCCGCCATCGCCCTCCATGTCCAGGATGCCGACGGCGGTGGTGACGATGCG
The DNA here is from genome assembly GCF_047200595.1 of Streptomyces sp. MS19. NCBI lineage: Bacteria > Bacillati > Actinomycetota > Actinomycetes > Kitasatosporales > Streptomycetaceae > Streptomyces > Streptomyces sp. MS19. The sequence continues at coordinate 27,306 of NZ_JBJZOH010000004.1, read as the reverse complement.
CGCGCCGCGTACGAGCGCGAGCTGTTCCCGCGCAGCGCCGCCGAGCAGCACGTATTTCATGTTCGGCGCGGACGCGCCGCGCGGCCTGCTCGGCATGCTCACCGGCGACGGCCGGGCCGCCTGAGCACGGCACGGGTCCACGCGGGTCGGTTACGCTGGCCGGACGGCTGACGGGCACCGATCGTTCCCCACAGCCCCCGCCGCCTCCCCCGCGGTCCGGGTCCGCCCCACCCCCCTGCGGCGCGCCCGTCCCGGAGGCGGCCCAGGCGGCGCCGCCACGGCGCCCGCGCCGGCACGCGGCCCGGCGGACGCGGCACACCCCCACGGCTGCACAGCGTCCCCGCGCGGTGTGCGCGGACGTCCCCGCACGCGTTCCCCTGAGAGGTCATCGTGACAGACACCACCACGGCGGACTGGTGGCGCGAATCGGTCGTGTACCAGGTCTACGTCCCGAGCTTCGCCGACGCCGACGGGGACGGCATCGGCGACCTGCGGGGCATAGCCGGGCGGCTCGGGCACGTCGCCCGGCTCGGCGCGGACGCGGTGTGGCTCACGCCGTTCTACCCCTCCCCCTGGGCCGACGCGGGCTACGACGTGGCCGACTACCGGGACGTCGATCCCCGGCACGGCACGCTGGACGACTTCCGGGAGCTGCTGGCCCGCGCGCACGGGCTCGGGCTGCGGGTGATCATCGACGTCGTGCCGAACCACGTCTCGGACCGGCACCCGTGGTTCCGCGAGGCCCTGGCGTCCCCGCCCGGCTCTGCGGCGCGCGACCGGTTCGTCTTCCGCGACGGGCGCGGCGAGCGCGGGGAGCTGCCGCCCGCCGACTGGCAGTCGAAATTCGGCGGCCCGGCGTGGACCCGCGTCCCGGACGGGCAGTGGTACATGCACATCTTCGCCGCCGAGCAGCCCGACCTGAACTGGGACAACGGCGACGTCTGGGCCGACTTCGAGAAGACCCTCCGCTTCTGGCTCGACCTGGGTGTGGACGGCTTCCGCATCGACGTGGCGCACGGCCTGCGCAAGGACCTGACGCCGCCCCTGCGCGACACCCACGGCGGCGACACCGCCCCCCTCAACGCCCCGCCCGAGGGCGACGACCACCCGTTCTGGGACCGCGACGAGGTGCACGAGGTCTACCGCGCCTGGCGGAAGATCACCGACTCGTACGACCCGCCGCGCGTCACCGTCGCCGAGGCGGGCGTCAGCGCGCACCGGCTGCCGCTGTACACGCGCCCGGACGAGTTGCACCAGGCGTTCAACTTCTTCTACCTGCGCTGCCCCTGGGACGCCTGCGCGTTCCGCGAGGTCGTGGACACCTCGCTCGCCGAGGCGCGCGCGGTCGGCACCCTGCCGACCTGGGTCCTGTCCAACCACGACGTGATGCGCCATGTGACGCGTTACGCCCTGCCCGCCGGCATCGACCACCGCGCGTGGCTCACCGCCGGTGGCCACGACCCCGAGCCCGACACGGCCGCGGGCGAGCTGCGCGCGCGGTCCGCCGCGCTGCTGACGCTGGCGCTGCCCGGCACCAGCTACCTCTACCAGGGCGAGGAGCTGGGCCTGCCCGAGGTGACGGACCTGCCGGAGGCGGCCCTGCGCGACCCGATGTGGGAGCGGACCGGGCACCGCGTCCGGGGCCGCGACGGCTGCCGCGTGCCGATGCCGTGGACGCGGGAAGGGCCGTCGTACGGCTTCGGCCCTGGCGAGGCGGCCTGGCTGCCGCAGCCCGCCGGGTGGGGTGGCCGGTCGGTGGCGGCGCAGGAGGGGCGGCCGGGGTCGTTCCTTGAGCTGTACCGCGAGGCGCTGCGGCTGCGGCGGGCGGCGCTGGGGGACGTGTCGTTCACGTGGCTCCCGGCGCGCGGGGGCGAGCTGGCGTTCCGCAAGGGCGCGGGCCTCGTCTGCCGCGTCAACTTCGGTGTGGACCCGCTGCCGCTGCCCGCCGGGGAACGGGTCCTGCTGGCCTCCGGTCCGCTCACGCCGGACGGGGCGCTGCCGCCCGACACCGCCGTTTGGCTTGCACCGGGGGCGTCCGGGGCATCCTGACCGCCGTGTCCCGGGGCCGCCTCGCCTACGGTGGGGGCGGTCCGTCGGCTGGTGGAGGAGATTTCCGGATGAGCGACAGCAACAGCGAGTACGACGTCATCGTGATCGGCGCGGGCCCGGTCGGGGAGAACGTCGCCGACCGCACGAGCGCCGCCGGGCTGCGGACGGTGATCGTGGAGCGCGAACTGGTCGGCGGCGAGTGCTCGTACTGGGCGTGCGTCCCCAGCAAGGCGCTGCTGCGGCCCCCGGCGGCGCTGGACGCGGCGAAGGCCGTCGGCGGCGCGAAGGAGGCGGTCGGCGACGGGCGGCTCGACGCGGCGGCCGTGCTGGCGCGGCGCACCTCGTTCACCAGCGACTGGAAGGACGACGGGCAGGTCGAATGGCTGAAGTCGGCCGGGATCGACCTGGTCAGGGGCGACGCGCGGCTGAGCGGTCCGCGCACCGTCGTGGTGGACGGGCGGGAGTACACGGCGCGGCACGCCGTCGCCGTCTGCCCCGGCAGCGACGCGCGGCTGCCGGGCCTGCCCGGGATCGGGGAGGCGCGGCCGTGGACGAGCCGCGAGGCCACGTCGGCGCGGGAGGTGCCGGGGCGGCTCGCGATCGTCGGCGGCGGCGTCGTCGGCGTGGAGATGGCGGCGGCGTGGAGCGCGCTCGGCTCCGCGGTGACGCTGCTGCTGCGCGGGGAACGGCCGCTGCCGCGCATGGAGCCGTTCGCCGGTGACCTGGTGGCCGAGGGCCTTGCCGCGCGGGGCGTGGACGTACGGCCGGGCACGTCCGTCACCGCGCTGCGCCGGCCGGACCCCGAGGGCCCGGTGACGCTGGTCCTGGACGGCGACGCGGGCGAACTCGTCGCCGACGAGGTGCTGTTCTCCACCGGCCGCAGCCCGCGCACCGGTGACATCGGCCTGGAGACGGTCGGTCTCGAACCCGGCTCGTGGCTGACCGTGGACGACACGCTGCTCGTGGAGGGCGTGGACGGCGGCTGGCTGTACGCGGTGGGGGACGTCAACCACCGCGCGCTGCTGACGCACCAGGGCAAGTACCAGGCGCGGATCGCCGGGGACGCCATCGCGGCGCGCGCGCAGGGCCGCGACGTGGCGGTCGCGGCGACGGCGGACGCGGCGGCGGTGCCGCAGGTCGTGTTCACCGAGCCGGAGGTGGCGTCGGTCGGGCTCACCGCAGAGGCGGCGGAGCAGGCGGGCCACCGGTTCCGTGCGGTGGACTACGACCTGGGGTCCGTCTCGGGCGCGGCGCTGCACGCGGACGGCTACAAGGGCAAGGCCCGCATGGTCGTGGACGAGGAGCGGAAAGTTCTGCTCGGCGTCACGTTCGTGGGCCCCGGGGTCGGCGAGCTGCTGCACGCGGCGACGATCGCGGTGGCGGGCGCGGTGCCCGTCGAGCGGCTGTGGCACGCGGTCCCGGCGTTCCCGACGATGAGCGAGATCTGGCTGCGCCTGCTGGAGACCTACCGGGACGCGTGACCCGCTCCCCCGAGCCCGTCGAGCACGGCGCGTTCGACGGGCGTCGGGGCGGTCCCCGACAGGTCGAGCTCCCCGGTGGGGACGAGCGGCGGCTGCGCCATGAAGCGCGGCACGCTCCCCCGGTGCGGCTGCGCGGCGTGCACGAGGAACGGGTGGCACAGCCAGACGTCCCCGGCCGCGCCGGTGGCGAGCGCCTCGGGGCGGTGCGCGGTGGCGGGGACGGCCTCGGCGCACAGCTCGGCCCACGGCCGCCCGGCCGCGCCCGCCCCGGCAAGCAGCGGCGGCACGTCCAGGTGCGAGCCGGTGCGGACCCGGGTGGGCGCGTCGTCGGGTCCTGTGTCGGAGAAGAGGAAGAGCATCAGCAGCGCCCGGCCGCGCGAGGCGAGGTTCACGCGGTACTCGCCCGCCTCGCCCGCGAAGCTCGCCTCCAGGTGCCAGCCGTCGTCCCCGGGCGGCTCGTCGCTGGGGAACCGGACGGGGAACGTGCCGAGCCCCTGCGGCGCGACCCACCGCCCCTCCCCCACGAGCCGGTCGAACGCCTCGTGCAGCACGGGCACGTTGGCCGCCTCGCGGAACGGCGGCGTCGAGAAGCCGCCGAGCCGCACGACGGGCCGCGTCCAGGTCGCCGGGTCGCCGGGGTCGCAGCCGGTGGCGGCCCACAGCTCGTCGCGGCACCGCGCGACCACGCCGCGCGGCACCGCGCCCGCGATCCGCACGTACCCGTCCCTGACGAACGCCTCGGTCTCCGCCGCCGACAGCACCCGCGTCTCCCCTCACCCGCACGGACCGGAGGCGAGCGTCGCGCGTCGGGTGCCGTCGGCGCAACGGCTTTTGCGCGGCCCCCTGTTCAGTCGCCGAGGAAGGGCGCGCACAGCTCCTCGGTCTGGGCGTCCCAGTCCTCCTCGTAGCTGCGGGCGAGTTCGCAGAAGACGCGCAGCGCCTCACCCGCCGCCGACTCGTCCTCGCCGTCCGCGGAGGCGGACTCCGACGGCGTGCCGTCCGGCACGGGGTCCTCGTCCTGCTCCGGCGGCGTGCCGGGCACGGACCCGGACGCGCCGGGCGCCGGCTCGTTGCCGCTGAGGTCGGGGCCGCCGGGCAGCGGGTCCGTCAGCCCCTCCTCGGGCGACGGCTCGGTGATCCCCGCGTCGGGCTCGGGCACGGCGTCCGGCGACGCGCTGGACCGGCCGTCCGGTCCCTGCCCGCCGCCGTCACCGCAGGCCGCGGCACCCAGCAGGACCATCGTCACCAGTCCCAAAGTCCGTAGGCGCGTGTGCATTCCGTCCTCCGCCCGGCTCGGCTCGGCTCGCTGTGCGGACCTCACTCTGTCAGACGGCGGCGCGGGGGTCAGACCGTCACCCGCGGGCCGGCCGCGCACTGGAGGACGTCCACCACCGTGTCGGCCACGATGTGGACCGCGCCGAGGAGGAACGTGACGCCCGCGACGGCCGGGAAGTCCGAGACGGGGATCGACGCGCTGAGGTAGCCGCCGGGACCGGGCCGGCTGAAGACGCTCTCGACCACCAGGACGCCCGCGAACATGAAGCCGATCTGGAGTCCGCTCATGGACAGCGCCGCGTTCAGGGAGTTGCGGACGACGTGCCGCAGGACGATGGCCCGCTCGCCCAGGCCCTTGGAACGCGTGGTGCGCACGTACTCGGCGTCCAGCGTCGTGAGCAGGCTGGAGCGGAAGACGCGGCCGATGGCGGGTGCCGGGCCCAGCGCGAGGGACAGTCCCGGCAGGACGAGGTGGTCGGCCTGGTCGAGCGCCTCGTCCACGGCGCGTTCGAGGACCTTGTCGAAGCCGTCGCGGTTGATCCCGGCCATGAAGTGCGTGCGCACCCTTCGCGGGTCCACCCGTCACAGCCGCTTCGCCCCGGCAGGTGAACATGACGGCCGCCGGGAGCGCCGGCACCGGACCACGGAACGGCGGGCCCGGTGAAATCTCTGTGCGATCAGCGCATTTATAGTGTGGGGAATTTCAAGAGAAGGACTCAGGGGGGATCACCATGTCACCGATGAGACGCCGGGTCCGCTCGGCCGTGGCAGTGGCGGGGCTCACCGCGCTGACCGTCGCCTGCGGCGGGGGCGGGGAGGACGGACCCGGGCCCTTCGGCGGGGCGAGCGGGCCGTCGGCCCAGGGCAGTGACGGCACGGGCGGTGACGACACGGGCAGCGGGGACCTGGGGGCATTGGAGGGACTGACGGCCCCGGAGATCTCGGAACGCGCGCGGCAGGCGCTCGTGTCGGTCGAGTCGCTGCGCGTGAACGCGCAGGGCACGTCCGATTCCCAGGCCATGACCATGGACCTGCATCTGGACCGTGCCGGGTCCTGCGTGGGATCGGTGAGTTCCGCGGGCACGGGATCGGTCGAGATCACCGTACGAGCGGGCGAGGAGGTCTGGATGAAGCCGGACGCCGAGTTCTGGCAGACCAACCTCGGTGCCGCCGACCCGCAGCTGGTGGCCCTCCTGGACGGCCGCTATCTGCACGGCAGCACCAGCGACCCCGAGATGGCCGGAATGGTCGGCGTGTGCGCGCTGGAGGACATGCTCGCCGAGACGGCGCAGGACACGGACACGGACGGCGACGTGACGCTGGGAGAGACCACCGAGCACGACGGTGTCCCGGCCGTCACCCTGCACCTGGACGACCCCGACGGCCCGCAGACGATGCTGGTCGCCACCGAGGGCGAGCCGTACCCGCTGCTGCTCTCGGGTGAGGACGAGGAAGGCCCGATGGAGATGGCGCTCAGCGCGTTCGACGAGCCGGTCGTGGTGGAGGAGCCGCCGGCCGCGCACATCCTGGAGGTCGCCGACTTCCGGTCGGGCGACATCCAGGCGTGACCTGCGGCCTCCCGCCCCGGCCTCGGGGAGGTTCGCCGGGTCAGGCTCCCCCGGGTGCGGTGCATCGCGGGGCGCCGGAGCGCAGCTCGTACTCGGCCCTGCTCGCGCGATCCGGCGACGCGGCGAGGTTCCCCCGGGCCCGGAGGGCCTGGGGGGTGCCCCGATGCCGGGCGTCGTGAGTCGGTCGACCTCCCCGGCCACAGCATTAGAGTCGGCGGTATGGCCACCACCGAGAACCGTCCCCGCCCGGAGCCGGGACACACCGACCAGGGCAGCGTGCGGGTGGACAGCTGGATCTGGTCCGTGCGGCTCGCCAAGACCCGTTCCGCGGCGGCCACCGCCTGCCGCGGCGGCCACGTCCGGATCAACGACGAGCGCGCCAAGCCCGCGCAGCACGTGCGGGTGGGCGACGAGGTGCGGGTCCGGCAGGGCGAACGCGAGCGGATCGTCGTCGTCAAGCGCCTGCTGAGCAAGCGCGTGGGCGCCCCGGTCGCCGTCGAGTGCTACGTGGACAACAGCCCGCCGCCCCCGCCGCGCGTCGAGGCGCCCGCGCCCGCCGGACTGCGGGACCGGGGCGCGGGGCGGCCGACGAAGCGTGAACGCCGCCAGCTGGACCGCCTGCGCGGCCAGTGAACCGGGCGGCGGGACCGTGGTCCCCGCCGCCTGGTGGGCCGTGCGTCAGGCGGCGCCGGAGGCGGGCTCCGGGGCGAGGGGGAGGCAGACGGCGTAGACCGTCGCCTCGGTGTCGGGGCTCAGTCCGTGGCGTCGCTGCCCGGCTCGAAGGCGACGTCGTCGTACTCCGGGTGGCGCGTCAGCCAGTCCGAGATGAACGGGCAGGCGACCAGCGCCCGCAGCCCGCGCCGCCGCGCGTCCTCCAGGGCGGCGCGGGCCAGCGCCCCGCCGATGCCCCGGCCCTCGTACTCCGGCCGCACCTGGGTGTGCGGGTAGACGGCCAGCCGGTCGTCGCGCAGGTAGTCGGCGAAGCCCGCGACGGTGCCGCCGTCCCTGGCCTCGAAGCGGCTCGCGTACTCGTTGTCCGTGACGGTGATGCCCACCGGACCATCCTCGCCGCGGGGGCGGCGCCGCGCACGCGGGGCGCCGCCCCCGCGGGTCAGGCGGGCGGCGCCGTGGCACCCCTGGCGGTCAGCAGGTCGGTCATCAGGCCGATCTCCGACTCCTGGGAACGCGCCATCCCGGCGGCCAGGTCCCGTATCTCGTCGGTGTCCGCCAGCTCGGCACCGGCCTCGGCCATCTCGACACCGGCGCGGTGGTGCACGGTCATCAGCTGGAGGAACAGCACCTCGGCGGCACGCCCCGAGGCGGCCCGCAGCTCGTCGAGCTGCGCGTCGGTCGCCATCCCGGGCATCAGCGCGCCGTCCCCGGCCTGGTGGGCGTGCCCGCCGTCGTCCATCCAGCTCATCGGCGGGGTGCCGGGGGCGACCGGCGCGCCCCAGCTGTCCAGCCAGCCGAGCATCATGCCGCGCTGGTTGGCCTGCGTGTTGATGATGTCGTAGGCGAGCAGCCGCACCTCCTCGTCGTCGGTGCGGTCCCTGACGATGAACGACATCTCCACCGCCTGCTGGTGGTGGATCGCCATGTCCTGGGCGAAGCCGACGTCGGCCGAGTCCTCCGCGGGCACGGACGGGCCCGAGTCGGCGCGGGCGAACGCGGTGAGCGCGACGAGCAGCAGGGCGGCGACGGCCGCCAGGCCGCTCGCCGCCGTCAGCCAGCGCCGGGCGGCGGAGGTCACTGTCCCATCCCGCCGGTGCAGGCGGCACCCGGCTCCTGGGTCTGCGGGCCCTGGACGTACGCCTCGAAGAACTCGCCGACCCGCTCGTCGTCCGCGCTGTCCACGCCGAGCTGGTGGCCCCATGCGGTGAGCATGACCGGGCTCTCCTGCTCGGCGACCGGGCTCAGCAGGGAGTACGGGGTGGAGGAGACGCGCTCGCCCAGGGTTTCGACGTCCGCCTCGGTGGCGCTGTCGTTGTAGGTGACCCAGACGGCGCCGTGCTCCAGCGAGTGGACGGCGTTCTCGTTCGGGATCGCCTCGGTGTAGACGTCGCCGTCGCAGTTCATCCAGACCTGGTTGTGGTCGCCGCCGACCGGCGGGGTCTGCGGGTAGTCCACGGTGCCGTCCACATGGTTGCGGCCGAGGTCCGACCAGGTCTGCTCGCCCTGGACGGTGGCGGCGTCGCCGGACGGGGCGTCGTCGCCACCGCCGGTGCTGGCGACGAGCCAGGCGCCGCCGCCGACCACGGCGGCGAGGATGACGGCGCACGCGACGATGGTGAGCCTGCGGTTGCGGCGGTCGCGCGCCTGCTCGATGCGGCGCGCCTCGGCTATCTTCGCGCGGCGGTCGGCGGCCGGGCCGCGCTTCGTCTTGCTGGTGCCCATGAGGAAGTCCTTGTCACGGATGAGGGGGTTGCGGTCGGTCGAACGGCGGATGGCGCGGGACTTCCCGTCACGTCCGGTGGACCTGGAGCCGGTGGAGGTCCACCGCCGGTGCGGCGTCGTGCACCGGCCCGTTCACGCGGGCGTCCGCGACCGGCCGCAGGGCGGGCGGCGGCGGGTCCTGCGGGGGGACGTGCAGCGCGACGGGGAGCGGCAGGACCGGGCTGACCGCCGCCCCGGGCGCGCCGTGGCAGCTGTCCGCCGGATCGTCCAGGGCGGCGGGCGGCTGGATCTCGGTCCTGGCGGGCGGCTGTCCCGCGGCCGGGTGCCCGGCGGCCGTGGCCGGCGAGCACAGGCCGATGGCGCACAGCAGCGTGACGAGGACGAACAGGCAGCGGGCGGCGACGGTGCCGGCCGCGGGGCCGCCCGTTCCACCGTGTCCGTCACCCGTTCGGCTCATCGACGGTCATCGTACTCATGGGCGATCTCCAGGGAACCGGTGCCGACCGCACCCGTACGGACACACAGCGGTTCCGGTCCTCCGGCGGCCGGAAAGGACCGGATCGGTGCCGGAATGAACCGCCGCGGGCGATCCGGCGTCCTCGCCTGCGACGGCGGGCGCGCGCGATAGCGTGGCACCGGCCGTGCGGGGCACGACAGTTGGCCCCGGCACGGCGCGGCACCGGCGCGGAACGGCGCGACGGCCGCACGACGACATGACGGCGCGAACAACGACATGAAGGAGACACCGGGATGGTGTTCAAACGGCTGCTCGGGGCCATGGGCGTGGGCGGCCCCTCGGTGGACACGGTCCTCGACAGCGGGGCCGTGCTGCCCGGCTCGGTGCTGACGGGCCGGGTGCTGGTCCAGGGCGGCACCTCGGACGTGGAGATCAGCCACATCACCCTCGACTTCATCGCCCGTGTCGAGGCGGAGGGGCACGAGGGGGAGAGCGAGGGCGTCGTCGTCTTCGACCGCGCCCGTGTCGGCGGCGGCTTCCGGCTGGCCGAGGGCCAGTCGTACGAGGTGCCGTTCTCGCTGCCGGTGCCGTGGGAGACGCCGATCACCGAGCTGTACGGCCAGCCGCTCGGCATCGTGCTCGGCGTGCGGACCGAGCTGGCGGTGGCGGGCGCCGTGGACAAGGGCGACCTCGACCCGCTGCTGGTCCGCCCGCTGCCCGTCCAGGAGGCGGTGCTTGAGGCGTTCGGGCAGCTCGGCTTCGGCTTCAGGTCCGCCGACCTTGAGCTGGGCCGCATCGGCGGCACCGGGCAGACGCTGCCGTTCTACCAGGAGATCGAGCTGACGCCGCCCGCGCAGTACGCGGGGGCGATGCGCGAGGTGGAGATCAGTTTCATCGCCTCCCCGGCGGGCCTGGAAGTGGTGCTGGAGGCGGACAAGCGCGGCGGCTGGTTCTCGTCCGGGCACGACGCGGTGAACCGCTTCGCCGTCGGGCACGGGGACGTCGGCGCCGTCGACTTCACCGCGCTCGTGGACTCGTGGGTGCGGCAGCTCGCCGGCGGTCACCAGCCGTCGTACGGGCAGCGGCACGGCGGCCACGGGTACCACGGCGGTCACGGGGGCCACGACCACGGCGAGCACCGCGGCCCCGGCGCCGGCGCCGTGGTGGCCGGTGTGGCGGCCGGCATCGTCGGCGGTTTCGTCGCGGCGGAGATCGTCGACGAGATCGGCGACGCCTTCGAGGGCGAGGACTGACCCCCGGGCGCGGCGCCCGTCCGGCCCAGCGCCCACTCCCCCGCCCCCTTTCCCCACCTCGCTCACTCGCGCGGCAATTCACCCGCGCGAGTGAGCATTTCCGCTTTACGGGCCGGGCACACCAACGCGCCGAAGTACGCGGGGTTTTCCCGCGCCTCTCTTTCTGGTGTATGAACAAGCCTGAATGACATTCCCTTGTTCTTACCCCACTTGGTGTTCGGTACATACGCGATGACTCTGCTACGGAAAATCAATGCCGCACTCGGCTCGGCGACCGGATTCCGCGTCTGCCGCGTCCACCCCCCGGCGGTCCGGGAGCCCGCCGCCCGCAAGCCCGTCCCGCCCGCGCGCCCCGAGCCGCCCCCGTTCCGCCCCCCGGCGCACCCGGAGACGGACCGGCTGCTGCGCCGCCCGGTGTTCATCATCGCCCCGGTCCGCTCGGGCTCGACGCTGCTGCGGATGACGCTGAACGCCCACTCCCGCCTGCACGCGCCGCACGAGCTGCACTTCCGCCGCCTGGAGGTGCGCTGCACGACCCGGCTGGCCGAACGGGCCCTGTCCGTCCTCGACCTTCACCGTGCCGATCTCGAACACCTGCTGTGGGACCGCGTGCTGCACCGGGAACTGGTGCGCTCGGGCAAGTCCTGCCTCGTCGAGAAGACGCCGAGCAACGCGTTCGTCCACGACCGGCTCGCCGCCTGCTGGCCCGACGCCAGGTTCGTCTTCCTGCTGCGCCACCCCGGCGCGATCGCCAGGTCGTGGCACGAGGCCGACCCGGTGCGCCGCGACCCCGAGCAGGCCGCGTGCGACGCGCTGCGGTACATGCGTGCCGTCGAGCGCGCCCGCGCGGCACTGCCGGGCCACACCGTCAGGTACGAGGAGCTGACCGGGGACCCGGAGGGTGCGCTGCGGGAGCTGTGCGCGTTCCTCGGCGAGGAGTTCGAGCCGGGCATGGTCGAGTACGGCGCGGGGCGCGCGCGGGAGATCGACGGCCTGGAGAAGGGGCTCGGCGACTGGCGGGAGAAGATCCGCACCGGGCGCGTCCAGCCGGGCCGCGACCTGCCGGACGCCGAGGAGGTGCCCGCCGTCCTGCGGGAGGTCTGCGACGCCTGGGGGTACGCGCCCGAGCCCGGCGGTGTCGCCAGGTGAGCGGGCATGCCGAGATCGCGGAGGTGTGGCCGCGCGACGGGCGCCTGCGGCTGGTGGGCGCGCTGCACGGCCACGCGCCGCGGCGCCGCGCGTTCGACCGGCTCAGGGCGCTGACCACGGCGGCCGGGGAGTGGTCGCTCCAGTTCGTGCTGCGCGACGACCGCGGCCGTCCCTGGCGGCTGCGCTACCCGGCGCCGCTGGACGGCACGCGCTTCGACGTGTCGCTGCCGGTGGCCGACCTGGCGCCGGAGGACCTGCGGGTGCCCGCGTACTGGGACGTCTGGCTGTCGGCGCCGGACGCGCGGCTGCGGGCGGGCAGGCTCCTGGACGGCATCACCGGCAAGAAGGAGATCATGGTGTACCCGGGCCAGTCGGTCCCCAGGGCGGACGCGGCGGTGCTGGTCAGGCCGTACTACACCGTCAAGGACAACCTGTCGGTCGAGGTTCGGCCGGCGCGATGAAGATCCGTTACCTGCTGCTGCACGCCTACGGGATGGGCGGCACGATCCGCACCGTCTTCACCCAGGCCAACGCCCTGGCCGCCGCCGGGCACGACGTGCGGGTCGTCAGCGTCGTGCGGCGCGCCGACCGGCCCTACTTCCCGCTCGACCCCCGCGTGCGGCTGACCGCGCTGGACGACCGGCGGGCCGGTACGCGCCGGGTGGCGCCGCGCCCGGGGCAGGGGATCGCGGGGCGGCTGCGCGTCCGGCGGGCCGGGCGGCTCGCGGCCAGGCCGCCGCGCTGGGTGCCGCCGGGCGAGAGCGGCTACGGGGCGTTCGACCGCGGTCTCGAACAGAAGGTCGTGGCCTACCTCGCCCAGCTGACGGACGGTGTGCTCGTCACCACGCGTCCGGCGCTGAACCTGCTGTCGGCGCGGTTCGCGACGCACGGCGTGGTGCGCGTCGCGCAGGAGCACATGAACCTGGGCGTGCACAAGGGCGACGTCCGGGCGGCGATCGCGCGCTGGTACCCACGGATGGAGGCCGTCAGCGTCCTGACCCAGCGGGACCAGGACGACTACCGGACGGCGGCGCCCGGCGCGCGGGTGGAGCGCATTCCGAACGCGGTGCACTCCCTCAGGCAGAAGCCCTCGACGTGCGTCGGGCACATCGCCGTCGCGGCCGGGCGGCTGCGGCCGCAGAAGGGCTTCGACCTGCTGATCCCGGCCTTCGCGGAGGCGGCCGCCGGACTCCCCGACTGGCAGCTGCGGATCTACGGCGAGGGCGACCGGCGCAAGCAGCTGCGGAAACTCATCGAGGAGCACCACCTCTACAACCAGGTCTTCTTGATGGGCCGCACCGACCAGTTGGACGAGGAGCTCGCCAAGGCGTCGTTCTACGTGCTGAGTTCACGGGCCGAAGGGCTGCCGATGGTGATGATCGAGGCGATGGCGCACGCCGTTCCCGTGGTGAGCTTCGACTGCCCGACCGGACCTGCCGACGTGCTCACCCACGGCACGGACGGGCTGCTGGTCCCACCGGGAGACGTCGGCGGGCTCGCCGGGGCGATGCGGCGGCTGATGGCGGACGAGGCGCTGCGGGCGCGGATGGGCGACGCGGCGCTCGCGACGGTCCAGGGGTACGCGCCCGAGGTGATCGGCCGCCGCTGGCAGGACCTGTTCGAGGAACTGCTGGCGGCGCGGCGCGTGCGCTGAGCCGGGGCGGCGGCGGGCAGGGCGGGTGTGGGCCGGTCGGGTCCCGGGCGCTGGGCCGGTGGGGTGGAGTGCCGCCCGGCAGGGGCGGGCGGGCGGGACGCGGGACGGGCGCGGGGGGAGGCTTTCCTTCCCGCTTCCCTCTTCCCTCCCCCTCTTCACCCTCCCCTGCGGACAGGAGCACGCCATGTGGGGTTTCGGCACGGTCACCAACGAGTCCCGGCTGCCGGTGGTGGTCGAGTACCCCGTCGCGGCCGGGACAGCCGTCACGATCGGGCGCCCGCACGCGACGCGGGGCCTGGCGCGGGTGCGGATCGGGACGGTGGGGCTCATCCAGCTCGTGGACGGGGGCGGCGCGGACGGGAAGAGCCCGGCCGGGGAGGCGGGGACAGGGGTCCTGGAGATCCAGGCGGGCGAGAATCTGGCCACGTGGACCTATGACGCGGACAACCCGCTCACGGTCGATGTGACGGTGCGTCAGGACGGGGCGTTCACGCTGGTGAGCGGCGACCGGGAGCTGTCGGGGGAATTCCGCGGACCGGCCGGCCCCGGGGCCGACGCGGCGGCCGGGGGACCCGTTCTGGAGTGACGGCCGGGTTTCAGGACGCAGATGCGGGTATCCGATGATTCCGGATGACGGAAGATCGGAGAAAGGTTATGACGACCGACGGAACGTACGCCAGGGTTTTCGACGAGGTACAGATCGGCAAGGGAATCCGTCCGGTCGCCCAGCACGGATATGTGACCGTCGAGGACGGCGTGCTGCATCTGCTGGGCTCGGACCGCCACCTGATCGCCAGCGCGCCCATGAGCAAGGTGAAGGCGGGCAAGGCGCGCTTCTCCGGCGGCATGACCGTCGCGATGAAGGTCGACGGCTCGCGCTACAACGTCTCCCCCGGGTACGGCGACCGTGCCGGGAAGCTGGTGCGGCCCGGCCGCCCCGAGCTGGTGGAGCACGCGGCCGAGGAACTGCTCGACCTCATCGAGGCCGGTGGCGGCCGGGTCGACTGACCCGGGACCCGGCCCCCGCTCCCGTCAAGAAACGATGTCCTTGGTGCGGAAGGCCCGGAAGGCGAGCGCCAGGAAGACCACGGCGCAGGTGACCGAGACGGACACGCCCCGGGTCATGGCCCCCCACTCCAGCTCGGGCTGGAAGGCATCGGTCCAGGCGAACTGCCAGTGCGCGGGCAGGAATTCGCGCCAGTCCCCCAGCGCCGTGACGGCGTCGAGGATGGACCCGACGATGGTCAGGCCGAGCGCACCGCCGACCGCGCCGAGCGGCGCGTCGGTCACCGTGGACAGCCAGAAGGCCAGCGCGGCCGTCACGAGCTGCGACAGGAAGAGGTACGCGACCGTGACGGCGATGCGGCCCGCGGCGTCCCCGGCGGAGAGGCTGCCGCCGGTGGGCAGGGCGAGCGGGCCCCAGCCGTAGGCGGCGGTGCCGACCAGCAGGGCGGCGAGCGGCAGCAGCACCATGGCGGCGGCGCTGAACAGCAGCGCCACCCACAGTTTGACCAGCAGGAGCCGCGACCTGGGGACGGGCGCGGCGAGCAGGTAGCGCAGCGAGGACCATCCTGCCTCGGATGCCACGGAGTCCCCGCAGAAGAGCGCGACGGGGACCACCAGGAGGAATCCGGCGGACAGGAACAAGCAGGTGGCGGCGAAGTTCACCCCGGACGTTGTGGCGGCGTCCACGAGGGTGGACTCGCCGCCACCGTCGGGTGTGCCGCCGACCGCGAACGCGACGGCGACGACCGGCGGCAGCAGCGCGAGCAGCGCCGCGATGACGAGGGTCCTGCGGCGGCGGAGCTGCCGTACCGCCTCGACGCGGACCGGGAGGGTGCGGCGCGGCGCGTAGCCGGGCGCGGAGTCCAGGGCCGTGGTCGCGCCCCCGGCGGGGGGCGGTGCGGACGGCTGCGGGATGGCGGGCGGGGTCATCGGGCACCTCCGATGAGGGTCAGGAAGGCGTCCTCCAGGCGGCGGTACGGTCCCGCGCCGCTCACCGGGATGTCCCTGCGGACCAGTTCGGCGATCAGTTCCGCGGCGGTGCGGCCGTCGAGGTGGACCAGCAGACCGGTCCCGCCGCGTTCGGCGGCGGCGACGCCGGGCAGAGCGGCGACCTCGGCGAGCTGCCCGTCGGTGACGGGCGCCTCGGTGGCGACCAGCAGGGTGTCCCCCGATCCGCTGATGGTCTCGACCGGGCCCGCCTGGACGAGCTGCCCGCCGTCCATGACGACGAGGTGCGTGCAGGTCTGCTCGACCTCGGCCAGCAGGTGGCTGGAGACGATGACGGTGCGGCCCTCGGCGGCGTAGCGGATCATCACGTCCCGCATGGCGCGGATCTGCGGCGGGTCGAGCCCGTTCGTCGGTTCGTCGAGGATCAGCAGCTCGGGCAGGCCGAGCATGGCCTGGGCGATGGCGAGACGCTGCCGCATGCCCTGCGAGTAGGTGCGGACGGCGCGGTCGAGGGCCGTGCCGAGGCCGGCGATCTCCAGGGCCTCGTCCAGATGCGCGTCGGCGGCGGGGCGGCCGGTGGCGCGCCAGTACAGCTCCAGGTTGGCGCGGCCGGTGAGGTGCGGCAGGAAGCCCGCGCCCTCCACGAACGCGCCGACACGGGACAGCACGGGCGCGCCGGGCCGTACGGCGTGGCCGAAGACGCGGATCTCGCCGCTGTCCGGGGTGATCAGCCCCATGAGCATGCGCAGGGTGGTCGTCTTGCCCGCGCCGTTCGGCCCGAGCAGGCCGAGGACCTGGCCGCGGGCGACCTGGAAGGAGAGGTCCCGCACGGCGTACCGGTCGGAGGAGCGCGCGTACCGCTTGCTGAGTCCGGTGATGCGCAGCGGCACGTCGGCGAGCTGCGGGTCGGGCGGCGGCGCGGAGGTGGGGCGGCGGCCGGTCAGCAGCAGGGCGGCCGCGACGGCGACGGCGGCGAGCGGCAGTCCCCAGGTCCACCAGGGCAGTCCGGTGCCGCCGGTGGTCACCTCGGGCGCGGTGGGGAGGGAGAGGCCCTCCCCGGCCGGTTCGGCGGTGACGGTGGCGGGCTGGGCCGGGGAGGCGTAGCCCATGTCGGTGGTGGACAGCACGAGCCGCATGCGGTGGCCGTCGGCGAAGGGGTAGTCGATGGCGGGGAGGGTGAGGTCGGCGGTGACGCCTTCGTCGGTCCCGTCGAGCCGGACGGGGGCGACGAGCTGGGCGGGCAGGGACTGCTGTCCGCCGTCGGGCGACACGTCGTAGAGCTTCGCGAACAGGACGACGGACGGGGTGTCGGCGGTGACGCGGACGCGGACGGTGGGCGAGCCGGTGACGTGCACGGTCCGGTCGAGCGGTGCGCTGTCGAACTGGGCGTACTGGCCCGGGAAGTCGAGCGACAGGCCGAGGCCGATGCCCGCGAGGCGGCCCACCGCGTTGCCGAGCCCGGGGACGGCGGAGACGGAGGGCGGCGCGCCGCCCGGCGGGTTGACGAAGGTGACGGGGTCGCCGCCCAGCGGCACGGTGACGTCCTCGGTGCCGCCGAGCCCGGGGTAGTGGTCGCCGCTCGCGCTGCGCAGGAGCGTGTCGCCGTTGGTGGAGTCGAAGCCGGTGACGCGGGTGACGCGGAAGGCGGGGCCCGTGTCGGCGCCGGGGTCCTCGCGCAGGTAGCGGTCGAACCAGTCGGTGACGCGGCCCTCGGTGCGCCCGGCCTCGGAGACGCCGCCGTCGTGCCCGGCCCACACCCAGTCGACGGAGACGGGCGCGCCGCCCGCGGCGATGGCGGTGGCCATGGCGTCGGCCTGGCCGAGGGGGAAGAGCGAGTCGTGCTGGCCCTGGGTGATCAGGGTGGGCACGTCGATGCGGTCCGCGACGGCGGCGGGGCTGCGGTCGTGGAGCAGCGCGAGGGCGGCGTCGTCGGGCGCCCCGGCGACGGCGACGCGTTCGTACAGTTCGCACAGGTCGGCGGTGAACGTGCCGCAGCCGGGCTCGGGGACGGGCTCCTCGCCCGTCTCGCCCGCGGCGCCCGTCTCGGTGGAGCCGGTGGTGAAGAGGATGCCGGCCCACAGGCTCTTGAAGACGCCGCCGGGGAAGAGGGCGTCGGCGAGGTCCCAGTAGGTGATCCGGGGTGCGATGGCGTCCACGCGGTCGTCGTGGCCCGCGGCGAGCAGCGCCGCGGCGCCGCCGTAGGAGGAGCCGGTGATGCCGACGCGGGGGTCGCCGTCGGCGTCGAGGAGGACTTCGGGGCGGTCGGCGACCCAGTCGAGGAGGCCGCTGATGTCGGCGATCTCGGCGTCCGGGTCGTTCAGCCCGATGCGGCCCGTGGAGGCGCCGAAGCCGCGCGCCGACCAGGTGAGGACGGCGTACCCGGCGCGGGCGAGGTCCTCGGCCTCGTCGCGCACGTCGTCCTTGCTGCCGCCGAAGCCGTGGGCGACGAGGACGGCCGGGCGGCGCGCGTCCCCGTCGCCGGCCGTGAACCAGGAGGCGTCGATGCTGACCGTGCCGTCCCCGCCGGGACCGGCGGGCAGGTCGAGCGCGAGGTCGGAGCGGCGGACGGCGGGCGCGTCGTCGGCGAGGACGGTCCAGGTGCCGGCGCCCGCGAGCACCGCGAGCGCGGCGGTGGCGGCGAGCAGCCGCCCGCGTCGCCTCGGCCATCGGATTCCCATGCGCTGAGCGTCCTTTCACGGCCGGGTGACGAAGATCGCCCTACCGTACCCAATGGCTCGGACACTCTCGGTGGCGGCCTGTGGCGGGTGGCTGCCGGGTTTCGGGGCGCGCGGGGGTGAGAATCGGGGCGTTCAGGACACCGCCGTGCGCAGCGGACGCGGGGCGGGGTCGCCGCAGGGATCGAGCGGAACGCGAGGAGCCGTCATGGGCAAGGGAGTGCACGTCCAGGAGCTGCCGGGGGTGGGGAAGCGGTACGACATCGACCTCGGCCGTCCCGACCAGCGGATCTCGGTGGTCATCCGGTCGGGCGGGGTGCGCGACCTCTATGTGTTCGCCTCGGAGTCGGCGGACCCGACGGCCGTCATCGAGCTGGCGGAGGAGCAGGCGCGCAAGGTGGCGGCGGTGCTGTCGGCCACCTTCTTCGAGGACTGAGAGCGGGCGGGTGGCGGAGGCCGACCTGCTGGGTCTGGGGGTCGCGGTCCTGCTGGCCGGGCTGGTCGCGCGGGGCGCGCGGCGGTTCGGGCTGCCGTCGGTGCCGTGCTACATGCTCGTCGGGATCGTGACGGGTCCGGGTACGCCTGGCCCGGTGCTGGTGGGGCATCCCGGGGAGCTGTCGCTGCTGGCGGCGCTGGGCCTGGTGCTGCTGCTGTTCCACCTCGGGGTGGAGTTCCCGGTGGACCAGGTCGTGGGCGGCGGGCGGCGGCTGTTCGCGACGGCGGGCTGCTACATCGCGCTGAACATGTCCGCCGGGCTGCTGCTCGGCTTCGCCCTGGGCTGGGGCGGGCCCGAGGCGCTGGTGGTGGCGGGGGCGCTCGGCATCTCGTCGTCGGCGATCGTCACGAAGTCGCTGATCGAGCTGCACCGGCTGACGAACGCGGAGACGCCGGTGCTGCTGGGCGTCATCGTGATCGAGGACCTGTTCCTCGCGTTCTACCTGGCGCTGCTGTCCCCCGTCCTGTCGGGCGGCGGCGGGCCGGTCGAGCTGGTGGGGGACGTGCTGCGCAGCTTCGGTTTCCTGCTGCTGCTCTTCGCGGTGGCGCGGTTCGGGGCGCGGGCGGTGCAGGGGCTGATCGGCAGCCGCGAGGACGAGCTGCTCGCGGTGCTGACGATCGGGCTGGTGCTCGTGTCGGCCGGGCTGTCGCAGGAGGTGGGGGTCTCGGACGCGATCGGCGCCCTGATGATCGGCCTGGTGGTGTCGCGGACCGAGCTGGACGAACGGGTGGAGCGGCTCGTCCTGCCGCTGCGGGACGTGTTCGCGGCGGTGTTCTTCGTGACGTTCGGGCTGACGATCGACGTGGCCGATCTGGGCCCGGTGCTCGTTCCCGTGCTGGCCGCGGTCGCGCTGACGGTGCTGGCGAACGTGTCGGCCGGGATCGTGGCGGCGCGGCTGTTCGGCTTCAACCAGCGGGGGGCGGCGAACATCGGGCTGACCGTGCTGGGGCGCGGTGAGTTCTCGCTGATCCTGGCGACGCTGGCGATGGGCGCGGGTCTCGATCGCAGGATCGGCCCGTTCGTCGCGCTGTACGTGCTGGTGCTGGCGATCCTCAGTCCGCTGCTCGCGGCGAAGTCGCAGTACCTGGCGCGGTTCATGCCGGACTGGCTGCTGCGGCCGGGCTGGCGCTATGTGCGGGAGGAGACGATCAGCACGTCCTGCACGCATCTGGACCAGATCCGGGTGACGGAGACGGACACCGACGTGTGCCCCGAGTGCGTGGCGGTGGGCAGCGAGTGGGTGGAGCTGCGGCTGTGCGT
This sequence comes from Streptomyces sp. MS19, assembly GCF_047200595.1. Classification (NCBI taxonomy): domain Bacteria; kingdom Bacillati; phylum Actinomycetota; class Actinomycetes; order Kitasatosporales; family Streptomycetaceae; genus Streptomyces; species Streptomyces sp. MS19. Next base: position 7,642 of record NZ_JBJZOH010000004.1, on the reverse strand, counting down.
CACGTGCGGCCATGTCGGGTGCTGCGACGACTCGCCGCTGCGGCACGCCAGCGAGCACGCGCGGGAGACGGGGCATCCGATCATCCAGTCACTGGAACCGGGCGAGGACTGGCGCTGGTGCTTCCCCGACGAGACCCTGGTCCGCGCCCCGATGGGCTCCCGGCGCGGCGGTGACGGCTGAGCGAGGGGCGGAGCGTACCGGTGCATGTGCCGGACTTCAACAGGTGCGTGCACGTTGACTAAAGCTTTCCCCAATTTGTTTACGTGTAGTAAGCAACTTGTCGTATCGTCGAGTCCGAGTTGCTACCGATGGGGAGAAAGTGACCACTCACAGTAAGGATTCGACGACGCAGGCCGACATAGCCCCGCCGCCGCCCGACGCGCCCGTGGCGATGACGCACTCGGAGATCATGCGGGCACTCTCCGGGCTCCTGCTCGGCATGTTCACGGCGATACTGTCCTCCACCATCGTCACGAACGCGCTGCCGAGGATCGTCTCCGACCTGGGCGGCGGCCAGTCCGCGTACACCTGGGTCGTCACGGCCACGCTGCTGTCGATGACCGCGTCGATGCCCATCTGGGGCAAGCTCGCCGACCTGTTCAGCAAGAAGCTGCTGATCCAGATCTCGATCGTGATCTACGTGGCGGGCTCGATCGTCGCCGGCCTCTCGCAGAGCCCCGCGATGCTGATCACCGTCCGTGTCGTGCAGGGTCTCGGCGTGGGCGGCCTCGTCGGCCTGTCGCAGATCATCCTGGCGGCCATGATCCCGCCCCGCGAGCGGGGCCGGTACAGCGGCTACCTCGGGGCGACCTTCGCGGTCGCGACCGTCAGCGGCCCGCTGATCGGCGGCGTCCTCACCGACACGCCCGGCCTCGGCTGGCGCTGGTGCTTCTACATCGGCGTGCCGTTCGCCATCGCCTCCCTCTTCGTGCTGCACCACACGCTGCGGCTGCCCACCGTCCGCCGCGAGGTGCGCATCGACTGGGCGGGCGCCCTGCTGATCAGCGCGGCGGTCTCCCTGCTGCTGATCTGGGTGACCCTGGCAGGCGACAAGTACGACTGGGCGTCCGGGACCACCGCGCTGATGGTCGGCGGCTCCCTCGCGCTCGGGGCGCTCTTCCTCCTGGTCGAGAGCCGGGCGAGCGACCCGATCATCCCGCTGCGGCTCTTCCGCGTACGGACGATCGCGCTCACGTCGGTGGCCTCGCTGTTCGTCGGCGTCGCCATGTTCGCGGGCACCGTCTACTTCGGGCAGTTCTTCCAGCTGGCCAGGGACCGCAGCGCGACCATGTCCGGTGTGATGACCATCCCGATGATCGCGGGGCTGTTCGTGGCGACCACGGTCTCGGGCCAGGTCATCACGCGCACGGGCCGCTGGAAGTACTGGCTGGTCACCGGCGGTGTCCTGGTCACCGCCGCCCTCGGCCTGCTGAGCACGATCCGGTACGACACCCCGTACTGGCGCGTCGCGGTCTTCATGGCCCTCATGGGCCTGGGCATCGGCATGATGATGCAGAACCTGGTGCTCGCCACACAGAACCAGGTGGAGCCGAAGGACCTCGGCTCGGCCAGCTCCGTCGTCGCGTTCTTCCGCTCCTTCGGCGGCGCGATCGGCGTCTCGGCCCTCGGCGCGCTGCTGGCCAACCGGGTCACCTCGTACACGGAGGACGGCCTCGCCGACGCGGGCATCGACCCGGCCGCCGCCGGGGGCGCGGGAGGCGGCATCCCGGACATGGACGCGCTCCCGGCGCCGCTGCGCACGGTGCTGGAGAACGCGTACGGCCACGGCGTCGCCGACGTGTTCCTCTACGCGGTGCCCGCCGCGTTCGCGGCGCTGGTGCTGACCGTGTTCGTCAAGGAAGTGGCGCTGCGCAGCCACCACTGAGCGGCCCGCGCCACCACAGCAGGGAGCCCCCGTCCGTGCGGACGGGGGCTCCCTGCTGTACGGCCCGGGGCCGGGCGGGCTCAGGCGAGGAGGAAGTCCGCCTCACCGCGCTTCGCGCCCCGGATGAAGGTCTCGATCTCGTGGGGGGTGTAGATCAGGGCGGGCCCGTCGGGGTCCGTGGACTGCCGCAGCGCCACCCGTCCGTCGGCCAGCTTCATGGCCTCGACACAGTTCCCGCCGTTGGTGCCGCTCCACGGCTTGTGCCAGCCGTCGGCCCCCAGCTCCCTGGCGGGCATGCCGTTGTATATGAAGTCCGTCGGACGACGCTTCTCTTGACCCATGGGTCTCAGAGCTCCTTGCGAATATCACCGAGGATGGCCCCGGTGTCCTGTACCGGTGCGGCCTGCGCACCCATGCGGTCGAGAACCTCCAGATAGGCCACGGTGTCGGGCCTCTCGTCGAGGTAGACCGCGCCGGTCAGACTCTCGGCGTAGATGATGTCGGGCAGCTCCGGGATCTCGAACCGGAAGAGCTGGAACGGCCCGAACATGCCGGGATGCGGACCCGCGCTGAACGGCATGATCTGTAGCGTCACGTTCGGCAGTGCCGTCGCCTCGATCAGCCGGTCTATCTGCGCGCGCATGACGGACGGGGGCCCGACCCGTCGGCGCAGCACATGCTCCTCCACCACGGCCCACAGCAGCGGGGCCCGTGGCCGGGAGAGCAGTTCCTGGCGCTCCATGCGGAGCGCGACCCGGCGCTCGATCTCCTCCTCGGCCGCGCCGGGGAAGCCGGTCCTCAAGAGGACGCGGGCGTAGTCGGGGGTCTGGAGGAGGCCGGGGACGCAGTGGGGCTCGTACGCGCGGATCAGGCCGGCCTCGCCCTCCAGGCTGACGTACAGGCTGAACCAGTCGGGCAGGACGTCGCGGAAGCGGTGCCACCAGCCGGGCCGGTTGGCCTCCTCGACCAGCCGCAGGAAGGCCGCGGCCTCCTCGGGCGGCGCGGCGTACCGTTCCAGCAGCGCCTTGACGTAGAGGGGCTTGAGGCCGACCTCGGCCTTCTCCATACGGCGCACGGTGGTGGTGTTGACGCTCAGTGCCTCGGCGGCGTCGGCGAAGGTGCAGCCGGCGTTCTCCCGGAGGTCGCGCAGGCGCAGACCCAGCACGATCTGTCCCACGGTCGGTCCCGACCGTGCCTCTGCCACGTCGCCTCCTGACGGCTCCCGCCGATGTCGGCGGCCCCAATTCCCGGTTCAGGGAAGAAGTTTGCCACACGCCGTAGCGGCATCGACAGAGATGCTTTCGCGCTCTGCGAATCGCAGAACTCCCCTTGCGCTCTGCCCCCAGCATTGCGCATAGTTATCAGGTGATCCGGCTCACCCCCGTTCCGGCCGTCCCCCAGGCCTTCCGGAAGGCGACTCCGCCCGTGCCCCCTCCGCGCGACACCCCTGTGGCCCAGGCGCTGCCGCTGCCCCGCTGCTCCCCCTTCCCGGGCGCGGACGGGCGCAGGGAACGCTTCGAGCTGCCCGCGGTGCCCTCGGCCGTCGCGACGGCGCGGGGCAGGACCGGTGCATGGCTCAGCCACTGGGGCGTGGCGGGGGACGCGCGGGACGCCGTGCTGCTGGTCGTGTCCGAGCTGGTCACCAACGCCGTGCTGCACTCCGGGGGCGAACGCGTCGTGTGCCGCGTCGAGGCGCGTGCCGACCTGCTGCGGGTCGAGGTCGCGGACGAGGGGGACGGGCCCGGCGGGGGACGTACGAGCCTGGTGCGCGCGGACGACGAGTGCGGGCGCGGCCTGCTGCTCCTCGACGCGCTGGCGAGCCGCTGGGGTGTCGTCTCGCCCGACGCGTCGGGCGGCTGCACGGTGTGGTCGGAGATCGCCCGCGACTGAGGCGCTGGGCGCGGGGCTGCTGTCTACTGCCCGCGCAGCAGACTTCCTCTCATTGCCTGCGGAGCAGACTTCCTCTCATTGCCTGCGGAGCAGGACCAACGCCATGTCGTCCTGGTCCGCCCCCGGCTGGATCTCCGACAGGTGGTCCGCCAGGTCCTCCAGGTCCCACGGGCCGTCGCTCAGCGCGGCCGTCAGGCAGGACGTGCCCTCGTCCAGGTCGCGGTCCGGTTTCTCGATCAGGCCGTCCGTGTACATCATCAGCGTCTCCCCGCGCCGGAGCGTGCGGTCGCTGACGGGGTAGTCCGGCTCGGCGGCGCCGACGTCCATGCCGAGCGGCAGCGTCCCCGGCACGGACAGCAGCGCGCTGCGCCCGTCCGCCGCCCGCAGCGCGGGGGCGAGGTGGCCCGCCCGTACGAGCCGCAGCCGCCCGGTCGCCGGGTTCAGCTCGGCGTACAGGCAGGTGGCGAACCGCTCTGTCTCCAGGTCACGCAGGAAGGCGGAGGCCCGTGACATCACGGCGCCCGCCGGATGGCCCTCGGACGCGTAGGCGCGCAGGACGATGCGCAGCTGGCCCATGACGGCCGCCGCGTGCGTGTCGTGGCCCTCCACGTCGCCGATCACCGTCGCGACGCATCCGTCGGGCAGCGGGATCACGTCGTACCAGTCGCCGCCGATGTCGCGGCCGAGCCCCGCCGAGCGGTAACGGACGGCGATGCGCGCGCCGGGGACCTCCGGGATCTCGCGCGGGAGCATGGCGCGCTGGAGGTCCTCGGCGAGGTCGTGCTCCTGCTCGTAGAGCACCGCGCGCTGGAGGCTCTGGGCGATGCTGCTGCTGAGGGCGACCATCAGGTTGCGCTCCTCGGGCGGGAACGGACGGTCCTCCTCGAAGAGCAGCCCGAGGCCGCCGAGCGCGGTGCCCTGCGCGGTGAGCGGCAGGTACGCGGCGGACCTGATGCCGTGCGCCAACAGGGCCTTCGCCAGCTCGGGGAAGTGGGCGGCCAGTTCCCCGGCCGAGGTGAGGAAGAGCGGCGCGCGGTCGCGGACGACCCTGCTCATCGGCAGGTCGTCCTCCATGCGCTGGTACTCGATCTCGGGCGGCGCCTCCAGGCCGCCGAGCACCAGGCGCAGGTGCCCCGACTCGATCAGGCCGAGGCGTACGCGCGCCGCGCCGACGAGCCGCAGCCCCGCCGGGCCGCCGAGGACGGACGTCACGTCCTGGACCGTCCTGGCGTTGGCGATGGCGCGGGTCGTCTCCTCGACGATGCTGGTCTGCTTGCGCCGCTCGACCGCGACGGCCTCGCGGTCCACGGCGTGGGACAGCTCGGCGGTGGCGTCCCTGACGATGCCGATGATCCGGTACGGGCGCCCCGTCCCGTCGCGTTCGATGTGGCCCTGGGTGTGGGTCCACTGGGTGAGGCCGTTGCGCCGGCGGATGCGGAAGTACGCGCCGTAGCCGCCGCTGCCGTCGCCCAGGGACTTGCGAAGCATGGCGTCCAGGCGCTCGCCCTCGGCGCGGGAGACACGGCTGGCGAGCGACTCGGGCCGGGAGTCCCACTCGTCGGGGCGCAGGTCGAAGACGTCGAGCGCCGCCTCGTCGAGGTGCATCACTTCGCGGTCGAGGTCCCAGTCGAAGCTGCCCATCCGGTTGAGGGCGAGGGAGGTGTCCGGGTGGACCGGCCAGTCCTGCGGCAGCGACTCCGGCGGGGCGGGCTCGTGCCGCCTGTTCTCGCTCATCTGAGGACCTCGGTGAGTACGGTTCCTCCCACTCTGGCATGTCCGGCATGTTCTGTCCCGTTGCGCGACCCCCCGCGGAGGACACGCGGCGTGACGGCCGGGCGCGCTACGGCACGACATGTCCCCGTCATGCGCAAACCGTTGACAAACTCGTGACCTGCTTGAAAACTCTGACTACCCTCTCGCAAGAGATCGACTAACTCACTTAATTCTCCGCAAGTTTCTTGCAAGTTCTCGGCAAGCGCACATCCCGTCTGTCGCGGTCCCCGTTCCGCCCCCCGACCCGGTGCGTCCCCCGGGGCCGGACGGGGCCTCCGGCAGCCCCCTGCGTCGTTCCCACGGAACTGAGGACCCCCATGACTTGGAGACAACTCGGCCGGCGGCTGATCAGCGCCCTGGCCCTGGCCGGCCTGCTGGTCGCCGGGCTGCTGCCCGTCGCCGGCGCCGCGTCGGCCGCCGACGGGCCGAACCTGGCCCTCGGCAAGTCCGCCACCGCCAGCGCCACCAACGGCGGCTTCCCCGCGTCCAGCGTCAACGACGGCAACCAGGCGTCCTACTGGGAGGGGCCGAACAACGCCTTCCCCCACTGGGTGCAGGTGGACCTCGGCTCCGCCGCCGCGATCGACCAGGTGGTGCTGAAGCTGCCGGCCACCTGGGAGGCCCGCACCCAGACGCTCAGCGTCCAGGGCAGCACGAACGGCAGCTCCTTCTCGACGCTCGCCGCCTCCCAGGGCCGCCAGTTCAGCCCGGGGTCGGCCAACACCGTCACCGTCGACTTCACCGCGACGCAGGTCAGGTACGTGCGGGTGCACGTGACCGCGAACACCGGCTGGCCCGCCGCGCAGCTCTCCGAGCTGGAGATCTACGGCGAGGACGACGGCGGCGAGGACCCGGGCGGTCCCGGTGAGCCCGGTGAGCCGGGCGAGGGCTCCGACCTGGCGCAGGGCAGGCCGATCGAGGCGTCCTCCACGACCTTCGACTTCGTCGCGGCCAACGCCAACGACAACAGCCTGTCCACCTACTGGGAGTCGAACGGCTTCCCGGCCACGCTGACGGTGCGGCTGGGCGCCAACGCGGACGTCAACACCGTCGTCGTCCGGCTCAATCCGGACGCCGCCTGGGGTCCGCGCACCCAGAACATCCAGATCCTCGGCCGCGAGCAGAACGCGAGCACGTTCACCTCGCTGCGCGCCGCCGCCGGCTACTCGTTCAGCCCGTCCGCCAACCAGAACACGGTGACCATCCCCGTCACCGGACGCGTCGCCGACCTCCAGCTGCGCTTCACGGGCAACACCGGCGCGCCCGGCGGCCAGGTCGCCGGGCTCCAGGTCATCGGCGTCCCGGCGCCCAACCCCGACCTGACCGTCACCGACCTGACGTGGACGCCCGCCGCCCCGGTGGAGACCGACGCGGTGCGGATCAGCGCGACCGTGCGCAACGCCGGTTCGGCCGCCTCCCCCGCGACGACCGTGAACGTGAGCCTGGGCGGCGTCGTCGTCGGCAGCGCCCCGGTGGGCGCGCTGGCGGCCGGGGCCTCCTCCACCGTCACGGTGGACGCGGGCCGCCGCCCCCAGGGCAGCTACACCGTCTCCGCGCTGGTGGACCCGACGGACACCGTCGTGGAGCAGAGCAACGACAACAACAGCCGCACCGCCGCCACGCAGCTCGTGGTCGGGCAGAGCCCGGGGCCCGACCTCCAGGTCCTCGGCATCGACCACAGCCCGGCCAACCCGGCGGTGGGCGCGCAGGTGTCCTTCACCGTGCGGGTCAACAACCGCGGCACCACGGCCACGAACGCCACCACCGTCACGCGCCTGACGGCCGGGACGACGACGCTGAACACCAACACCCCGTCGGTCGCCGCCGGGGCGACGGCGACCGTGAGCGTCAACGGCACCTGGACGGCGACCAGCGGCGGCGCCACGCTGACCGCCACCGCCGACGCGACCGACACCGTCGCGGAGACCAACGAGAACAACAACGTCTTCTCGCGCGCCATCGTCGTCGGCCGCGGCGCGGCCGTGCCGTACACCGAGTACGAGGCGGAGGACGGCCGGCACAACGGCACGCTGCTCCAGAGCGACCCCGAGCGCACCTTCGGGCACACCAACTACGCCACCGAGTCCTCGGGG